>CANCPL010000049.1:0-17863 GCA_947380065.1 Burkholderiaceae bacterium | reverse complement strand
TTGCGCCAGCTTTTCTAAATCACCCGCATCAACCAATTGTTTTAAATGACGGTCAACTGCATTGGAGTCACCTAAAAGATCCTCTCTTCTATAGACATGACCCCCCTTAAGGTGCGAGCGAAGTCTCCCCAATGCGCTATTGCGCACTTTAGGCGAAGTACTTAAGGAGGCTTTTACTGGCTCTTTTTGCATGATTTTTTATTGAATTTTCATGCATATTAGCATAGGCACAGGATCTTAACAATCGTTACTTTAAGCAACGCTCAAAAGACAAACCCCCACCATTTCTGATGAGGGTTTGCTTTTCTGGTGGGCCCACCAGGACTTGAACCTGGGACCAAAGGATTATGAGAGCAGATATCCAAAGAAAACCACTAGCATTTCAAGAGGTTACGCCTCCTGTTTATCGGTGTGTGACTATTTGTGTGACTAGATTAACAAGATCACAACAAACACAATCTCACTCTTTGGTTTTCAAAATTAATTCTGTGTAGAAAGGGCTAGAGATTTTGCCTCTTCCAATAATCGTGCTTTGTCAATCTTATTGGTTGAAGCCAGAGGTAACTCGTTGAGAAACCATATCCAACGTGGATGCTGATATGCAGGCGCATGTTTTAAACAATACTGCTTGAGTGAGTCTGAAGACAATAGATTGCCAGGTTTAATTACAACAAAGGCGGCAGGCTTATATCCTTTAATCTCATCCTCCACTGGAACGACTGCAGCCTGCTGAACTAATGGATGGGACTCAAGTAATCTTTCGACCTCACTGGGATAGATATTCTCACCACCCGATACAAACATATCGTCGCTGCGTCCTATGAATGAATAGAATCCATTTTCATCCACTCGAAACATATCGCCAGTAACGTAAAAGCCATCTTCCGTAAAGGGAGACTTTAATGCTGGAACTCTAGTTAATGCTTTATGGTAACCAAGCATTAACCCAGGCGATTTTAATTCTAAGACCCCATTTACGAGCCTCAATTGAACATTGGAGTGAGGATAACCAACAGATAAAGGCGGCTGCTCCAAACCTTTGGGATGTGGTCCAAAAACTACTGGACCTCCCTCAGTAGTCCCATATGCATTAGTTACAAGTACTTGAGGCAATACCTCTTTAATTGACTTAAGTAGACTACTTGAAACGGGCGCAGATCCCATACGCAAATACTGAACCGAAGAAAAATCTGTCTTTTGAATCAACTCTTTTTCTTGAAGCATCATTGCAATCATTGGAGGAACTGCTGTTAACCAAGTACATTGATATTGTTGAATCGCCTCTAAATAGGACTTGGCTGTAAATTGGGGCAAAAGCACAATACTGGCATGTGCCATCAAAGATAATTTAATTAAAGCCAGTGCGTTCATGTGATACAAGGGGGCAGCTACTAAAAATCGATGATGAGACCAATCGTTTTTTCCAATCCTAGTTTTTGCAACCCAAAGATGGCTCTGGTGCGATAACTGAACTCCTTTCGGTTTTCCAGTAGATCCAGACGTATACAACAACATGGCCACCTGATCTGACTCAGGCTTAACTGCAACAAACTCCCCAAACTCAAGAAAAGAATTGAACCCCTTCGGACCAGGATCGTCAAAATTCACTTTAGTTAAGCCATCGGGCACATCTTCACTGCGCTTAGCATCGCAAAATACCAATTGAGCATCAGCATCTCGTAGAACAAACTCGATCAATGCAGGTGGAAACTTAAAGTTCACTGGAACTGCAACTAGTCCAGCTCTCATTATTCCAAGATAAGTAAATATAAATTCAGCTCGATTAGCTGAAAGAATAGCAACCCGCTCGCCGCTCTTAAAACCAAGCCCTGATAATCGTCGAGCTACAGCATTGCAATGTTGCTCAATCTGAGCATAAGTGTATTCACGAGGACCGCTCTCGCCTCCTAAATCAATTAAGCCGATCTTTGTCTGATCGAGATCTTGGCGAATAATTTCGCCAAGATTACTGAAATTGGGCAGCCCCATGAATTAATTCTTGACTAGACTTTTGGAGGTGGAGGAGGAGCGGTGGAATATACACCTCTTCCGCTAGCGCATAAGGCGCCGTCTTTGTCAAAAACCTGAGCCTCAGAAACGCTAAATTGATTGCCAAATTTAATTACCTTACCTTTGGCGATTAAATTTCCAGGCATCGCTGCTCTATGGTAATCGACCCTTAAATCGATCGTCGGAACTCCTCGCCCAGTCTTGGAGACCAATGCCCAGTCAGCAACTAAATCAACTAAAGCAGCCAAGATACCGCCATGGGTATATTTTCGATCTGGGTTTACGACCCACTCTTCTCGCCAAGTTGCCTCAATTTCAATACAACCATCTCCAACTGATAGTACTTTTAATCCGAGCCACTCATGAAAAGGACCGCGTCTCAGTTTTTCTTCTACCTCTAGGGCCGTTAATTGCACATCTGACATATCGTCACCTTTATTCAAATTATGGAGTAATTACTACTTTACCGATCACTTCTCGATCTTGAATTAAACGCAAACCCTCTCGCGCCTCTTCAAGCGATAGGACCTTATCAATGACTGGAGTAATTTCACCTTTTGATATCATCTCCATCAAGGCAGTGAGGTCCTCAATATAAAAACTGTTCGATCCAATCACCTGCAACTCAAAACTCCAAATGTAGCGTAAGTCTTCTTTAGGATCATGTCCCGCAGTTGCTCCACACACGAGTAATTTCCCACCACGCTTGATACATCTTAACGAGGGAACCCATGTCTCTCCACCAGTAAAATTGATGACAACATCTACCCCACCCTCATGATTTCTTCGCTGTGGTTTGCCATATTTTTCGACGGTCCATTTTGAAAAATCGACCTCTTTATAGTTGATTACCTCATCAGCGCCGACTTCTTTTAATCTTGCCAATTTATCATCACTACTTGCACAGGCAATCACTTCAGCGCCTAACTGTTTCGCTAAAATGACGCAACCTGTACCGACGCCTCCTGAGGCTCCGAGAATTAAAACACGATCTCCTTTTTTAACTGTATTGTGAGTCACCAACATGCGATGGGCAGTTCCATAGGCTACTGGCAAGGAGGCTGCCTGAACAAAACTCACTGCATCCGGAATTTTGATCAGTTGCTCTGCTGAAACTAAACAATACTCAGCCATACCCCCATCCAGCATTTCCCCCATCAAGCCATGCGTTTTATTTAAAGGATTAACTAATACGCGATCTCCGAGCGTCCACCCTTTCACATTGGCGCCAATTTCTACAATCTCACCGGCCATATCTAGGCCAATAATTACTGGAAGCGGTACTTTAATGCCAGGCATTCCCTTCACAGTAAAAACATCGTGGTAATTGAAAGATGAAGCACCCACCTTAATGATGACATGATCATCTTTGATAGTGGGTTTTGGGTAGTCCCCGACAAACTCTAATTTATCTAAATTACCATGCTCGCGCAGTACTAATGCCCTCATACTCTTCTCCTTAAAATAATTTAAATATCCATTAATTTTGTAAACATAAATTTATCCATAGATCTCTCTATAGAACGCCCTGTTCAAATGAGTTGGCATTCAGGAGATAGGAAACGGCTTAATCTCCTTGCTCGATCATTTGCAAGGCTCAATCTAACTGCTGTAATTTTCCCTCTTTAACCATTCTTGCCCATAGCGCCACATCTGCTTCATACCACTTTGCAAATTCCAAGCCAGGACCTGGCAATGGAGTTGCGCCAATGGTTTGTAACCTTTCCTGAACACTACTGGTTTTAATGGCTTCTAATATTGCCACTTCTAATTTCTTCTGAATATCTGGTGGGGTTTTAGAGGGAACAAAAAAACCGAACCAAGTACCAAATTCGAAACCAGGATATCCTGACTCCGCGATGGTTGGGACATCTGGTAACAATTTAGAGCGAGACTTTGAGGTAATTGCCAACGCCCTCACTTGCCCCCCTTTAACTTGCGGGTAGGAAGATCCCATGACATCGAACAGAACAGTAATTCTTCCGGCAATCAGATCTGGGTATACCGCCCCGCTACCTTTATATGGGACGTGAACCATATCAATACCTGCCGCTGACTTAAATAATTCACCGACTAAGTGGCTACCAGTATTGTTACCAGAAGAGCCAAAACTCGCTTGCTCTTTATTTGCCTTAATGGCTAGCACTAAATCTTTGAGGGTTTTATAAGGGGAGTTATTGGATACTAACAATAGACTGGGGACTGAAGCAACTCCCGCCACCGCAGCGAGGTCGGTCTGAGGATTAAAATTAATTTTTGAAAGGCTAGGACTAGTTGCCAAGCTAACTGACGCAAAAAGAAAAGTATATCCATCGGGCTTTGCAGATTTGGCAACATATTCAGCGCCAATATTGCCGCCAGCACCCGGCTTAAGCTCTACGACAACACTTTGCTTCATAATCCTGGATAACTCAACTGAAATGGCTCTACCGATAACGTCCGCTGAACCACCTGCAGCATAAGGTACCACCATTACCAGCGGTTCAGAAGGATAAGTATTGGCATGGCACAAGAATCCTGTTAGCAAAAAAGTTATGCCAACCAAAAAATGTCGAGTAATACAATAAATATTTTTCATGGATAAGCCCTTCAGGTCATCAGGAGAATTTTTAAGGTATGTCAAATACATTTTTTAATCATCATTCAGGCGCTCTTTAAAATAATTTGACTCATGCTGAAGAATTAAATTAAAAAAATAAATTTGGACTACCACTTAAAATCCTCCTGGCTAAGCGTGTATATTTTGCTTCCGTCACTATTTTCTATCTGACATTGGGTAATCAAATTAGGGGACTCTAACGCCTCTCCATGAATTCTGAGCAGGCAATTACCTAGATCAATAGTGTAATCATTCATCCAACTGTGAGAGCTATCTGTAAGGGAGCCCTGTAGTTTTAGTAATTTAGCAAATACTTGATAAGTTTGGGCAGGATTCGATGATCCGACTCTAATCTCTTTCAAATGGATTAGCCCATTTGAATGCTCCATATCCCCTGCTATCCAGACATACTCGGGCGTCAGATGCTGGCAAAAATAGATCCGCAGCCCCGGAATAGGTTGAGCTGTAAAACGAACAGCTTTAAATAAGGCTTGCTTTATTTCTCCATCAATCTGCACTGGCCGAGATAAATCTTGCACTGGATTGGGGGCAAAACCTGATTCCATTAAATCCTGATAGCAAGCACCTGCATCTGATGTTCTAAAAACCAAGGCATCAAGTCCACAAGGTCGGTCGGCTATTTCCTGTCTAATTGACTGAGCTTGTGACTCCCAACCTAAAATTTCTAAATAGGCACTATCAAGCATAATTAGTCGATTGAGTGATCCTAAGTTATGTCTTGCTAGGTCGGTTAAATGAAACCCCTTCGCCTCAAGAGTTTGGGCAGCCACCTCCATTTTGTCTCGTCCAGTAATAACGAGATGATCGAATTTATATACCATCTGGTAAAGGTTACCTCACTGCCAATGCTGCATCAAGTGCTTGCGAAAAATCCCCAATCAAATCTTCAGCGCCTTCGAGTCCAGCATGCAATCTAATGAGATGACCTAATTTAAGGTCATTTGAATCATCAAGTCTATGAAGGGGGTCAGCTAAGAGCGCTAAACTTTCAAATCCGCCCCAGGACAAACCAATCCCGAAAATTTTAAATTCTTTAAATAGTATCGAGAGCTGATTTTTAGACATGGGGTGAAGGATGATGCCAAATAATCCGCTAGCCCCTAAGAAGTCACGCTGCCATAATTCAAACCCAGGATTACCAGGCAGAGCGGGATGGAGTACTTGTGCAACTGCTTTGTGATTCTGAAGCCAATGAGCCAGTTGTAAACCATTTTTCCAGTGTCTTTCCATGCGAACGGACAGTGTTCTTAATCCCCTCATCGCTAGAAAAATATCATCTGGCCCCGCTGTTTCACCAAAAATATGTGCGCTGGCTTGCAAACTAGGCCACGCCCTTTCATTAGCCGTAGCCACACCGAGCAAACCATCTGAATGTCCAATTAGATATTTCGTTGCCGCATGAATAGAGATATCAACACCATGCTCAAATGGCCGAAAGTACAAGGGCGTTGCCCAGGTGTTATCCATTACTACATAGGCATTAATGGAGTGAGCGATCTCTGCAATCGCTGGAATATCTTGCATCTCAAATGTCATTGATCCCGGGGATTCGACATAGATCACCCGCGTTTTGTCTTTCAATTTAAGGGATAAGTCACTTAAGTTTGTGGGGCTGAAAAACTCCACCTCAATATTCATACGCCTAAGGACCTGCTCAGCAAAATTTCGAGTAGGTCCGTAAACACTATCGCTGATCAATAAATGGTCACCGGCCTTTAGGAGACCAATGAGGGCGTGAGTACATGCCGATAGTCCAGAGGGAAATACCAGAGACTGATAACCACCTTCCAACTCAGCAATTGCAGATTCAAATGCTTTGGTCAAAGGCGACCCAAAGCGACCATAGCTAGCCATCGGATTACTTTCGCTCCTACGTAAATCCCACTCCTCTAAGGATTGAGCCAAGATGGTTGAACCTCTAAATACCGGCATATTTACAAACCCAGCATATTCAGAGGAATTCCTACCAATATGGGAAAGTAAGGTGTCTTGCCCACCCGTCACATTCCTAGAGTGAGGGCTATCTATTGCTTTTATCGATTCTTTCATAATAGCAATGTTATGCTTCAAAAATCGAAATTAAATACCAATTAATATCTAAAAATTGAATATTAATAGAAAATTATACTTAATATTTATTTAAGTAGAGAAAATTATGCTAGATAATAAGTTAGATAGGCTGGATTGCAAAATCCTCGCCCTACTGCAAGAAGATGCATCCCTTTCTATTGGGGATATTGCAGAAAGCGTAGGCCTCACTACAACTCCTTGTTGGAAAAGAATTCAGAGATTAGAAAAGCAAGGAGTCATTAGAAAAAGAGTGGCTCTTCTTAATCCACCGCAACTCAATCTTGGTTTAATCGCCTTTATCTCAATAAAAACCAATCAACATAAGATTGAGTGGTTTGAATCCTTTCATCGCATTGTTAGTGCAATCCCAGAAGTAGTCGAGTTCTACCGTGTCACTGGCAATACAGACTATCTTTTAAAAGTAGTTCTATCCAGCATAGAGGACTACGACAGAGTCTATAAAATCTTAATTAAGGGTGTTGACTTGGTAGATGTCAGCTCTATGTTTGCGATGGAACAAATTAAATACACTACCGCACTACCCTTGAATCAAGTCAACTTAAGTTAAAAAGACTAGTAGACCGCTGCCTGACCATCTCGACGTGGGTCGCTAGCGGCAATATAACCATCCTCAAGATCATCAGATAAGCGCCAAATAAATTGACCGGCTCCAAAATCCATATAAGGATCATCTACTTTTTTCAATGTGTGACCCATTTCAGTTAATCCTTTAACGGTCGCGGGGTTCATATTGGACTCAACATCTAAAGTAAAGTCTCGATTGACCTTCCAACGAGGCGCATCACAAGCTGCCTGAGGCTGCTGTCGATAAGTCAACATTCTGAGAACAGTTTGCAAGTGGCCTTGTGGCTGCATATCTCCGCCCATCACACCAAAACTCATTTGCGGAATGGTGACTCCTCCTTCTTTGCGAGTTAAGAAAGCCGGAATAATGGTGTGAAATGGTCGCTTCCCTCCAGCTACTACATTGGTAGAACGAGGATCCATCGAGAAACCAAACCCCCTGTTTTGCATGCTCACTCCCCAGTCAGGAACCACAATACCCGAGCCAAAGCCCATGTAGTTACTCTGAATAAAGGATATCATGCGGCCATTTTCATCAGTAGCGGATAGGTAAACAGTGCCCCCTGAACTGGGGAGCCCAAACTGAAAGTTCGTTGCCTTGTGGGGGTCAATTAATTTTGCACGATCTGCTAAATAGGCTGGATCAAGCATTTGCTCAGGCGTTACATCCATGGACCTAGGATCTGCTACATACTTATAAACATCCGAAAAAGCCAACTTCATTGCCTCAATTTGCAGATGCTGACTGAGTGCTCCATCCAGCGGTAAATTTTGCAGATCAAAATTTTGCAAGATCCCCAAAGCCATTAATGCCCCTATACCCTGTCCATTAGGAGGTATCTCATGCATTGAATAGGTCTTACCATCCGCACCTTTTACATCCTGCTCTATTGTGCCAACCCATTCTGGGCGATATGAAGCAAGGTCCTGCAGTGAAAGAGCTCCACCATTGCTTTTAGAGAAACCAGCAATGGCATGCGCAACTTCACCTTCATAAAATTCTCGAATTCCACTCTTGGCAATCTTTTTCAATGTACGAGCAGCCGCTTGAAAACGAAATATTTCACCGATTTCAGGGGCACGTCCATGGGGCATAAAGGCTTGAGCAAATCCAGGCTGATTCTGCATCTCTGGAATAGCGGCCGCCCACTTATGGGCTACCACAGGAGCCAATGCATAACCCCGCTCAGCAATCTCAATAGCTGGTTGCAATAAATCACTTAAGGGCAGGGAACCAAAACGCGTATGTAAGGCTTCCCAGCCTGCAAGCGCGCCTGGAACGGTGACCGAATCCCAGCCACGCATAGGCCTCTCAGCCAAACCATTACCATCACGACCATATTTACTCGCAAAGTATTCTGGACTCCAAGCGCTAGGGGCTACCCCAGATGAATTTAAACCATGCAATTCTTTACCATCCCAAACAATAGCAAAGCAATCACTACCCAAGCCATTGGATACTGGCTCCACAATCATTAATGCTGCTGCTGCTGCAATAGCCGCATCAATAGCATTGCCGCCTTGTTGAATGATTTTCAATCCCGCCTGCGCAGCATAAGGATGAGAAGTTGACACAACATTACGCCCCATCACAGGGACCCTAATGGTTGGGTATGGGTTATTCCAATTAAATTTCATATTCACGCTTATTGGGAAGTAATTTGAGTTGAGTTCAAAACAGTATTCATTGCGCCCTACTTTTTCCAACTATATCAGCAAGCTTTTAAGAAGTACTAAGACTGAATACTTAGGCTACTGATTGCAATTTTTTAATATTTCTCACCAGCTAAACTGAACTCTGTTAGTCAAACTAGCCCCGAACAATTGCGCGCATAAATCAATAAGTAGTTCATTGCTCCAATGGCTGACCTATATATTTATTGGGGCTCCCATGGAGGATGTGTAGAGATTGCTTACACACCTTGTGATACAGAAAGAAAAACGACTTAGGAATTTCTCCCTAAGTCGTTGATTTCATTGGTGGGCCCACCAGGACTTGAACCTGGGACCAAAGGATTATGAGTCCTCTGCTCTAACCAACTGAGCTATAGGCCCGTTAGTCTTCGAATCAATCTTCCTCGAGGAAGGTCTTGAGTTTGTCGCTACGGCTTGGATGACGCATCTTGCGAAGAGCCTTAGCTTCAATCTGACGGATACGCTCACGGGTAACGTCAAACTGCTTACCTACTTCTTCGAGAGTGTGATCGGTACTCATCTCAACACCAAAGCGCATACGCAATACTTTTGCTTCACGTGGAGTTAATGAATCAAGAACATCCTTCACTACGTCACGCATAGACTCATGCAACGCTGCTTCAGCTGGAGCTAATGTATTACCATCTTCAATGAAATCGCCTAAATGAGAATCCTCGTCGTCGCCAATTGGTGTCTCCATAGAGATTGGCTCTTTAGCAATCTTCATGATCTTACGAATCTTATCTTCAGGAATCTCCATCTTCAGCGCTAAGGTTGCAGCATCTGGCTCATGACCAGTTTCTTGCAAAATCTGACGGCTGATACGGTTCATCTTATTGATCGTCTCAATCATATGAACAGGGATACGGATAGTACGCGCCTGGTCAGCAATCGAACGAGTTATTGCCTGACGAATCCACCATGTTGCATAGGTAGAGAACTTATAGCCACGACGGTATTCAAACTTATCTACCGCCTTCATCAAACCGATATTACCTTCTTGAATCAAGTCCAAGAACTGCAAACCACGGTTGGTATATTTTTTAGCAATCGAGATAACCAAACGTAAGTTGGCTACTGTCATCTCACGCTTCGCTTCGCGGGCACGCTTCTCACCTGCGATCATTTGCTTGTTTACTTCTTTTAATTCTGGAAGTGGAATAACGACATTCTTTTGAATATCAATCAACTTCTGTTGTAGCTCCTGGATAGCTGGAACATTACGCTGCAAGAGTGCGCTATATGGTTTGTTCTCATTGAGCAACTTTTCAGTCCAAGTCAAATTCATGGACATCTTAGGGAAGTCTTTTAATACCTCACTACGATTAACACCGACTTTGTCCACCAATAAACTAACGATGCCACGCTCGAGCTTCCAAACTTGGTCAACTTGTGATCGCATCGTATCGCATAACTTCTCAACACTCTTGGCTGTTAAGCGGAAACCCAGTAACTCGGCACGAATCGCTTCTTGCGCTTTCAAATAAGCAGGGCAGTTATAGCCATCTTTTTCAAAAGCACGACGTATCTTGTCAGCTTGTGTACGAACAATCGCAAATTTCTCCAAAGAAATCTGCTTTAACTCCTCTAACTGCTTGGCATTAGCTGTAGCAGCACCGCCGCCACCCCCGCTACCTTCGTCTTCTCCGCCATCTTCTTCGCCTTCTTCGGCATCTGGATCAATTTCTGGCTCTTCAGGTCCAAGCTTAATATCTTCTGCGTTGGGATCAACCAAGCCATCAACAAACTGGTCGATCTCCATCTCGCCACTAGCAATCTTGTCAACGTTGTTCAGAATCTCGGCAATCGTTACAGGGCAAGCAGCCAAAGCCATGACCATATCTTTGAGGCCAGCTTCAATCTTCTTCGCAATAACAATCTCGCCTTCGCGAGTCAACAAATCAACTGTACCCATCTCACGCATATACATACGCACTGGATCGGTAGTACGGCCGAATTCAGAATCCACAGTAGAAAGCGCTGCTTCCGCCTCTTCTTCAGCCTCTTCTTCTGACGCTGCAGCTGAAGCGTTGTCAGACAAAATTAATGTTTCAGCATCAGGAGCCTGTTCGTAAACAGTAATGCCGATATCGTTGAGCAAGCTGATCAAAGTCTCTAATGCATCTGCATCAGATAACTCATCGGACATTACGTCATTCATCTCGCCATGGGTTAAGTAACCTTTGGACATACCCATCTTGATCAGAGTCTTCAAGCGAGCACGACGTAATTCTTGTTGCTCTTCTGTACCTAACTGTTGTGCTGCAAATTCTTTTAAGAGCGCCTTCTCTTTGGCCTTACGCTCACGCGCTTTTTGACGATCAGTTAAGACTGGTTCTACATTTTCCGCAGGAGCATCAGCCTTAGCTTTACGGCCGCGCTTCTTCTCATCCTCAGCTGCTGGCACTTCAAGTTCAGCAACCTTAGCTTTTTTGTCTTTAGTTTCTTTAATTTCTTTAGCTAGCTCAGCCTTGGGTGCAGGCAATGCATTGCCTTTTTTTGCTGGCTCAACTTTAACTTCTGCTTTTGCAGGAGCCTTGGTAACTGGCTTCGCTGGTACTTTTGCAACTGGCTTTGCAACAGCTTTTGTTGGTTTTTCTGGTGCCTTAGTTGAAGCCTTAGCTGGTGCCTTAGGCGCTGGTTTTGCAGCAGCCTTCACTGGTTTAGCTGGAGTCTTCGCTTTAACGATTGGTTTTGCTGGTACTTTCGCTTTGGAAACGGGTTTAGCTGCCGCCTTTACTGGCTTTGCCGGAGTTTTTGCTTTAGTCGCTGGTTTTGCAGCGGCTTTGACTGGTTTAGCTGGAGCTTTCGCTTTTGGAGCTGGTTTTTTGGTCTTGGTATTCGGCATTTATTAGCACTTACTCACATTACTGTTATTGATATCGACTGATGAAACACAGCCCCGCGTTACTCACTTACCCACTTACCCCAAATTTCTTCAAAATAAAGCGCAAGTGGCTGAATTAAATCGGTTTTTTCTTGGGAACAGAGGATTATAGTCGATTGCGACTTTTTTGACCCTGTATTACCTAAAGATATGGGGTAATTTCAGCGAATTTCTAGGTTTATTTACAGAAATTCTTAAGAGAATTTCAGCTTTTCGCCCAATTCACGATAACGGGCTCGATCCTGCTCAGTGGAAGTGCTTCCAGCGATCTTTTGAGCAATTTCGGTCATTTCTTGCTTCAGATGGGTTAACTCTAGCTTCTTGAATGCCCCCTCAAGATCAGCGGTCGCACCTTCCAATTCTAAATCGGAACCCATCACCCGATTTCTCAGGACTTCGTACAAGGGAGCTAACTCACTACGCGAGAGTTGATCTTGGAACATCGCAAATGCACCAGCACCTGCAATCGCGGGTTTACCACCTTCACCCGGAATGAATTCAACTAAATCACACTGCGCTAAAAGATCACTCATTAAAGCATGTGCTTTTGCAGATCTTTGTTCAGCCGCCTTTAATGCGAGTGTCCGCTTACTCGCATCCAAGGCTTTTCCTAGATGCGGAAACTGAATGATGACGCGCAGCATTTGTTCAGCCAAATCCGTTGGCGCTTTAGGAGGTTCAATATTTTGTGTGGCTACCCGCTTTGCGGATCCCTTGGAAGCTTGCCAAGGGGCACCCTGCCTATTGCTTGAGAAATTATTTTGATTACCTTGGCTACCTTGATAACCTTGACCACTTTGAGTCCGCACTTGCACTGGCTGATAAGTTGTTTGACGCACAGGTGCAGGCGCTACCGTTAAACCACAAAATGCTTCAAGTTCTGCTGGAGTCGTATTCGTACGAATCGCTAATTCGCGCAAGATTTGCGTACGCAAGGCAATTGGAGGCATTGAAAGTAAAAGCGGCTTAGCAGCATGATGGGTATGAGCCCTGCCCTCAGGAGTGGTTTGCTCATGACCTTCGCTAACAACTTTAAAGAAAAAGCTGGAGATAGACATTGCTTCTTTGATGACTTTCTCAAAAGCAGGCGCGCCATATGCACGTACATAACTATCGGGGTCATGTTCAGTCGGCAAAAATAAGAAGCGAATTTCTTTATCGTCCGACATTAAAGGTAAGCAAGCTTCTAGCGCACGTTGCGCAGCACGTTGACCGGCAGAATCACCATCAAATGAAAAGACTACTTTATCGGTTTGACGCAGCAACATGCGTACATGGTTTGCGGTACAAGCTGTACCTAAGGTTGCAACTGCGTTCGGAAACCCCAATTGCGCTAAGGCAACGACATCCATATAACCTTCGCATACCAGGACATATTCTTGTGCGCGAATCGCTTGTCTTGCTTCAAATAATCCATAGAGCGTATTGCCCTTGGAGAACAGCGGCGTTTCTGGAGAATTTAAATATTTTGGTTCACCCTGATCGAGAATGCGTCCACCAAAGCCAATTGTTTGGCCCTTGGGATTGCGAATAGGGAACATGATGCGATCACGAAAACGGTCATAACGCTTTACGGGCTGCCCGCCTTCAGATTGCTCACCCTGAATCAGTAAGCCACCCTCCAATAAAGTTTTAGCCATCTCATCATTGGAGTAGGTGCCAAATACCGCCTCTAAACCCTGCCACCCATCGGGTGCATATCCAAGGGCATAGCGCTTAGCAATCTCACCGGTAAGTCCACGACCCTTCAAATACTCAACAGCCCTTGTATTACCTTTGAGTTGCTGACGATACCAATCTGCAGCTGAACTCATGACCTCACTCAATGCCATTGCTTGCTGCTGTCTTGCTACATCATTCGCAGTACGCTCTTCACGAGGTACATCTAAACCTGCAGAACGCGCTAAATCTTCAATAGCATCAACATAACCAAGACCAGAGTATTCCATTAAAAAACTAATGGCAGAACCATGCGCACCACAACCAAAGCAGTGATAAAACTGTTTAGTTGGGGATACCGAAAATGAGGGGGATTTTTCTGAATGGAAGGGACACAAACCCTGAAAGTTTGCGCCCGCTTTTTTTAACTTAACATGTTGCCCAACCACATCAACGATATCAACCCGATTTAAAAGATCGGCAATGAAGGATTGTGGGATGAGTGCCATGTGGCTAGTATGAAAGAATTTTTCTTTCTTGGGGAGCCGCTTAAATTACTTACTTCGCTAGCGCGGCTTTTACTAGGCCAGAAACTTTGCCCATATCTGCTTTGCCAGCCAATTGAGCCTTCAGTACGCCAATGACTTTACCCATATCTTGTGGGCCTGCAGCGCCAGTAGTAGCAACTGCAGCGGCCACTGCAGCTTCGACTTCAGCGTCAGATAACTGCGCAGGTAAATAAGCTTGTAGTATCGCTATCTCGGCAGCTTCAATGGCCACCAAATCATCGCGCCCCGCCTTTTCAAACTGAGAGATCGAATCTTTACGTTGCTTCATCATTTTTTCAACAGTAGCAACCACACCAGCATCATCAATCACTATGCGCTCATCTACTTCACGTTGCTTAATTGCCGCCAACAAAAGACGGATCGCTCCTAGGCGCTCAACATCTTTTGCGCGCATAGCGTTTTTCATATCTTCGGTAATTTGTTCTTTTAGACTCATGGCTTTATTCCTAGTATTGAATACAGAACGTTGAACGTTTATTTAATAATAGCGATTAAAAAGCAAAAACCCGCTGCGTTTCACCGTCAGCGGGTTTCAAAGCTTCTCGGTGAAGAGAGCTTTTAAATTCTATTAGTAAAGCTTCTTAGGCAACATTTGGCTGCGAATACGCTTGTAATGGCGCTTAGCAGCTGCAGCCTTCTTACGCTTACGCTCAGCCGTTGGCTTCTCGTAGAACTCGCGTGCACGCAAGTCTGTCAAAAGGCCATTTTTTTCAATGGTGCGCTTGAAACGGCGCAATGCCACTTCAAATGGTTCGTTTTCGCGGAGGCGGACTGTAGTCATACTTATTTAACTCGTATATGCTCGATAGATATCGAAAAATTAACTGAATTGCGATTCTAGCACGACCAAGCCAAAAAATGATTGTTTTAGGAATAGAAACTTCTTGTGACGAGACTGGGGTGGCTTTATACAACACCACCCCCTGGGAAGAGGGTAAATCCGCCTTTTTAGGCATTCTGGGCCAGGGATTGCACTCTCAGATCGCCATGCACCGGGATTACGGGGGTGTCGTGCCAGAGCTTGCCTCTCGGGATCATATTCGTCGGGTTTTACCCCTTTTAGACCAGTCTTTGACCCAATCGGGCCTCAAATTGACTGATATTGACGCTGTAGCCTTCACTCAGGGACCCGGATTGGCCGGCGCCCTCTTAGTTGGTAGCGCCTTTGCCAAGGGTCTAGCCCAAAGCCTAGGATTGCCCTCGATTGGCGTTCATCACCTCGAAGGCCACCTCCTCTCCCCCCTTTTAGGTGAATCAGCCCCGCAATTCCCGTTTATTGCCCTGTTAGTCTCCGGCGGACATACCCAGCTGATGAAAGTCTCCGGTATTGGCCAATATGAACTTTTAGGCGAAACCCTGGACGATGCTGCAGGTGAGGCTTTTGATAAAACAGCCAAACTGCTCGGATTGGATTACCCAGGTGGTGCCGCTGTATCTACATTAGCTGAACGTGGACGACCAGGAATCTTTGATTTACCAAAACCGATGCTGCACTCAGGCGACTTGGATTTTTCTTTTTCTGGCTTAAAGACTGCGGTTCTCAATCAGGTCAAGAAACATTCAACACAAAATATGGCTGAAGCCGATGCATCACAATTTCATGCAGACCTTGCAAGAAGTTTTGTAGATTCCATCGTTGCTGTTCTGGTCAGCAAATCCGAGAAAGCGCTTCAACAAACTGGATGCAAACATTTGGTCTTGGCTGGTGGAGTGGGAGCAAATTCACAATTACGCTCTGCTTTAAATGCTACGGGTCTAAAAAAAGGCTTCGCAGTACATTACCCACCGCTCGATTTGTGTACTGATAATGGCGTGATGATTGCTTTTGCAGGTGCACTGAGATTGCTGACTGAAAATAATGGCTCCACCACTTCGGGAGCATTTGACATCAAACCCCGTTGGGATTTAGCAAGCAATAATTTGAAATAAAGCGGATGTATTTATTTAGCTAAGCTTATACGGGCAAAGGCGCTATGGTTGTGGATGGACTCAAAGTTCTCTGCTTCCACCACGAGAGAGTGAATTCGCTCATCAGCCTTGAGGCGCCCAGCCACATCACGCACCAAGTCCTCCACAAACTTGGGATTGCTGTAGGAGTGCTCTGTGACCCACTTTTCATCAGGGCGTTTTAGTAAACCCCAAAGCTCACTCGAGGCTTCACTTTCAGCAGCAGAAACTAAATCTTCTACTGTCATCTTGGTATCCGAATCCAGCACAACTGACATCGTTACGTGCGAGCGCTGATTATGAGCGCCGAATTCTGAAATCTCTTTAGAACAAGGACACAAACTCATCACTGGCACTTGAGCACGTAAACCCAACTCCACATCAAGCTGACCAGCAGCATTTTGTTTTGCCGTTGCCATCCAAGTGACTTCGTAATCCATCAAGCTTTCTACGCCAGAAACAGGCGCTGCTTTTTTTACAAAGTGGGTGTAAGTAAATTGCACATGGCCTTCTTTTGCATCCAATAAAGGCAACATACTGCTCGCCATTGCAACTACAGTTGTGCTGTCAACAGGCTCATCTTGCTTTTGTAAGAGCGCCATAAAACGGGACATATGTGTTCCCTTGACATGGGCAGGCAATGCCACATCCATCTCGAACTGCCCCACTGATGGAAAGTTGCCTGTCTTACTGCGAATGGTCAGCGGATGACGTACACCACGAATGCCAACCTGCTCAATCGGCAAGGCGCGCTCATCCAAAGTGGACTGCACGTCAGGCATTGCGCTGGCTTTTAGAAAGGCGGGGTTCATGTCATTCATTACGCTATTTTCAAGCAAAACGGGCTTATTTGCCTACAAGCGCAGAATTTATGGCAATTTCAGTCGGAAAACGCTGTTTAATGGAATTGGCAATCCCCTCTACATCCAAGCCACACTTGGTCATCAGCAAGTTGTAATCGCCATGTTCAATGAACTGATCAGGTAGACCTAATTGCAAAAGGGGTTTATGAATTCCCATGCTTGCCAGGGCTTCCAAACAAGCGCTACCCGCACCACCTTGAATTGCGCCATCTTCAATGGTCACAAAATAATCATGGTCTGAAGCCAAAGATTTAATGAGGTCCACATCCAATGGTTTTACAAAACGCATATTCGCTACTGTGGCATCAATGCCCTCTGCAACTTCTAGAGCCGCATAAAGCAAGGTACCAAAAGCCAAGATGGCTACACGCTTACCAGCGGGTGCATTTGATTTACGACGAATCTCGCCTTTACCTAATGGCAGGCTGCGCAATTCTTTCGAAGGAATCGCACCGATACCTGCGCCACGGGGATAGCGCACGGCACTCGGATGAGGCTGATGGTAAGCCGTAGTCAGCAAGTCGCGACACTCTGCTTCATCAGCAGGCGTCATTACCAACATGTTTGGAATACAACGCAAGAATGGAATATCGTATGCGCCAGCATGAGTTGCACCATCTGCACCAACGAGTCCTGCACGGTCTAATGCAAAGAGGACTGGTAAATCTTGTAATGCAACATCGTGGATCAATTGATCATAAGCACGTTGCAAGAAGGTGGAATAAATCGCCACAACTGGTTTCATTCCCTCGCATGCCATTCCAGCAGCAAAGGTAACTGCGTGTTGCTCGGCGATACCAACGTCGTAATACCGTTTCGGGAAATTTTGCTCAAACTCCACCAAACCAGAACCTTCGCGCATCGCTGGTGTAATCCCAATTAAGAGTGGATCGGCATGTGCCATATCGCATAGCCACTCACCGAACACTTGCGTAAAGGTTTTTTTAGTTGGGGCAGA
>CANCPL010000048.1:0-17863 GCA_947380065.1 Burkholderiaceae bacterium | reverse complement strand
GCACCAGGTTTAGGTCCTGACGCCAGAAATGGTGTGGGGGTTCGAGTCCCCCTCCTCGCACCACAAGATTGCTACTTGGCTTGGACTTCACATTTCCAGATCTTCAATTAAGAGACGAGAATGGCTGTGCAGATAGAAAATTTAGGTTCACTAGACCGCAAAATGACTTTGGAATTCGCTCGTGCCGATTTGGCAAAAGCGCGCGAATCCCGTTTGGCTCACGTTGGTAAGACCATGAAAATGGCAGGCTTTCGTCCAGGCAAGGTTCCAAAGAATATCGTTGAAAAACAACACGGCATGCAAGTGGACTTTGAACTCCAGTTTGATAAAGCCTCTGAACTTTTTTATGAGCAAGCTCAAAAAGAAGGTGTAGCCTTAGCTGGTCAGCCTCGTCTTGAGCCTAAGAGTGAGCTCAATGCAGACAAGATCGTCTTTGATGCTTTCTTTGAAGTTTTGCCTGAAGTGAAGATTGGCGACTTTAGCAGTGCAGAAGTTACGAAGTACGCAACAGATATTGGTGATGCTGAAATTGATCGTGCCCTAGATGTATTGCGTAAGCAGCAAGTGCATTACCATGCGCGCGGTGAGGCTGGTGCCCACGGCGACGGAGGTTCTAATACTGCAGCGCAAAGCGGTGACCAAGTGGTTATTGATTTTGTTGGCAAGATTGATGGCGTTGAGTTTGCTGGCGGTAAAGCAGAAAACTTTGAATACGTTTTGGGTGAAGGTCGTATGCTCCCTGAGTTTGAAGCCGCAACTTTAGGTCTCAAGGCGGGTGAGAGTAAATCATTCCCTTTATGCTTCCCAGCTGATTACCACGGCAAAGATGTTGCCGGAAAAACTGCCGAGTTCACTATTACTGTTAAATCTGTAAATTGGCCACATCTGCCAGTTGTTGATGATGCGTTCGCGTTGTCATTGGGCGTAGCTGAAGGTGTTGCAAAAATGCGTGCTGAAGTTAAAGAGAATTTAGATCGCGAAGTGAAGCGTCGCATTACTGCTTTATTGAAAAATGAAGTAATGGAAAAGCTCAACAGCCTATGCGAGCTCGATGTTCCTAAATCTTTAGTTACTTCTGAGCAGGATCGTTTAGCTGAAGGTGCGCGCCAAGATCTAATTCAGCGCGGCGTTCCAAACGCCAAAGATGCTCCTATTCCTGCTGAGATCTTTGCAGAACAAGCTACTAAGCGCGTTCGCCTTGGCTTGATCTTAGGCGAGTTGGTGAAGAAACAAAACTTGGCTGCCACTGCTGATCAAATCAAAGCTGAAATTGATGAGCAGGCTGCTACCTATGAAGATCCAAAAGAAGTTGTGCGTTGGTACTATAGCAATCCAAGTCGCTTGAAGGACATCGAGAATCTCGTGCTTGAGGACAATGTGATCAAGTATTTCACATCCCTGGCTAAGGTAAGCGATAAAGCAATTACCTTTGAAGAGCTCAGCAAGCTAAACTAATTCGTTCAATAAGTCATCCATTTACCCACAAGAGGTTTCAAAATGATCCACAACCATTCTCAGTCTGAAAATCTAGAACCAAAAGGCTTGGGCTTGGTTCCAATGGTGATTGAAACCTCCGGAAGAGGTGAGCGTGCTTACGATATCTACTCTAGATTGCTACGTGAGCGTGTTGTCTTTTTAGTTGGCGAGGTGAATGATCAAACCGCCAATTTGGTTATTGCGCAGCTATTGTTTCTTGAGAGCGAAAATCCAGATAAAGAAATTTCTCTGTACATCAACTCACCAGGCGGCTCTGTTTCTGCAGGCTTAGCTATTTATGACACCATGCAATTCATTAAACCCCATGTCAGTACACTGTGTATGGGTATGGCTGCAAGTATGGGTGCATTCTTATTATGTGCTGGTGAAAAAGGGAAGCGCTATGCTTTGCCAAACTCACGCGTCATGATTCACCAGCCGTTAGGCGGTGCCCGTGGACAAGCCTCTGACATTGAGATTCAAGCTCGTGAGATTTTGTATTTGCGTGAGCGCTTGAACAAAATTTTGGCTGATCGTACTGGTCAGACAATTGAAACCATTGCCAAGGACACCGATCGTGATAACTTTATGTCTGCAGAGCAAGCTCGTGAATACGGCTTGATTGATAAAGTTATTGAGAAGCGTCCTTAATTCGTAACAGAAATATATTGAGCCCATTTTGAGCGATACCAACACTACTAATTCAACAGATAAAGTTCTGTATTGCTCTTTTTGCGGCAAAAGCCAGCATGAAGTTAAAAAATTAATCGCTGGTCCATCTGTATTTATTTGCGATGAGTGTATTGATCTTTGTACCGACATTATTCAAGAAGAAATCGCTAAGCTTCCTAAGGAAGAGGGCGATGATGCATTACCAACACCCCACCACATTCGCGAGAACTTAGATCAATATGTGATTGGTCAAGAGCACGCAAAAAAAACATTAGCTGTTGCTGTCTACAACCATTACAAGCGCTTACAGTATTTGCCTAAGCCTAAAAAAGAGAAATTAGATAAAGACGGTAAGCCAGTAGACAGTGCAGATAAGAAAGAATCTAAGCTTCCATCCAAGGCGATGGTGGATGGTGTGGAGTTGGCAAAGAGCAATATTCTCTTGATTGGCCCTACAGGTTCAGGCAAAACTCTGCTAGCTCAGACCTTGGCTCGCATGCTTGATGTGCCATTTGTAATGGCTGATGCAACTACCCTCACTGAAGCAGGTTATGTGGGTGAGGATGTTGAAAACATTATTCAAAAATTATTACAAGCTTGCGATTACAACGTAGAAAAAGCGCAACGCGGCATTGTTTATATCGATGAGATCGATAAGATTTCACGCAAGTCGGACAACCCATCTATTACGCGTGATGTATCGGGTGAGGGTGTTCAGCAAGCACTATTAAAGCTAGTTGAAGGCACGATGGCTTCTGTGCCGCCACAGGGTGGTCGTAAACATCCTAATCAAGATTTCTTGCAAGTAGATACAACCAATATTTTGTTTATTTGCGGCGGCGCATTTGATGGTTTGGAAAAAGTGATTCAGCAGCGCACTGCTAAGACTGGCATTGGATTTAATGCAACCGTTCCCGGTAAGGATGATCGCGGCGTAAGTGATCTATTAATTGAGGTTGAGCCGGAAGATCTGATCAAGTTTGGTTTGATTCCAGAGTTAATTGGACGCTTGCCGGTTGTTGCTACTTTGGCGCAATTGGATGAAGAGGCTTTAATTCAGATTCTGACTGAGCCTAAAAACGCTTTAGTGAAGCAGTATCAGGCGCTTCTTACCATGGAAGGCTCTGAGCTTGAAGTGCGTCGTGAAGCGCTTTCAGCAATTGCTAAAAAGGCGATTGCCCGTAAAACTGGGGCACGTGGCCTCAGATCTATTCTCGAAGGCTCTTTGATGGATGTCATGTATGACCTTCCATCTCTCCAGAACGTACAAAAAGTAGTGATCGACGAAAGTAGCATTGCTGCTGGCGGAAAACCACTTTTGGTCTATAAGCAGGATGCCGAACAGGCGGATTTGAGCAAAAAGGCCTAATTTCTTAGGGTTTTTGCTATTTTTGGGGCATTTTTGCCCCATTTTTGTCTTTTTACCCCTTGTTTTTCACTAAAGCCTACCCATATAGGTAGTATGCTACTCATGAATAATGTCTGTATTTAGTGGATAAAGAATTTAATTGCTACTAATAGAGACTTTTGAGGTTTGATTACTTTGGAGGATTTGCCCCATGCCTGGCCATTTATTACTACCCTCTGAACCGATTCAACTACCTTTACTCCCATTACGGGACGTAGTTGTATTCCCCCATATGGTGATTCCGTTGTTCGTGGGTCGCCCAAAATCAATTAAAGCCCTTGAAGCTGCAATGGAGACGGGTAAAAATGTCCTGCTAGTAGCCCAAAAAACGGCCGCTAAGGATGAGCCTGTCATAGAGGACCTCTATGAGGTTGGCTGTATTGCCAATATTTTGCAGATGCTGAAATTGCCTGACGGTACTGTAAAAGTGCTCGTTGAGGGTGTGCAGCGTGCAGAAGTAAGTCAAATAGAAGATAGTCTTGGCTACTTCAATTGCGAGGCAACTCCAACACCGATTAATGCGATTGATGCACATGAAACTGAGGCTTTGCGTCGCGCGATCATGGCGCAGTTTGACCAATACGTAAAACTAAATAAAAAAGTACCGCAGGAGATTCTCTCCTCATTAGGCGGCATTGATGATCCAAGTCGATTGGCCGACACCATCTGTGCACATTTGCCAGTAAAACTTGAGCAGAAGCAGCGCTTGCTCGAAATGATGGATGTTGTGCAGCGTTTGGAGAGCTTGCTTGCTGATCTCGAGAGCGAGATCGATATTCTGCAAGTCGAGAAACGTATTCGTGGACGCGTTAAGCGTCAGATGGAAAAGAGCCAACGCGAGTATTACTTGAACGAACAAGTGAAAGCGATTCAGAAAGAGTTAGGCGAAGGTGAAGAGGGGGCGGATCTCGAAGAACTTGAGAAGCGCATCAAAGCCGCACGCATGCCGAAGGAAGCGTTGAAAAAAGCGGAATCTGAGTTGAAGAAACTCAAGCTGATGTCGCCAATGTCTGCAGAGGCCACCGTTATCCGTAACTTTATTGATACCTTAGTCAATCTGCCTTGGAAGAAGAAGACCAAGATTAACAACGACCTCACTAATGCTGAAAAAGTATTGGATGAAGATCACTACGGCTTGGATAAAGTCAAAGAGCGCATCTTAGAGTACCTCGCAGTTCAACAACGCGTTGATCGTGTTAAGGCCCCCATTCTTTGTTTGGTAGGCCCTCCTGGTGTTGGTAAGACATCCTTAGGTCAATCTATTGCACGCGCAACCAACCGTAAGTTTGTACGTATGGCCTTGGGTGGTGTGCGTGATGAATCCGAGATTCGTGGTCACCGTCGTACCTATATTGGCTCGATGCCTGGCAAGATTTTGACTAGCCTTACTAAAGTGGGCGTTCGCAATCCTTTATTTCTCTTGGATGAAGTAGACAAGATGGGTATGGACTTCCGCGGAGATCCTGCTAGTGCCTTGTTGGAAGTATTAGATCCTGAGCAAAACCACACATTCCAGGACCATTATGTTGAGGTTGATTTCGACCTTTCTGACGTCATGTTTGTGGCAACCTCTAATTCCTTGAATATTCCAGGCCCGCTATTAGATCGTCTTGAGATTATTCGTTTGGCTGGTTATACAGAAGATGAAAAAACTAGTATTGCGGTTAATTATTTGATTCCTAAACAAATTAAAAATAATGGCTTAAAGAAGGACGAGCTCAAGATTGAGGATAGCGCAGTTCGTAACATGATTCGTTACTACACGCGTGAGGCTGGGGTGCGTTCTTTAGAGCGTGAAATCAGCAAGATATGCCGTAAGGTCGTTAAGCTCCTGCTCTTGAAAAAAGAGACTGCACCCATTGTTGTGAATGCAGATAATTTAGAAAAATTCCTATCAGTACGTATGTACGATTTTGGTTTAGCTGGTAAAGAAAATCAAGTCGGACAAGTAACAGGATTGGCATGGACTGAGGTGGGCGGTGATTTGCTCACCATTGAAGCTGCAGTAATGCCAGGTAAGGGTGTAATTACTCGGACAGGTTCTATCGGCGATGTGATGAAAGAATCTGTAGAGGCTGCTCGTACGGTTGTTCGCTCCAGATCAAGGCGCTTGGGGATTGCTGATGATTCATTTGAGAAGAAGGATATTCATATTCACTTCCCGGATGGTGCAACTCCTAAAGACGGTCCATCTGCAGGTATCGCTATTACAACGGCTTTAGTTTCTGTCCTTACTGGAATCCCTATTCGATCTGATGTTGCTATGACAGGCGAAATTACTCTGCGTGGAGAGGTTTTACCAATCGGCGGATTAAAAGAAAAGCTCTTAGCTGCTCATCGGGGCGGTATTAAGTTGGCTTTAATCCCAGAGGAAAACGTTAAGGATTTAATTGATATTCCAGATAACGTCAAAAATGCAATCGAGATTATTCCCGTCCGCTGGATTGATAAGGTTTTGGAATTGGCGTTAGAGCGTATGCCAGAAGCCTTGCCAGATCCTACGCCTGAAGAGTTGGCCAAAAAGGCTGCTGAAGCCAGTAAGGCTATTGAAAAGGGGTCATCTGCAGACGTTCTGAAGCATTGATAATCAGGTGATTTTTCGCTAAATGTTCCACATCTAATGGGGTTCATTCAGCGGAAAATCCACCTTAAATCCACGCTTAGGTTACAATCTCAGCTGTAATATTTTGGGGCGCTTAGCTCAGTTGGTAGAGCGTCTGCCTTACACGCAGAATGTCGGGAGTTCGAGCCTCTCAGCGCCCACCAAATTATTACCTTCAATTTTCTTTGCGCCTACTCAGGCATTTCAATACCCAGCAGCTACACCCCTAGTACACTCGTGGTATTGATATTTTTTACTAGCGAATCTTTACATGTTTGATACCGTCCGTAAGCACCAACGAATTCTGCAGCTTGTATTACTGCTCTTGATCGTTCCGTCTTTTGCATTCTTCGGAATCTCTAGCTATTCCAGCTTTCTGGATAAAGAGACGGATCTCGTCAAAATTAATGGCAAGCCGATTACTGCTCAAGAAGTGGATACTGCTGCAAAACGTCAAGCGGAGCGCGTTGGTGGAAATGCGCAGATTGCTCAAAGCCTCCAATTTAGACAGGCAATTTTGAATGAGTTATTGCAACAACGGATTCTTGGGTTTGCAGTTAGCAATTTACGTTTACAGGTTGGCAAAGAGGCTCTTGTAAAAAGCTTGCAAAATATTCCACAAATTCGTGCCCTTTATAAACAAGACGGTAGTTTTGATGACGCACGATTCAAACAGTTATTGACTAGCAACGGTTTGAATGAAGAACAATTTTATGCAAGTCAAGCATACGATTTAAGGATCGGTCAATTCGTTAACTCTGTAGCGCGTACTGAAATTGCTAGCCCAAAATTATCTGAAATCGTTTCAACGCTATATGAAACTGAGCGACAAGTTCAAGCCTTATCCTTTGATGCCAAAGATTATTTGTCCAAGGTAAGCCCTTCCCAAGAAGATCTTCAGACTTTCTATAACAGCAACGCCAAGCTCTTTGAGAGTCAGGAATACGTTGATGTTGAATACATTGTTCTTAAAGCAGACCCCAAAGAAGATGCCAAAGTATTTAGTGAAAAAGCAGATCAATTTGCCAATATGACTTATGACCAGTCAGATAGCCTTAAGCCAGCCGCCGATAAATTAAAGTTGAACGTGGAAACACAAAAGGGCGTCACTCGCTCTGGTGCAACAGGTGTGGCAAAAGATCACCCATTAGCCAATCCAAAAGTAGTTCAAGCATTGTTTGGCGATGAAGCCGTTAAGAACAAGCGTAACATTGAAGCAGTACAAACATCTCCTGGCATTTTTGTTTCTGCTCGAGTGATCACTTTTCACCCTGCGCAAATTTTGCCGTACAAAGATGTAGCCGCAGAGGTCAAGCGACAAGTTTCTCAACGCATGGCTGAGAAGCTTGCGGTAAATGCTGCTGCTGAACGTTATGTTGCATTGGAAAAGGATCCCAAAAGCACTACTGGATTTGCTAGCCCTATTTGGGTTTCTCGTAATAAGCCTGGAAATTTAGTGGGCGGTGCGCTCGATGATGTGATGTCTGTCAATCCTGATAAATTTCCCGCACTTGTTTCTGTTCAAAATCCTGGCATTGGCACCATCCTGTATCGAATTGACCAAGTACGCCAACCCACAGGGGTTGATGCAAAGATACATAAAGCGCAAGCTCAACAGATTCAAGCACTTGCTGCTCAGTCTGAATTCGCAGGTTTTATGGCTTACTGGCGTGATGTGGCTGGCGTTAAGGTGATTAACCCCCTGAAGCCTCCATCCTCTAGCTCGGGTAGTTAAACTTAGGAGCTGGAAGCGCTTCCAAGTTCATCATTTACTTTTAAGCATTGTTTGATATGGGGCCATGGCGTCCCATACGTTTTTGTAGAGTATGACTTGCGCTTTCTCATTGGGATGCATGCGATCAGCTTGAAACAACGTGAGTTCAGAGGCAACACCCTTTAGAAAGAAGGGGAGTAGTTGAACTTGCTCCTGACGAGCCAGCTTTGGAAATAATTCCTGAAATTGCTTGGTGTAATCTTGTCCATAGTTTGGTGGAATTTGCATGCCAAATAAGAGAACTTTTGCTCCAGAGTTCTTACTCATTTGAATCATCTTACGTAAATTGTTTTCTGATTCCCGTATTGATAGCCCACGCAATGCATCATTTGCTCCTAGCTCCAAAAGAACAATTCCTGGCTTCTTTTGCTCTAAGAGCCTTGGCATTCTAGACAAGCCACCAGAACTTGTTTCGCCGCTAATGCTGGCATTAAAAATGATCCAAGGACTAGCGTCCCTGTGGAGCTGATCCTCTAGAAGCCTTACCCAGCCAGTCCCACGCGCTAAGCCATATTCTGCGGAAAGACTGTCGCCCATCACTAAAATAGTAGCGTTCGTCTGGGCCTGTGTGCCAAAGGGAATAAACAGGCAAAATAGAGCAAATGCCATTGATATGGCTCTTAGTTTTCTACTCAAGAAGCTCAACCAAATAATTTGATTCATTTATGAGTATTCCAGTAAAGGTCCTTAGTGCGATACACCTAGGTAAACACGTTTTATCTAGCGATGGATCCTTAACTATTTTGCACGACATTAGCTTTGATGTCTGTGAGGGCGAAAGTGTTGCTATTACCGGCGCCTCTGGCTCTGGGAAAAGTACTTTGCTTGGCCTCTTAGCAGGTTTGGATACTCCCACTAGCGGGCATGTTGAATTAGCCAAACTAAACCTAAACCAGTTAGATGAGGATGGACGGGCTAAGTTACGGGGTCAAAAGGTGGGATTTGTATTTCAATCCTTTCAATTGCTGTCACACTTAACAGCCCTTGAAAATGTCATGCTTCCAGCTGAGCTCAATGGCCTAAAAATGGCCAAAGAAAATGCGCTCCTATGTTTAGAGCAAGTGGGTTTGGGCGATCGTGCCAACCATTTCCCCAAAACCCTATCCGGCGGGGAGCAACAGCGGGTTGCTCTGGCAAGGGCCTTCATCATGAAACCCGCCATTCTTTTTGCAGATGAGCCTACTGGCAGCCTGGATGAGGCTAGTGGAAACCGTGTTATTGAGTTACTTTTTGAACTAAATCGGGCCAACCACTCAACCCTTGTTTTGGTGACCCATGACCAGATCTTGGCTGATCGGTGCCAGCGGCAATTGCACCTTCAAGGCGGACGATTGCTGTAGGCAAAACCTTATAATCTAGGGATGTCTTTTTTCCACTTTTTGCCTGGCGCTGATGCGCTTTCCCCATTCCGCCAACAGCGTCTTTTAGCTACTTTGGCTGCACAAGGGGTTGATCTCGAGTCTATCGAAGCTCAATACATCCACTTCATCTGGTCTAATGCTGAGCTTAGCTCTCAAAATCAAGAGATTTTGGCTAGCTTATTGACCTACGGTCAGCCTTTTCATTCCAAAATCAATTCAGGAAAGTCTTGGTTTGGAAAAGATCAGTCTGAGGGACAGGGCGTCATAGCCATTCCTCGGCTGGGAACAGTTTCTCCATGGGCAAGTAAAGCTACGGATATTGCTCGTCAATGCAGTCTAGATATTCTGCGTCTTGAGCGTGGCGTTCAATTTGCTTGGAAGAGTAAAAAAGCGCTCTCTGCAGAGCAAAAACAATTCGTGCTCGCAGCAGTTCATGATCGGATGACTGAGGCAGTGATTGAATCAATTGAAGATGCTAATGCGCTATATCAATCTTTAGAAGATAGACCTTTAGCCCGCATCCCCGTGATGACTGAGGGTAGGGCGGCGCTGGATAAGGCCAACCAAGAACTAGGTCTTGCTTTATCCGATGATGAAGTGGCCTACCTTGCTGAAAGCTTTACGCGCCTGCAGCGTAATCCATCGGATGTTGAATTAATTATGTTTGCTCAGGCAAACAGCGAGCACTGTCGTCATAAAATATTTAACTCCACCTGGACAATTGATGGCGATGATCAAGAGCGTTCTTTATTCGCCATGATTCGCAATACCCACCAATTGCAACCGGAAGGTACGATAGTCGCTTATTCCGATAACTCAGCCGTTATGGTTGGTTGTGAGGCGGAAACTTGGGTGCCTCAGGGAGACCAGCACCGCTACGAAAAAGATACACGCTTAGTTCACACCTTAATGAAGGTGGAGACTCATAACCACCCAACAGCGATTGCCCCATTTCCTGGAGCGTCTACAGGAGCTGGTGGTGAGATTCGTGATGAGGGTGCAACTGGCATAGGCGGACGCCCTAAGGCGGGCCTTACCGGCTTCTCAGTCTCAAATCTGAATATACCTGGCACCGACCTTCCTTGGGAAAGTGAAAAATACGGTAAGCCAGAGCGTATTGCTACCCCATTACAAATCATGATTGATGGCCCCTTAGGCGGCGCTGCATTTAATAATGAATTCGGTAGACCAATTCTGGGTGGATATTTCCGTGTCTTTGAACAAACTTTAGATGGCACGCGTCGTGGTTATCACAAGCCCATCATGATTGCCGGTGGTATCGGTAGCATCGATTCTATTCATACCGAGAAAAAAGTAATTCAATCAGGGCATCTATTGATTCAGCTTGGCGGTCCTGGCATGCGCATTGGCATGGGTGGTGCTACCGGCAGTTCTGTAGCAACTGGCACCAATACCGCTGATCTTGATTTTGATTCTGTCCAACGTGGCAATCCAGAAATGGAACGTCGCGCTCAAGAAGTGATTAACGCCTGCCGTGCGTTAGGTGAGAATAATCCCATCGTTTCTATTCATGACGTCGGCGCAGGTGGTTTATCCAATGCTTTTCCAGAGCTAGCTGATGGTGCTGGACTAGGTGCAAAATTCAAATTACGGAACGTACCTCTCGAAGAGAGCGGGATGAGTCCGGCAGAGATTTGGTGCAATGAGTCTCAAGAGCGTTATGTTCTGGCAATTGATCAAAAAGATTTAGACCTCTTCAAGTCTTTTTGCGAGCGTGAGCGCTGTCCCTTTGCGGTCGTCGGTGAAGCAACTGCAGAACGGCAATTGCAATTAAGTGACTCAAAGCAAGCTCCTAACGATGATGCAGCCTTACCAATAGATATGCCTATGGAAGTATTGTTAGGTAAACCTCCAAAGATGCATCGCAATGTCACAAGGGTGGCACAAGAATTTAAAGAATTAGATGTTACTGATGCTGACCTAGCGCAATCGATTGCCTGGGTGCTGCAACAACCTACTGTAGCTAGCAAATCATTCTTGATTATGATTGGCGACCGGACTGTGGGTGGTTTGAATGCTCGAGACCAGTTTGTCGGTCCATGGCAGGTTCCTGTGGCTGATTGTGCTGTTACCTTGATGGACTACAAGGGTTATCGCGGCGAGGCAATGTCGATGGGGGAGCGAACTCCTTTAGCAGTAATCGATGCTCCGGCTGCAGCTCGAATGGCGGTAGGCGAGGCGATCACCAATCTCTTGGCTGCAGATATATCCAGCCTAGAAAGTGTAAAACTTTCCGCTAACTGGATGGCAGCATGTGGTGCTCCCGGTGAAGATGCCAAGTTGTACGACTCTGTCAAAGCAATAGGCATGGAATTGTGCCCAGCTCTTGGCATCTCAATTCCGGTTGGTAAAGATTCATTGTCAATGTCTACCGCATGGCAAGATGGTAACGATGCCAAGAAAGTGGTGGCTCCAGTTTCTTTAATTATTTCTGCTTTTGCTTCAGTGCAGGATGCCCGTAAAACTTTAACTCCTCTTTTAAAGTTAAAGGCTAAGGATGACTCTCCTCAAGAGAGCGAACTGATTCTGATTGACCTAGGTCGCGGCAAGAATCGTATGGCTGGCAGTATTTTGGCCCAAGTGCTCGATCAATCTGGAAAGGCAGCCCCCGATATTGATCATCCTGAAGATCTCAAAGCATTGGCTGCTGCGATTATTCAGTTGCGTCACGAAGATAAGCTCTTGGCTTATCACGACCGCTCAGATGGTGGTTTACTGGCATGCGTTGCTGAGATGGCTTTTGCTTCCCACTGCGGAATTTCTCTAAACGTAGACATGATTACGATGGATGCAGGGCAAGAGCCTGATTATGGTGATGCTAAAAATTGGGCACAACAGATATCTGGTCGTCGCCATGAGCAAACCATGCGTGCCCTGTTTAATGAAGAGTTGGGTGCAGTAATTCAGGTTCGTAAAGCTGATCGCGATGCGGTATTTGCAGTATTGAGAAAATTAGGCTTAAGCGCTTTTAGCCATGTAATTGGTAAGCCAAATACAAATGGTCGTATAGAAATTTGGCGTGATGCCAAAAATATATTTGCTGAGCCACGTGAGTTACTGCAAAAGTTGTGGACGAACACCAGCTATCAAATTGCGCGTCTTCGTGATAATCCTGCTTGTGCTGATAGTGAATTTTCATTGTTGGACAACATAGCTGATGTGGGCATGAGTCCGAAGCTGACTTTCGATGCATCAGAAGATATAGCGGCACCTTATATTTCTAAAAATGTACGGCCTAAAGTGGCTATCTTGCGCGAGCAAGGTGTGAATTCCCATGTAGAGATGGCGTATTCCGTTAATTGGGCTGGATTTGATAGTTACGACGTTCACATGTCTGATCTGCTCAGCGGCAAAGCAAAGCTAGATGACTTTAGGGGTTTGATTGCTTGTGGTGGCTTTAGTTATGGGGATGTATTAGGTGCCGGTGAAGGCTGGGCTAAGACCATCTTATTTAATCAGCAATTACGTGATCAGTTTTCAGCATTCTTTAATCGCCAAGAGAGTTTTGCATTAGGTGTTTGCAACGGCTGTCAGATGATGAGTAATCTTTCCGGAATTATTCCTGGCGCAGAAGCTTGGCCCAAATTTACCCGTAATCAATCAGAGCAATACGAGGCTCGCTTGGTGATGGCTGAGGTAATGACATCTCCGTCAATATTCACACAAGGTATGGAAGGCAGCCAGATTCCTATTGCTATTGCGCACGGCGAGGGATTTGCCAACTTTAGTCAACAAGGTAATTTAGAGCAGATCCAAAATAGTAGCTTGGCTTCCTTCCGTTTTGTAGATCACCAAGGAAATCCAACCGAAACCTATCCGATGAATCCCAATGGATCGCCTGGAGGATTAACTGGAGTTACTACACCAGATGGTCGCTTTATGGTCATGATGCCCCACCCAGAGCGTGTTTTTAGGGCAGCGCAGATGAGTTGGTGTCCACCAGAGTGGCTGGATACCCCAGACGGCGCCAGCCCTTGGTTACGCTTATTCCGCAACGCACGACGTTGGGCTAATTAACGCCATGCTGGATCAAGCGATGGAGGCGGTGACGTTTTCCGAGAGCGGGGGAGTGCGTTACCTTCACTTTGGAACTGAGTTAATTCAGGGGGCAATGCGTTTGCGTGACCCCGATGAGATTTACCTTGAGTACAACCAGCAAATGATGGCCTGGCTACTATTTTTAGAGACAAAGCCTGGGATGCGGATTGCGCAACTTGGGCTAGGCACGGGGGCTCTCACCAAGTTTCAGCATAAATATTGTCCAGCCGTTAAAACTACCGTGGTGGAGCTAAATCCAGCGGTGATTGTTTCAGCTAGAAGTATGTTTTTTACGCCGGATGATGATCGGAGATTAGAGACTTTACAAACTGATGCCAAGCTTTTTGTTCAAAACAAAAAATACATGGAACTGTTTGATGCAGTTCAAGTGGATTTATATGACGCGATCTGTGATGGACCATCAGCAAGCTCCTTAGATTTCTATAAAGGCTGCTACAACATTCTCAAGGGGCCGGGAGTGATGACGGTAAATCTTTTTTCAAGGCACAAGAGCTTTGACTTAAACCTCAAGAATATCTGTGAAGCCTTTGACAACCGAGTTCTCTTATTTCCAGAGTCCCATGATTGCAACGTTGTGGCGATTGCGTTTAAGGGCCCTAAACTCGAGGCGGAGTGGAAGGATGTATCCAAGAGAGCAAAACTCATTCTTGAAAAAACAGGCCTTCCAACGAACAAGTGGGTTTCCGGGATTAGTTGTGAAAATGCCCGCCAAGAAAATAAGCTTTCCATTTGAGATAAGCCGAGACTTGAGAAAAGAAAAAGGCGACCATGAGATCGCCTTTTTTGTTTCCTCAGCCAGGTTAAAGACTGAGGCTTATGACCACTTAAACCGTTACAGTATCTGCAACATCACTAAATGACTTGAGCTTATCAAAGCTCATGTATTTATAAACTTCACCAGCTTTAGCATCGAGAGCCTTTACTTGCTCCAAATATTCTGCAGGAGTAGGTAGGCGACCCAAGAGGGCGGCAACAGAGGCCAATTCAGCGGAAGCTAAATACACGCGAGTATCAATACCTAAGCGATTAGGGAAGTTTCGTGTTGAGGTCGATACAGCTGTTGAGCCCTTGCGGATCTGCGCTTGGTTACCCATGCATAGTGAACAGCCTGGACTTTCCATGCGGGCACCGGCAGCGCCTAACATGCCGTAGTAACCTTCTTCCATCAAAACCATGGCGTCCATCTTGGTTGGAGGTGCTACCCATAGACGGGTTGGCATATCTTTCTTGCCTTGTAATACCTGGCCAGCAGCACGGAAGTGACCGATATTGGTCATGCATGAACCAATGAACACTTCATCAATCTTATCGCCAGCAACTTCGGACAAGACTTTGACGTCATCTGGGTCGTTAGGGCATGCAAGAATGGGTTCTTTAATTTCATCGATATTGATTTCGATGATTTCTGCATAGTCAGCATTGGCATCAGCCTTGAGAAGTTGTGGATTAGCAATCCAAGCTTCCATTGCTTTGATGCGGCGGCCAAGGGTGCGCTTATCTTCGTAACCATTAGCAATCATCCATTTCATCAAAGTGATGTTAGATCGCATGTACTCAATAATCGGCTCTTTATTTAGGTGAACTGTACAGCCACCTGCAGAGCGCTCAGCAGAAGCATCAGATAATTCAAATGCTTGCTCAACTTTCAGATCGGGTAGACCTTCAATCTCAAGAATACGGCCAGAGAAAATATTCTTCTTGCCTTGTTTCTCAACAGTCAGCAAACCTTTTTTGATGGCATACAAAGGGATTGCATTTACGAGGTCACGCAAGGTGATGCCTGGCTGCATCTTGCCTTTGAAACGTATCAATACAGACTCCGGCATATCCAAAGGCATCACACCAGTAGCGGCCGCAAAAGCAACTAAGCCTGAGCCCGCAGGAAAGGAGATACCAATTGGGAAACGAGTATGGCTATCGCCACCAGTTCCACAGGTATCCGGCAGGAGTAAGCGATTCAACCAACTATGAATCACGCCGTCACCAGGACGCAAGGCAACACCACCGCGATTTGTCATGAATGGCGGCAACTCATGTTGAGTGCGAATATCTACAGGCTTAGGATAGGCGGAGGTGTGACAGAACGACTGCATCACAAGATCAGAGGAAAAGCCAAGACAAGCCAAGTCTTTTAACTCGTCACGGGTCATAGGTCCTGTGGTATCTTGTGAACCAACAGTAGTCATGTGCGGCTCGCAGTAAGTACCAGGGCGAACGCCTTGGCCTTCTGGTAAGCCACATGCGCGACCAACCATTTTTTGTGCCAAGCTAAAGCCTTTTTTGTTATCCACAGGATTTACGGGTAAGCGGAATTCTGTAGAAGCAGGCAAACCAAGAGCAGCGCGTGCTTTAGCAGTTAGTCCACGACCAATAATTAGAGGTATGCGACCACCAGCACGTACTTCATCCAAAATCACCGGAGATTTCAATGAAAAGCTGGTGATTTCACTTCCATTTTTAAATACTTTACCTTCGTATGGAAGTAGTTCAATTTCATCGCCCATGTTCATCTGGGAAACATCGAGCTCAATAGGTAATGCACCTGAATCTTCCATCGTATTGAAGAAGATAGGGGCAATATTGGTGCCTAAGCACACGCCACCAAAACGCTTGTTTGGTACGAAGGGAATATCTTGACCCGTCCACCAAAGAACCGAGTTCGTAGCAGATTTGCGTGAAGAGCCTGTACCAACCACATCACCAACGTAGGCAATTTGATTGCCTTTTTTCTGGAGGGTGGCAATTTGTTTCATTGGTCCACGAACACCAGTCTCGTCAGGCTCAATGCCAGGACGTGGGTTCTTGAGCATGATCGTGGCATGCAATGGAATATCAGGACGACTCCATGCATCTGGTGCTGGTGAGAGATCGTCGGTATTGGTTTCGCCAGTTACTTTGAAAACAGTGAGTTTCATACTTTCTGGAACTGCAGGGCGGCTAGTAAACCACTCAGCATTTGCCCAGCTCTGCATTACAGCTTTAGCATTCGCGTTGCCTTTTTCAGCAAGCTCTTGAACGTCGTTGAAATAATCAAACATCAAGAGTGTTTTCTTGAGTGCTTCAGCAGCTGCCACACCACATTCTGCGTCAGCAAGAAGCTCAACTAATGGCTTGATGTTGTAGCCGCCTAGCATTGTTCCCAGTAATTCTGTAGCACGTACACGAGAGATCAATGGTGATTTCTCAGTGCCTTTAGCGACCGCATCTAGAAATTCAGCTTTGACTTTTGCAGCCTCATCAACGCCTGCAGGTACTCGGTTTGTAATTAATTCCACTAATTCAGCTTCTTTGCCAGCTGGGGGATTTTTCAGCAACTTTACCAATTCAGCAGTTTGATCTTTGCTTAAAGGTAGGGCTGGAATTCCAAGAGCTGCACGTTCGGCAACATGGGCGTTATAGGCTTCTAACATTGTGTTTCCTATGAGGTAAAAGTGGTCAATAGAAAGGCCAAAAGGGAATTTTCTCCCGATTAACTAAATTATAGTTACTTATTTAAGTCTTATATAAGAGTTTAAAGCCCAAATTTCATTCAAAAATAGGGCATTAAGATAAAAATTAGGGTTTTTCCGCAAATTTTCACTGGTTCGGAAGACTCAGTTATGCCAATCCGCACTTTTCATAAGACTTTCTCGTCCTTCATTGCCCATACTAGGGCAACCACCCAGCCTATGAGAGACCAGCCTAAAAAGAGATTTAGGGCAAAAATGGCCCCAGAATTAGCCCTTTTCTTATTAAATGAGATGGCAAAGGGGAGAAAATAAAATAAGGACAAAATCGTTATAAGCATTGCAATTAGAAGACGCATCAGTTTATTTCTCCCTAATCCAGGTTTGAGTTCTGCCAAGTAAAGGTATGCCAATGTATGCACGTAGTTCAACTTTAGAACCTTGGTCTTTAAGGCGCATCTCTGCACGGTAAGTCTCCCCGTCATCTGGGTCAAGAATTAGACCGCCGCTGTAAAGATCGCCATTCCTTTTAAGACCAGAAAGTATCTCCATGCCCAATAAAGGTTTTCCTTTTCGAGCATTCGAACATTTATCGCATGTAGTTGCTGAATTGGGATCCAAGACTTTGGTGATTACGCCATTAAAGAAGCCATTTTTCTCGGTAATAAGAACTATTGCTGCAGGCTGATTTGTATCGTCGTCATAGGATATCCATGAGCCAACTAATGAGTCTGAAATTTGGGGGTAGGCGTTTGACATAACCAGATTTAGTAGGGTTATGCTCAAAAGTATGTAAAAACATGCCTTTTTTAGCGATTTCATCAAATTGAGCTTTTCAATATAGGGGTATTGGTCATTATTACTGTTTATGAATTTAAGGAATCATAGCCCTCTGTCGTTATAATTACTTTTTCCAACAGAGCTAAAGCGATGACCAAATACGTTTTTGTCACTGGTGGTGTGGTTTCTTCTTTAGGGAAAGGAATCGCAGCTGCCTCGCTTGCCGCGATTCTCGAATCCCGCGGCCTGAAAGTCACCCTCCTA
>CANCPL010000047.1:0-18492 GCA_947380065.1 Burkholderiaceae bacterium | reverse complement strand
GCAATAGCCGCAAGACTTGCGCCTAATATAAACAAACTAAAGACTAAGAAAACTCTAATACTCATACGGGCTTGATAAGGGCGCGAATCGAACAATGTGAATCTCAGTCAGATTTTTTATTGATTTGTCGCGCAAGCAGAATATGAATTTGTCTTGGGTCAGCACGTTGCACTTCAAATTCAATGCCATCAATCTCAATGAGTTCACCCATTTTGGGAACGCGGCCTAAATGTTGAATGACTAAACCTGCAACTGTTTCAATATCTTCAACTTCAAAATGCGTACCAAGCATTTCATTAAATTGTTCGAGCTCAGTAATTCCCTTGACGCGAATGTCACCATTATCTAAAGCAATAAGGTTATCCGCCTCTTCATCAACATCATGCTCATCTTCAATATCGCCAACGATTTGCTCGAGTACATCTTCAATAGTAATGATTCCGGCTACACCGCTGTATTCATCGACCACTATGGCTAAATGATTGCGGTTATCTTTAAAGTCTCGCAATAAGACGCTGAGGCGTTTGGATTCTGGAATGAAGACGGCTGGTCGCAACCAGTCGCGCACTTGAAAGTCTTTTTCAGTGGCGTGACGTAATAAATCTTTAGCCAATAAAATGCCAATGACATTATCTCGACTGCCTTCAAACACTGGAAAACGGGAGTGAGCAGCTTCGATCACGCTCTTAATAATTTCAGGAAGCGCTTGGCTGATATCAATCCAGTCAATTTGGGCGCGAGGTACAAGAATGTCCCGAGCACACAATTGACCCACCTGAAAAACGCCCTCAATCATCGAGAGGGCATCGGCATCTATTAAGCCCTCGGATTGCGCTTCGCGTAGAGTTTCGATCAGTTCTTGACGGCGTTCGCTAGGCTCCGCTGGTTCTGGGCTTAAAAAATCAGCCAAGCGGACTAAAAGGGATTTATTGGGGTCAGGCATATAGCAAGAATAGCTTAGAAATATGGCAAATCAAGAATAGGGGTTAGTAAAGCCCAATTTCTGGAGAATTTGGATTTCTAAGGCCTCCATTTTTTTAGCATCACGCCCTAATTCATGATCATGACCTTGGGCATGAAGACAGCCGTGCACAATTAGGTGAGCTAAATGGGCTTTCAGCAACTTACTTTGTTCCTTCGCCTCTTTTTGAAGCACTGGTAAGCAAAAAATAATATCTGCCGCTAAAGTATTTTTGGATAACTCATAAGGAAAGGTTAAAACATTGGTGGCGTAATCTTTTTGACGAAAAGCCAAGTTCAACTTTTTACCCTCTGCAGTATTAACAAAGCGTAGGGTCACTAAGCCGCCAATAGTGATGGCGCTCTTGACCCATTTTTTCAAAAGAGCAGGTGAGGCAATTTTGCCGAGGCTGGACTCAATCGCAGGACTGGCGTATTGCAGCTCAATTATCAGTTTTTGAGAGGCTGTTTTATTTTTAGTGGACATGTGCATCTATCAGCTCACCTCTGAGGGTGTAATTGAGGACTTCAGTAATACGAATATCCACTATCTGGCCGATGAGATTCTCAATATCTTGATCGGGCGCCGCAAAATGGATCACACGATTATTTTCAGCGCGGCCTTGTAAATTAATACCATCTTTTGCAAGGCCTTCGATTAGTACTTTTTCCATATTACCCAGCATTTTTTGGCTAATTTCATTCGCTTGCCCTTCAACCAATGCTAATAGGGTTTGTAGACGCTTCAGCTTTACTTCGTATGGCGTGTCATCACTGAGATTGGCTGCTGGTGTGCCTGGACGTGGGCTAAAGATAAAGCAAAAGCTATTATCAAAGTTCAACTCTTTCACCATTTTCAGCAGCTTTTCAAAGTCAGCCTCTGTTTCGCCTGGAAAGCCCACAATGAAATCACTCGATAAGGTTAAGTCAGGGCGAACAGCACGCATCTTACGAATAATGCTTTTGAATTCCAATGCTGTATAGCCACGCTTCATCGCAGATAGCATGACATCTGACCCATGCTGTACAGGGAGATGTAGGTGACTAACAAGCTTAGGCACTTTTGCGTAGACGTCGATGAGGCGTTGCGTAAATTCTTTAGGGTGGCTAGTGGTAAATCGAATACGCTCAACCCCAGGAATTTCAGCAATATATTCAATCAGTAGTGCAAAGTCAGCGATTTCTTCGGTGTCACCCATTTTGCCCAGATAAGCATTGACGTTTTGACCAAGCAGAACAATTTCTTTCACGCCTTTGCTTGCAAGACCTGCCACTTCAGTGAGTACATCGTCAAATGGCCTTGAAACCTCTTCGCCACGCGTATAAGGCACGACACAGTAGCTGCAGTATTTGGAACAGCCTTCCATGATGGAGACATAAGCTGAGCCCCGCGTTTGGCGTGAGGCAGGCAGATGATCAAACTTCTCAATTTCTGGAAAAGAGATATCTACTTGAGAAACACCGGTTTTACGTCGCTCTGCAAGGAGGTCGGATAAGCGATGGAGTGTTTGAGGTCCGAATACAACATCAACATAAGGAGCGCGGCTAACAATTTGTTGACCTTCTTGGCTGGCTACGCAACCGCCAACACCAATCAGTAAGTTTGGTTTTGTTTTTTTCAGTTCGCGTAGTCGACCTAAATCTGAAAAGACTTTATCTTCTGCTTTTTCTCGAATGGAGCAAGTGTTGAGAAGGACGACGTCGGCATCTTCAGGCCGATCTGTCATGACCATGCCTTCGTCGGCATGCAAGAGGTCTGCCATTTTTCCCGAGTCATACTCGTTCATTTGACAGCCAAAGGTTTTGATGTAGAGCTTTTTCATATGCCGTTCTCAGGTTTATAGCTGGGGGCGAAGCTCAGAGTTTACTGCTCAAACTCAATTTAGGCCTTAGATCAGTCGTAGAGCCAAGATTGCCACGATTGTGGGGGGGATGGCAGCAATCAATAGATATAGCGCTGAAACCGTATTTCCGGGGAAGTGGCTTCGCAAGATTGCAATACCTGCTGGATTAGGTGCATTAGCAATAACCGTTAGGCCACCACCGGCAACCGCACCACCTACTAAGGCTAGCTTGAACTCTGGGGAAGTGCCGGTCACCAGTGATCCTAAGTAGGTGAGCGCAGCATTATCTGTGAGAGCGGTCAGTATCAGGCTGCCGTAAAAGACTGCAGTCGGGCTCATCATTTCAAGAATGGGTTGTAACCACCATCCCTGTAAAGAGCCCAATACTACTAAGCCACCCAAGAAAAATCCTACCAAGAGGGCCTCTTTCAGAATAAGAGGGCTTTGATGTTTTGGATAGGCGGTCGTATAACCAATAAAAAAGAGCAGAATCCACATAAAAATAATAGGATCGTGTGCAAAGAAAACCACACCAAATAAGAACAGTAGGTGCATCAAAATGACTGCTAATGGAATCTTCGACTCCTTTTTATTTTCGTTCGGCTCAATCAGTTGGCGATGAAATAGAAGGGTGGCAGCGAGAGCGTTAATGAAAATAGCAATACAAGACTCTATGCCAAAGTTGCTAAACATAAATGCTGAGCTCCACCCCCAAGTGGAGGCCACCATAAGCACGGGTGGAGCAGCAAAGTTAGTGAGCGTACCCCCAATAGAAATGTTTACAAATAGAACACCAAGCGTTCCAAACAGCAGTGTTTTGGTGCACTGGTGGCGATAGACTAGATCACGTAATAAAAAAGCAGCCAAGGTCATCGCTGCTGGTTCGGTAATTAGGGAACCTAAGAGGGGCGTAGCCCCGAGAGTTAAAAAATATAAAGCGGGGGCGCTTCGGATGCGAAATACATATTGCAGCCCTTTGGCTAGTGCGTGCAAAATTTGGGTAGAAATATGAAGAATGGGTTTTGTGCCAGCCACAATCATGATGGCAAAAACAAAGAGCGGTTCTGTGAAATTACGTTTATTTAAAAAGTCTTTGGCAGTATTCAAGTCATCTTGTAGAGAGATAAAAATAATTAAGATCGCTGCCCAAAATCCAAAAACAATCTCAACTTCGCCAAGGAGATGCCATAAGCCTGCATGACGTGGTGATTTTTTGGCGATAGATTCAAAATATCCCGTGCAAAAGGTATGCAACACCGCAATTGCAAAAATAAAGCTTGCGCCAAGTTCTGTAGGGGTAAAGTTCATAGCAGAATGGTAGCAGGTGCTTAATGGGCTTATGACATTGTTAATTTAGGGGATTTTGGTGAAATTAAAGATTGGATTTCAAGAGCTTATTGATGGTGCAATGGCTGAAATAGAGACACTCCCCCTGGAAAAAGCGCAGCTCTTATTGGATGATCCAAATTCCATATTTGTGGATATTCGCGATATAAGAGAATTAGAGCGAGAAGGTATGATTCCGAATGCCCTACACGCCCCAAGAGGAATGTTGGAGTTTTGGGTTGATCCTGATAGCCCTTATTACAGGTCAGCCTTCGGCGAAGGAAAGCGTTTGGTGTTGTACTGCGCCTCGGCTTGGCGTTCAGCATTGGCAACTCAAACTTTAAAAAGAATGGGCGTTCCCAATGTTTGCCATTTAGAGGGTGGCTTTAGTGCATGGAAGAATGCACAATTGCCCATCGCAGAAAAAGCAAGCAAATCCCATTCCGGTTAAAGTCATTCTGAAATTCAAACAATTAGAGTATTTTTTAGGAGCATTATGAGAAAAGTGGTTTCGCAGTTTGGCCAAGGCCCGCTTCAGCAGAAATTAACTGTTGGTGATTTGCATTTTTTATCTGATGCTGAAGTTTCTAAAGGGGGCTCAGGTACTGGTCCAAGCCCTCATGAGTATCTTGGCGCAGCTTTAGCTGCCTGTACATCGATGACTTTAAAGATGTACGCTGGGCGCAAAGAGATGAAATTAGATAATGCGGTTGTGACTGTTGATATTGAGAGATCGAATGACGTAGAAATATTCTCTCGTGAAATTCAGTTGCAAGGCAACTTAAGTAGGGATGAAAAAGAGCGCCTGCTAGAAATTGCAGATAAGTGCCCAATACATAAAGCCTTAGCGGGCCAGATTCAAATAAAAACCCAGCTAGTAAATTAATACAAGCTGGGTTCGTGTTGTCAGACTATGGCCTGAGAAGGCCGCATGTTTTAGCTTAGTTTGATGCCTTAGTTAGGTGCTTTAGCTGGCTGATTATTTTTGCCAGCGTTATAGCCAGCATTGTAATTAGCGCCTTCATTTTTCTTGTATGCATCGTAGACGTAACCAGATGCTGCACCAACTGCTGCACCACCAACTGCGCCCCAAATAGGATTGCCGTGGAAGATTGCGGTGCCAACAGCTCCGGCTGCAGCACCAATACTTGCGCCTGAAAGTGTGCGTTGCTCAGTGTTGCTCATGTTTGAGCAACCAGCGATTGCTAGGGTTGTTGCAGTAATTGCGATAATTTTTTTCATCTCAATTGATCCTTTGAATGTGTATTAGTTTGGCTAAGTTGTTTGGATTATTTTCTAGCGCAAGGGAAGCGTGACCCTAAGAAGCCCAAGAAAACGCCTGCTGCTGGCTTGTCTGCAACTTGTGGAGTGCTTTGTGCAAATTTCACAAAATCAGCAATAACTTCGTCGCGTGCTGGTGCTGGTTGCTTAACGCAAATAAATGGCTTTGCACGTTGTGGGTGACGAGTTGCTAGATAGGTTTCATAAACAGAAGTGGTAAAGCCAATACAAAAGCTTCGTGATTCTGGGCTTGCTGGGAGTTTGCAGGTATTGGCCAGTTCTTGAGTGCTCAAAACTTTGATGGTTTCTTGTGCTTGAGCAAGGCCGGAAAATGCAGCCAAAGCGGCTAATGCAACGAGGAATTTTTTCATGGGTTCTCCCTTGGGTGTATGTAAAAAATATGATAAACCATAAATAAGCCCTATTAATGCACTAATTAAGTGCATTGTGCACTTAATTGGGTTTTTGAATTCACCATAATGATGCAAAAAACAAGAGGGGAAATTTCATGGAAACTTTGAAGTCAGGTAGTGACGCCTTATTTATCTTGCTTGGCGCCATTATGGTTCTTGCCATGCACGCAGGCTTTGCGTTCTTGGAGTTGGGAACGGTACGTAAGAAAAACCAAGTAAATGCTTTGGTCAAAATCTTGGTGGACTTTGCGGTTTCCACTATTGCATATTTCTTTATCGGTTACAGCATTGCTTATGGGGTGAACTTTTTTTCTGGCGCGGAATTATTGGCAGAGAAGAACGGTTATGAGTTAGTAAAGTTTTTCTTCTTACTGACTTTTGCTGCCGCAATTCCCGCAATTATTTCTGGAGGCATTGCAGAGCGAGCCAAATTTAATCCTCAGTTAATTGCTACTTTTGTATTGGTAGGTTTTGTCTACCCCTTCTTCGAAGGCATTGCTTGGAATCAACATTACGGCATTCAAGCTTGGATCAAAGGCTTTACTGGCGAAGAGTTTCATGACTTTGCTGGATCAGTAGTGGTTCATGCGGTAGGTGGGTGGATCGCCTTGCCAGCAGTCATTCTGCTAGGAGCACGTCGTGGCCGTTACACAAAAGAAGGTCAAATCTCTGCTCATCCACCTTCAAGCATTCCCTTCTTGGCCTTGGGTGCCTGGATTTTGGCGGTAGGTTGGTTTGGTTTTAATGTGATGAGCGCACAAACGATTGATAAGATCAGTGGCTTGGTTGCGATGAACTCACTAATGGCGATGGTAGGCGGAACATTAGCTGCTTGGGTGGTGGGTCGCAATGATCCTGGTTTTACATACAACGGCCCGCTGGCTGGTTTGGTTGCGGTTTGTGCAGGCTCAGATTTAATGCATCCTTTAGGTGCTTTATTTGTTGGTTTGGTCGCTGGTGCTTTGTTTGTCTATATGTTTACTTTGGTTCAAAACCGCTGGAAGATTGATGATGTTCTCGGTGTTTGGCCGTTACATGGTTTATGTGGTCTTTGGGGTGGATTGGCTGCCGGTATCTTCGGTACCAAAGCATTTGGTGGCATTGGCGGTATTACATTCACTGGCCAGCTGATTGGTAGCGCATTGGGTGTCGGCATTGCACTGATCGGCGGCTTTGTGGTCTATGGTGCCCTTAAGGCAGTTTTAGGCATTCGCATGTCTCAAGAAGAAGAATTTGAGGGTGCTGATTTAAGTGTGCATCGTATTTCTTCGACTCCTGATCGCGAGCCTAACTGGTAATTCGCTTTTAGTGCATAGGCGTTCATCTATAGTCAGATTCATACCTATAATGAGTCATGGCTATATTTGAACTAGACGGAAACGCCCCACAATTAGCTGAGGGTGCTTGGGTTGCCGAGAGCGCAGAAGTGATCGGCAAAGTTGAACTTCATCAAGATGCGAGTATCTGGCCAAAGGTAGTTATCCGTGGCGATAACGATCTCATTCAAATCGGAGAGGGTAGTAATGTGCAAGACGCCTCTGTCCTGCATGCCGACCCTGGTTATCCGCTCATTATAGGTAAGCATGTGACTGTTGGCCATCAAGTGATGTTGCATGGTTGCCATATTGGAGACGGTAGTCTTATCGGAATTGGTGCAGTCATTTTGAATGGCGCCAAGATTGGAAAAAACTGTTTGGTTGGTGCGGGCGCGCTCGTTACAGAGGGAAAAGAATTTCCGGATGGTTCCATGATTTTGGGAACACCTGCCAAAACAGTTAAAGAGCTCACTCCAGAACAAATTGCCGGAATTCATGATATCTCCGGACGTTATGTCAAAAATGCACAGCGCTATGTAAAGACGCTGAAGAAGATTTCCTAATACCCTAACTTTTCCTATTCAATATTTTGCTCTACGTATTTAATGTAGTTCTTCCAGTCTTTTTACTCATTCTGATTGGGTATGTTGGAGGGCGTACGGGTAAGCTGGGTATCAATGCTTCGGTTGAGCTAAATCGTTTTGTTGTTTGGTTGGCATTACCTGCACAACTCTTTAATTTCGCCGCTAATAGTGGCTGGCAAACGCTTTGGCAGCCTGGTTTTATTACCGCTTTTTTTCTAAGCTGTTTAATTGTTTTTATTCTGGTACTCTTGATGAGCTTCATGCGTAGTCGAGATTTGGCAGCAGCTAGCTTCGATGGTCTTAGCGCCTCTTATTCAAATACCGGGTATATGGGCATTCCTTTGTGCGCACTTGCCCTTGGTCAAGATGGTTTAGCGCCTGCGATTATTTCTACCTTCATTGTGTTTGTGATGTTCGCTTTAGCGACAGTGCTTATTGAGATCGGCATCTTGTCGCATAAGAGGTCACATGAGATTGTTCTGAGCGTCATTAAATCTCTCTGCACTAATCCATTATTGGTTGCCCCAGTTGCAGGTTTGGCATGGGCCGCAATTGGCCTGACTTTGTATGATCCAATTGCACAAGTGATTGCATTCTTGGCGGCGGCATCGACTCCTTGTGCGCTCGTCTCGATTGGTTTATTTCTCATACAAAAAAACACTGCAGCGCCAGAGCAAGCTTGGGGTATTAGTTTTGCAAAGCTCTTTCTTCAGCCTTTGATTGCCTGGGTAATTGCAGCACCCATTTTAGATTTGCCTGGATTATGGGTCAGCGCAATTGTGATTTTGAGTGCACTGCCTACTGGTACCGGGCCTTTTATGTTGGCGCAGTATTACAAAGCAGACGGTAGCATTATTTCGAGAGTAGTATTGATTACAACCGTGAGCTCATTACTCACACTCTCATTATTTCTGTGGTGGAGCAACGGGGTTTAAGCCCTCTGCATCAATTTGTTTTTCCCAAGAGGCGTTTATAAAAGCAGGCAATTTCATGCACTCATGAAAGATTCTCATGAGGGTGGGGTAGGGGCTCACATCTACTTTTGCGCTGAGCGCGTTAAATAGTTGGGGCACTAAGCAAAGATCAATTAAGCCTGGTTGATCGCCATAGGCAAATTTCCCGACCCTAGCGTCACTGCTCAATTGTTTTTCTAAACTTTCTAATCCAGTCTTGACCCAATGTTGATACCACTCGTCTTTTGCCTCACTACTAATACCTAGTTTTTTGATGAGGTAACGTAGCACCCGCAAATTGTTGATGGGGTGAATATCGCAGGCAATATCCAAAGCAAGTGCGCGTACCCATGCTCGATCAATGGCCAAGGTTGGTAAGAGTGGAGGTTCGGACTGCACTTCTTCAAGATATTCAATCATCGCTATCGATTGATGAATCCTGATCGTATCAGACTCATAAAGAGGCACTAAGCGATTTGGGTTTTTATTGCTGTAACTCTCGCTCGCTTGTTCACCACCATTTTTACCCAGATGCACAGGAATGATTTCATAATCCATACCCTTAAGATTCAAGGCAATACGTACACGATATGCGGCAGAGCTACGCCAAAAGCTATAGAGCTTGGGGGTCATTTGAATACCTCATTTGATCTCATGGCTAACAGTATATTGAGGATGGATATTCCAGTCTTTATTCATACAAAGTGCTTTAGACTTGTTCCCATGGAAGATATTAATTTCTGGATTGGCATCATCGCAACCATGGCGTTTGCTGTGACAGGGGTCTTGGCAATTGCTGATCGTGGTGTGGATCTCTTTGGTGTTTTGGTGCTTGGGCTCATTACCGCAATCGGTGGGGGTACTATTCGCGACATCATTTTGGAGGCCCCTGTTTTCTGGTCCGAGAATCAGATTTATGTCTGGCTTGCACTAGCTGCTAGCGTTATTACCTTCTTCGCAGAGTCTTTCTTTACTCAACCACAAATTTATCGCTGGATGCTTTATATCGATGGTTTTGGTGCAGCACTCTTTGGTATACAGGGCGCTGATAAGGCTTGGAATATGGGTTATGGTCTACCGGTAGCACCTGTCATTTTAGGTGTTGTTACTGCAATTGGCGGTGGCCTATTACGCGATGTTTTGGCTGGTAGAAAAACACTCATTATGTCGCATGAGCTTTATGCTATTCCAGTGACTTTGGGATGCTGTGCATATGTACTGATATTGAACTTCTTGCCGCTGTTTGTGGTTGAGGGCTCAGTAATTTGTATGCTCGGAATTTTTGGACTACGCGCAGCCGCAATTCACTGGGATCTGCGCGTACCCAAAATGTTTATTACTAAAACGCGCTAACAGCGCCGTCGCTGCGAGGATCCCATCCGCCTCGCAATGTGCCTGATGGGTCACGAATAATGCAGCCTGCATGACCGACAGTTTCATCAAAGGCATCGAGCATTTCAATCTCATGACCTAAGGCATGTAGCTCTTTTGCAACCCAAGGACTAAATCGTGACTCCAATTTCAAGCTGTCACTCGTTTGCCCCCAAGTGCGACCAAGTAGCCAACGCGGGCGGCTGATGGCGTCTTGCGGATCAAGACCATAAGTAGCTGTGCGAGTAAAGACTGCGCATTGGGTTTGGGGCTGCCCATCACCACCCATCGTGCCGTAGACCATCGAGCGACCATCTTTAAATAAAGCCATCGCTGGATTCAAGGTGTGGAATGGTTTGCGATAGGGCTCAAGGTGATTCAGTGTATTGGGGTCAAGAGAGAAGCTGCATCCACGATTCTGCCAATTCACACCAGACTTGGGTAGAACAATGCCTGCACCGAACTCATGATAGATACTTTGAATGAAAGAGACGCAATTACCGTCACCATCAATCACGCCCATCCAAATGGTATCGGCTGGCCCTTTGCCTTGGCCCCAAGGCAAAGCTTTATTAGGGTCAATATTCTTAGCAAGTTTTTTCAGGAATGCGGGTGATAAGAAAGTCTGCGCATGCTTTGTCATATACGCAGGGTCTGTCACAAATTGATCACGAATCTTAAAGGCTTGTTTAGTAGCCTCAACACAATGGTGGACATATTCAGCGCTATCCACCTTAAAGCGCTTGAGATTCAGTTGATCCAAAATACCAATAATCATCAAGGAGACAACACCTTGGGTGGGTGGAATCATGTTGTACACATTGCCGAGGCTGTGTTTGAGCTCTAAGGGATCAATCAGTTTGGCATTGTGACGCTGCAGATCATCTAAGCGTAAGGGGCTACCGACATCGGTCAACTCTTTTGCTAATAACTGTGCGAGATCACCACGGTAATAATCGTCCGTCCCTTTTTCTGCAATTTGTCGCAAGGTTTTGGCAAGGCGATCTTGTTTAAAAATGCTCCCAACTGCCGGTGCTTTACCATTCACCAAGAAAGTTTTAGCAAAGCCAGGAATGGGGCTGAGTTCTTCACGTTTCTTTTGGGTTAAGCTTGATTGGCTGTAGGTAACGGGTACGCCTGCCTCTGCGTAATGAATGGCATCAGCTAAAAGGCGAGATAAGGGGATCTTGCCCCCAAGTCCCTGTTTGGAAAGTTTGTGAGCGGCGCCCCAGCCTGAAATAGTTCCTGCAACCGTATTTGCGGCAACCGGACCCCTAAAGGGAATAGCTTTAGTGATGCCCCTATCTGCATACCATTGCTTTGTGGCTAAACCAGCGGCAGCACCACAGGCGTCAATGCCACCCATGGCCTTACCAGGCGAGTGCACCACCCAGAAGGAGTCGCCGCCAATGGAGTTCATGTGGGGATATACGACAGCGATGGTTGCTGCTGCAGCCACCATCGCCTCTAATGCATTGCCGCCCTCACGTAGAACTGCTAAAGCCGATTCAGAAGCGAGGGAATGCGGCGCTACCGCCATCCCTCGAATACCCCACTTTGACTGCATGGTAAATCCCCTCTATTTTATTTTGCGGTTTGCTATTTGCTATAGCTATTTATTTTCTCGCAATTGACGCTCGATCTCAGAACTGGAGTCTACTGTGATCTCATTTTGCTGTACGCCTTCAAGGGGATCCACTGAAATGGCATTCACATCAATAGCAACCGCTGGCTTATCAATGAAGTAAGTAACCGTTTCTGGAATAAAGATGATGATCGCAACCAAGATCAGCTGTAGACCGACCCATGGCAAAGCCCCGTAATAAATATCAGAGCTCTTTAGAGACTTAGGCGCTACTCCGCGCAGGTAGAACAAGGCGAACCCAAATGGAGGATGCATGAACGAGGTTTGCATATTGGCGCCGAGAAGCACACCAAACCAAATCAGATCGATGCCAAGCTTGTCTGCAACAGGAGCCAAAAGTGGAATGATGATGAAGGCTATTTCAAAATAGTCTAAGAAGAAGGCTAGGAAGAAAACAAACAAGTTCACCACAATTAAGAAGCCTATTTGACCTCCAGGCAATCCAGACAATAAATGTTCAATCCATAGGTCACCATCAACGCCACGGAATGCTAGGCCAAAGACAGTAGATCCAATCAGGATGAAAATCACCATAGCATTAATGCGCATGGTGGAAGTCATTGCTTCCCAGACCAAAGGTTTTTGTAAGCGTTTATTCATTGCCGCAAGAACTAAGGCTCCAACAGAACCCATTGCGCCACCTTCAGTCGGTGTTGCCAGACCCATCAAAATCGTTCCAAGCACTAAGAAGATGAGGGCGATTGAAGGAACAATGCCCCACAAAATTTTCTTGAATAATTTCCAGTCAATCTTTGGGCGTGCCTCTGGTGGAAGTGCTGGTACATCTTGAGGTCTAAAAATTGACAAGAAGAAGATGAATAAACAGAACAGCACCACCTGAATGATGGATGGCCCAATAGCGCCGGCATACATATCGCCAACCGACTTACCCAACTGGTCTGCCAACACAATTAAAACGAGTGATGGGGGGATGAGTTGGGTAATTGTTCCTGAGGCGGCAATTACACCCGTTGCGACACGTGGGTTATAGCCGTAGCGCAACATAATTGGCAAGGAAATTAATCCCATGGCAATCACAGAGGCTGCAACAGTTCCGGTAATCGCTCCGAGAATTGCACCAACAATAATTACAGCATATGCAAGACCGCCTCGGATAGGGCCAAATAACTGCCCCAAGCCTTCGAGCATGTCCTCGGCCAATCCGCACTTCTCTAGGATTGCACCCATGAAGGTAAAGAATGGAATAGAGAGCAATAGGTCATTCGACAAGATCCCAAATACGCGATCTGGAAGTGCTTGTAGAAAGGTGGGCTGAAACATGCCCATCTCGATGCCAATAAAAGAGAAGAATAAGCCAACTGCACCAAGTGAAAATGCGGCCGGATATCCAATTAATAAAAATACAATCAGACCCCCAAACATGATGGGGGCCATGAGATCTTGGCTAATCATTGGAGAGGTCTTTCGTATTTAGGATCGATTTGTATCATTCCGATAATGGCTGCGTAGCGCTTGATAATTTCTGAAATACCTTGGAGTGTTAGCAAGAAAAAGCCCAAAGTAATAATGCCGCGCACTGGCCAGCGAATCAGACCTCCTGGATTACTTGAGGTTTCATTTTGAATTACTGAAGTAATAAAAAATTCCCAAGAGTAGTAACCAATAATGATGGTCATTGGTAAGAAGAAAATAATGCCACCCCAAAAATCCAGCCAGAGCCGAACTCTATTGGGGTAAAGGGCATAGAGCACGTCAACCCGCACGTGTTCATTCATACGAAAAGTAGTGGCGGCACCAAACATCACCATGCCGGCAAACAAATACCATTGCGCTTCTAGCCAACCGTTTGAGCTGATGTTAAAACCGTACCGAATCAGCGCGTTAGCTGTGCTGACCAGTACGGCAATAAGAACCATCCAACTTGCTAAAACTCCAAAACGGTCATTTAGTCGATCAACGAAATTTGCAAAAACTAAAAATTGTTTTGGCATTTCAGTTACTCGCTTAAGTTTATTTGACTGGATTAGTTAGCATGAAGCTCATGAGAGTTTGTTCGGCAACCTTGTTCCACAGCATTTGATCGTTGCGGAATTTTTTCCAAGGCTCGTAAATTTTCTTGAACGATGGATTCTTGGCAGCTTCTTCCTCATACATTTCAAAGGCGGCATTAGATGCTGCTTTCATAATTTCTGTGGAATAAGACTGCAACTTAACGCCATTCTTGATTAAGCTCTGTAAGGCAATTGGGTTTTTGTAGTCGTACTCAGCCATCATATCGATGTTGCATTCAGCACAAGCTGAAGCCAACGCTTCTTGATATTGCTTAGGCAACTTTTCCCATTCTTTGATGTTGACGTACATGGAGTACATCGAACAGGCTTCCCACCATCCTGGGTAGTAGTAGTAAGGAGCAATTTTGTAAAAGCCTAACTTTTCATCGTCGTAAGGACCAACCCACTCGGCTGCATCAATCACGCCTTTTTCAAGGGCAGGGTAAATATCCCCACCAGCGATTTGCTGTGGAATAGCGCCTAAGCGAGACATCACCTCACCGCCGAGGCCGGCGATACGCATCTTGAGACCTTTGAGGTCGGCAACCGTTTTAACTGGCTTTTTAAACCAGCCACCCATTTGAGTTCCGGTGTTGCCTGCCGGGAAGGAAATAATGTTGTAGTCGCGTAAGAACTCACGCTGGAGCTTTAAGCCGCCACCCCAATACATCCAGGCATTTTGCTGACGTTGGTTCATACCAAAAGGGACAGTTGTGTCAAAAGCAAAAGTTTTGTTCTTGCCTACAAAGTAATAACCGGCGGTATGGGTGCATTCCACGGTTCCTTGTTGGACGGCATCCACAGTACCAAAAGCAGGAACAATCTCGCCTGCACCAAAAATACGAATTTGAAACTTGCCATCAGTTAAAGCGGCTACCCGCTTAGAGATGAATTCGCCACCACCATAAATCGTATCTAGGCTTTTAGGAAAGCTAGATGCGCAGCGCCACTTCACTTCTGGCATAGATTGGGCTATTGCGGGTGCGGCCAATACGCCTGCGGCCGCCCCAAGTGCAGTCTTACCTAAAAAGTCACGTCTTTTCATTTGCCTTGCTCCTTGTTTAGTAATTGTTTGGTGGCATTTTTTGCTTATGCCTTTTGCTAACTTCAAAATCAATTAAAGCGAAGTGCAACAGTGTTATTCGAGAGGATTGCACACTGATTTCCAGAAATGCACCTCACTTGGGCAGATTGCTTAATATTGGTGCTAAACCCTTGCCTCATCATGGCTTAAATGCGTTGCATCAAATCCACATTTCTCGGGAAAACCCCGAGTCTATTTGATGGGGAATTACCCTAAGTAATGGATTTCTTTGAATTTTTTCAAAGCATAATCGATCCGTTGTATTTTATTTAATAAAATTAGTTAGGAGCTACTGATGTCAACATCAACTAAAGCAGCCCCAATGACCGCCGAAGAGCGCAAAGTTATTTTTGCTTCTTCATTAGGTACGGTTTTTGAGTGGTACGACTTTTATCTTTACGGTTCTTTGGCTGCCGTTATTGCCAAGCAGTTTTTCTCAGGCTTAGATGCTGGTTCTGCCTTCATTTTTGCTTTGTTAGCATTTGCTGCTGGTTTCATCGTGCGTCCATTTGGCGCGTTGGTGTTTGGTCGCTTGGGCGATTTGATCGGTCGTAAATATACCTTCTTGGTCACCATCCTATTAATGGGTGGTGCAACCTTCATCGTGGGTATTCTGCCTAACTATGCAACTATCGGCGTTGCCGCTCCAGTCATCTTGATCGCATTGCGTATGCTTCAAGGTTTGGCATTGGGTGGTGAGTACGGCGGTGCTGCTACTTATGTTGCAGAACATGCTCCTCATGGTCGTCGTGGCGCTTACACAGCTTGGATTCAGACAACAGCTACTTTGGGCTTGTTCCTCTCCTTGCTCGTGATTTTGTTCACACGTGAATTCACTGGTCCTGACTTTGATGTTTGGGGTTGGCGTGTTCCTTTCATCGCTTCAATCGGATTGTTGGCGATTTCTGTATGGATTCGCTTGTCCATGAATGAATCACCAGCTTTCAAGAAGATGAAAGAAGAAGGCAAATTGTCTAAAGCCCCTTTGACAGAGTCATTCGGTCAATGGAAGAACTTGAAGATTGTGATCTTGGCATTGTTTGGTCTGGTTGCAGGTCAAGCGGTGGTTTGGTACACAGGCCAGTTCTATGCTTTGTTCTATCTCACCCAAGTATTGAAAGTAGATGCTAAGACAGCGAACTTATTGATTGCTGCTTCATTGGTAATCGGCACCCCGTTCTTTGTGGTATTCGGTAGCTTGTCAGACAAGATTGGCCGTAAAGTGATCATCATGGGCGGTTTGTTGTTGGCTGTAATTACTTACATCCCTAACACACCAGTTTCCGTATTTAATGCTTTAACTCACTTTGCTAACCCTGCGTTAGAAAAGGCAATGGCAGCTGCACCAGCAACGATTACTGCTGATGTGAATGAATGTACATTCCAGTTCAATCCAACTGGTACAGCGAAGTTCACAAGTTCTTGCGATATTGCAAAACAAGTGATGGCTTCTAATTCTGCTAGCTACACTACCATTCCAGCTCCAGCGGGAACCGTTGCTGTTGTGAAAATCGGTGATATAGAAATCCCTGGTTATACATCTAAGGGTATCGATCCTGCCGAAGCAAAAGCAAAGGATGCTGAGTTTAAGAAATCAATTCGCGAGGCTTTAAACAAAGAAGGTTATCCAGCTAAAGCTAACTCGGCTGATATCAACTACGTTGCTGTATTGTGCTTGTTGGTGTACTTGGTGATCTTGGTCACTATGGTTTATGGCCCAATCGCTGCGATGTTAGTTGAGATGTTCCCAACCCGCATTCGTTATACCTCTATGTCCTTGCCATACCACATTGGTAACGGTTGGTTCGGTGGCTTGTTGCCGACGATCTCCTTCGCCTTGGTAGCGCAAAACGGTAACATTTACTACGGTCTCTGGTACCCAATCATCATCGCTGCGATGACATTGGTAATCGGTACACTGTTTGTTAAAGAAACCAAAGACGTAGATATCTACGCACGTGACTAAGCGGATTGACTAAGATTCTTTAGTCTGCATCAAATAAGAAACCCGATCAGAAATGGTCGGGTTTTTTTATTCCCACAAATCTTTTTGATTGCGATTGTTTAAGAGCTTTTGATTTTGCTGCGCAATAGAGGTTTCTCTTGGGCCGGGAATTAGAGTAATTTCAGCACCAGCAGCACTTACTCCGGTTTTTAATACACGCAAATACCAGCCACTAAAGCCTGTTTGAAGCATTGCTTTAGCTGCACCTTTATAGCCCAACTTCGCATTGAACTTGAAACAAGGCTCACGAAGTTTTACCACTGCGAATTCTAGACTCCCTATTTGAAGTCGATCCCCTGCAAAGACTTGAGTTTCTAAAAGTCCTTCGATCGTGAAATTTTCTCCAATAGCGCCATGTTGCAATTCAGTAGGTTGCTTGGTTTCGCGGGTGAGCAGTTCATTCCAGAAGATATAGTGTTCGGCTGGATAAACATAAATTGCTTTTTCCAATCCACCATGCACGGATAAGTCTGCCTGTTCATCCCCTCGAACACCAAGCGTAGTGATTTCAACTGGGGCGGGATTTTTTAAATCACTCACCACTTTTTTGTGAATAGCAGAGGCAACAGATTTGTAATTAGGGTGATGGTTGCCAAACAAGGGGGCTACTTTGCCTGCAGAGATGGAGAGAAGTCTCATAGATTAAAGAGGTAATGAAGGGGTAATAAAGTGATAAATATTAGTAGCGGCAGCGTGCATCACTCTTGTACTTGGTGAAATACACAATCAGGTCGGCCTCGGATTTATATTGGGTGTAGTAAATCACGGCACGCGCATCACCTTTATATTTTGTATAGAACCAGACGCCAGGCTCGTTATCGCTCGAGTATTGGGTGTCATACACAATGCAGTTTGCTTCTGAGGGATATTTGGTGACAAAGACTTTTGCATTAGCTTCTGATGGGTAATTGGTGATGAAGATCTGGGCTGCAAAAGCGGTAATAGGGATGCAATTAATCAACAGCAGAAAACTGAGCAGGCGCAAGAGAAATGGATTCATCATTTGGGAATATTACGCTTTCTGATTTTTAGGGGTATGTACGACTGATATGATCACATGATGAATTCCCCTCAAAAGAAATCTGTTTTTGTGATTAGCCAATTGGCCTTAGTATTTTTTTGTGCCATGGTGAGCCCAAGCATTTACGCCAAGTGGGATGAAGAGCGTGACATGACGACTAATGGTAAGGAGGAGTTGGTTTACTACTACAAGACCAATGATCAAGGTCAAAAGCTCGTATTAGATAAGTATGTAAAGCGCCTTATTTTTATACGCTCCGATAAATTTTATAAACGCTCCATCAAACAAATCAAGATTGATGGCGTTCCGGTAGACGTCAACAGTGACCCTTTTTCACACTACCCTGAGCAAACCGCGATTGTGTTTGAGAACAAGGATGAGATCCTCAAAAAGCTCTTTTTAGCCAAGAAAATTGAATTTAATGTCCTTTATGGTCGGGATGAGGCCCTCAGCACATTCCAGATTAAATAGAGCTGGAATTGGGGTTTAAAGGATTGGAACCCCATTTCATTTAGACAGATGGGTTCTGATCATTTACAATAGCGAGTTCGGCGAATTAGCTCAGCTGGTTAGAGCGACGGAATCATAATCCGCAGGTCCGGGGTTCAAATCCCTGATTCGCCACCAAATCTAAAGGCCATTGCCCCTCGGCAGTGGCCTTTTTCTTAGGTTGCTAG
>CANCPL010000046.1:0-18643 GCA_947380065.1 Burkholderiaceae bacterium | reverse complement strand
TACCACGATGGCATTGGGCATCTGATCAAGCAATGTCGGAAAAAAAGGAGCAGCCGAAGCTGCTCCCTTGAACGAATTGCGCAACAGACCTGCGCTCAAGTTCTCTCCTTCGCTTACAGGGAGTAGTACATATCAAATTCGATTGGATGAGTAGTCATACGGAAACGTGTGACATCTTCCATCTTCAAATTGATATATGCATCAATCATAGATTCAGTGAATACACCACCGCGAGTCAAGAACTCGTGATCGTTCTTCAATGCATCCAATGCCTCTTCCAAGCTAGCACAAACGGTTGGAATCTTTGCATCTTCTTCTGGTGGCAAGTCATACAAGTTCTTGTCAGCAGCTTCGCCTGGATGAATCTTGTTCTGAACGCCGTCCAAACCAGCCATCATCAATGCTGAGAAGCAGAGGTATGGGTTAGCCAATGGATCAGGGAAACGTGTTTCGATACGACGACCCTTTGGATTTGGAACGTGTGGAATACGAATAGATGCAGAACGGTTACGTGCTGAGTACGCCAACTTCACTGGAGCCTCAAAGCCTGGAACTAAACGCTTGTAAGAGTTAGTGCCTGGGTTAGTAATTGCATTCAATGCTTTAGCATGCTTGATGATGCCGCCAATGTAGAACAATGCGAATTCTGACAAGCCTGCATAGCCATTACCAGCAAACAAGTTCTCACCGTTCTTCCAAATCGATTGGTGAACGTGCATACCAGAACCGTTATCGCCAACTACTGGCTTAGGCATAAATGTTGCTGTCTTGCCGTAAGCGTGCGCTACGTTTTGAACAACATACTTCTGCCAGATAGTCCAGTCAGCGCGCTGTACCAATGTGCTGAACTTAGTGCCCAATTCGTTTTGACCTTGGCCAGCAACTTCATGGTGATGCACTTCAACTGGAATGCCCAATGATTCAAGAATCAAACACATTTCAGAACGCATATCTTGGAATGTATCTACAGGAGCAACTGGGAAGTAACCGCCCTTTTTACCTGGACGGTGACCAGTATTGCCACCTTCGATTTCAGCGCCTGATGACCATGGAGCTTCTTCGGAATCAATCTTCACGAAGCAACCCTGCATGTCAGCACCCCAACGAACGCCGTCAAAAATGAAGAATTCTGGTTCTGGACCAAAGTAAGCTGCGTCGCCTAAGCCAGTACTCTTTAAGTAAGCTTCAGCGCGCTTAGCGATAGAACGTGGGTCACGGTCGTAACCTTTGCCGTCAGCTGGCTCGATCACATCACAAGTCAACACCAAGGTTGGCTCTTCATAGAATGGGTCGATGTAGGCAGCCGTTGGATCTGGTCTAAGCAACATGTCAGATGCTTCAATACCCTTCCAACCAGCGATAGAAGAACCGTCAAATGCATGACCATTCTCAAATTTGTCTTCGTCAAAAGCAGAGATAGGAACTGTCGTGTGCTGTTCTTTACCCTTTGTATCTACAAAGCGGAAATCAACAAAAGTACATTCTTTCTCTTTAACCAACTTCATCACATCAGCGACGGTCTTCGTCATGCAAATCTCCTCTATTAACTAAACTCGGAATCAAAACTCAAGGCATACACCCTTGTTTATTCCAGGCATCAAACATGCCTACTGGATGTATGTAATTTACTGAAGCAAACAAATGGGAACGCTCATTATTGCACTATTTAAGTGCCCAAACACCCTTCATACAAGCTCAATTACCCCTAATTGCACCTTTTTAGTGCAATTATTCTTAGCTGATATCGTGAATTTCATAACCCAACTCTTGAGTGCCCGCTCTTAAGGCAATCCAAGCGCTTTCTAGAAGGTTGGCATTGCCTTTGATGCCCAATTCAATATGGCGTTGGCTATAGACCCCACCCCTCGAGGCATCACCTACAGAGGGAAGACTAAAGACCTTCACCCCAGGAAAGTTGGCCTCTATACGCTCCATTAAAGGGGTCAATGTTGATTCAATTCCCTTGGGCACGATAAAACTCTGCTCTGCCCAATTTTCTTGATGGAAAAGATCTTTGTAATAAGTATCTAGGCACCAAGCCATCATGGGTGCTGCCATCACCGGAAAGCCAGGAACAAAGTGATGTTCTTGAATTCGAAACCCAGGGATTTGGTTGTAGGGATTAGGAATGATGTCGCTTCCAAGCGGAAACTCGCCCATCTTGAAACGATGTTGATTCTCAGGGGTACTTAAATCCGCCTTCATCGGATCGCCTTCTGCCATTGACTGAATGCGCCCTGCAATTAATTCTTGCGCCGTTGGATGCAATTCAGTTTTCGTACCGAGAGCAAGTGCTGCGCATTGACGGGTGTGATCATCTGGTGTCGCACCAATGCCACCAGTACTAAACACCACATCCCCGCTCGCAAAACTTTCTTTTAAGGTTGCGGTAATTTGCTCGGGGTCATCGGCAAGATACTTAGCCCACGCAAGGCTCAAGCCACGTTCATTCAGCAACTCAATCAGCTTACTCATATGCTTATCTTGGCGACGTCCTGACAATATCTCATCGCCAATCACAATTAAACCAAAGCGACGCTGCGCTACTACTGACACTTCTTTTGTCTCGTCTACTTCAACTTTTTTCATTACGTCACTCATTTCATTAGCCATCGTATTAACTATGATGCGGAAGCTCCATCTCAACAACACGTGATTGCACCGTCAATGCCTGATCCAATTCATCTTCCCTTAACTGCTTGAGAGCGTCCAATAAGAAATAACTAAACCATAAGGCAGCGAATACGAAAATCAAAGAATAAATCCAGAGCGCAATAAAGCTCACTATTGGAAACAGCACTAAAGCCAATGCAGATGTCGCCCAAAAGAAGGTAGGTACCGCCCCCAACATTCCGGATGCTATGCCCATACAAAACAAAGGCCAGCGATATTTTTCAATGAGAAGATCGCGCTCTTCAGCGCTGGCATGTTTCGCAAGAACATCATATGACATGAGGCGCATCGTCAACCATCCCCAAAGCAATGGGGGCAATACCGCTACCAGTGGTGGAACCCACCAAACCGGCAAAGTCAACATAATCAAAGCCAAACAAATCAATGCTGACCATAGGCTATAGAACAAACTACCAAAAAAGCCGCCACCACGCTTGCATTCTAAATCCTGAAACTGTGACTGCCTAGAAGCAATTTTCACAATCGCCGGTACCGTTGAAAAGGCAATGAACACGAGCAAACTGATCGTGATGAGAGGAATGATCAGCATGACAAAAAACAATGGCGCTATCCATGCTCTGGCATTCTCAAAACCAGCCCAAATTAATCCGTCTTGTATCCAGCTAGTAAAGATAGAATTTGTTAGAAAAATACTTAAGAGTTCGAGTGCGGGAGTCCAGGTCAGCCATATAAGGCAACCCCACAGTACCGAGACGATCAAAAATGGTCTCAAGCTCAGCCATAGCATACGCGGATGCATGGTGCCAACTAAGGCCATTCCAAATGATTTAAATACTTGCGGTAATCCGACCATACAGCTCCTATTGCCTATAGACCTGAAGACCTACAGTCTACTTAGGCCTGAATTCTTTAGCGGCACGTACTAGACCTTGCCATTGCTGAGTGAGGATATTTTGTGAAACCGATAAATTCCTTACTCCCGTAGGATAGACCTCTTTAGGAAAGATGGCTGTTCTAAAAAGCATATCCCACCAAGGAAACAAAATACCAAAATTACAGCCCCCTAGAACACCGGGTTTACCTTTTGCCTCATGGCCATAACCTACTGCATGGTGCATACGATGAAACATTGGTGAAATCAATACGTATTTAGCAGGCCCCAGATGAATTTTGAGATTGGCATGTTGCCAGCTTTGAATAAATTGACTTAATGCAATCAGCATGATGAATTGACCAGGAGATACACCAAACAACAACGCAAAAAAAGCCATAAAGGTTGCGCGCATGATGTCATCCAAAATGTGATTGCGATTGTCAGACCATGCAGTCATGACTGTTTGACTGTGATGCAAAGAGTGCAACTGCCACCACCAGTTAAATGCATGTGAAGCGCGATGATACAAATAATCAACGAAATCCAGTAACACCAGGTAGATCAAGAAGCTAACAACCGGAATTGAGCTAACACCAGGCCACCACGATTCCACATTCAATCGGCCGAAACGAAAGTCATGCAAGATCGAATCGATCTCAAAGAAGAATCCAGATAGAGCAATAAAGATCAGACCGTGAAAAATCCCCAGACGATGAAACAGGGTGTAGAAAACATCTGCCCTACTCGCTGCTGCAAAGCGCTCTTGCTTTTCTGCAGGTGCAAATCGCTCCCAAGTTCTTAATACAACAATGATTAAGAAAATTTGAATGCAGCCAAATAAAAACCAATCAATACCATCAAACACATCTTCCGCCCAAGACATTAAATCAAATTGATACAGAATCGGGCCCACTACATTAGAAAAAAGAAATTCCTGCACACTCGCATAGGCATTTGAAATAAATGAGGTGAAGGTATTTAAGTCCATGTCTTATTTTGATGGATTTACAGAATTTTTGGGTAGCAGCCCAAAGCAGAACCCCCGCCCTTTTAGATTAATAATGAGCTGCTCCAGAACAGCAGGTGCCCAAGGATCTTTTCTTGACCAAATACCTAGGTGGGCCATGGTGATATCGCCATCTTTTAGGCCCCTGCTAGCTTTATCTAAAAGCGCACTATTAGGATGCTTATCGGAGTTCAACTCATCACCTAAGAAGCCATCAGAAGCCCAGCTAATGTGTTGATAGCCACACATATCCCCCATCCGAATCAAGGCAGATGATATTTTGCCGCCAGGTGCACGCCAAATCTTTTGTATGGGATGCTCGGTGAGTTCTTGAAAGCGCTCGTCTACCTTACGGATTTCTTTACACATCGCCGCTTCGTTATACAGAATCGTCATGCCAGCTTTGGGGCCAAATTGGGGTCTCTCAAAAACTTCACCTTTGGGGCCATCTTTTACAAAATAAGTATGGTCGTAAGTGTGACTGCCAAAGTGATGGCCTTCTTTAACGCGCTCCTGCCAATAAGCCTTCCAAGAATCATCTAAAGAAAAGTCGCCACGAAAAGTTTTCTCGTTGGACAGAAAAAAAGTGGCTTTCACATTTTGACGCTTCAGAATCTCGGCTACTTTTTCAGCTACAGCCATATTGCCGGTATCAAATGTGAGGTATACCTTCTTACTACATTCTGCAGTCTGGGCGAAAGCGCCCAATGAAAAACAGCCGAGCATAAGCACAGCTGTGATACGGATGATGAATTGATGACCCCGGCGCTTCATGATGCTAGTTATTCCCATCCAGCCCTTGGAGCAAAGAACACGCCATGTGGAGATTTGCCAACCGGTATCACTGTTAGCAACTTCATTGAAGGGATGTCGATTACCCCAACTTTTTTGGAGAAGCGAAAAGTAACCCATAGGGTTTTACCATCAGGAGTGATTTCCATATCATCTGGACCGGCTGGAAGTCCGGTGATATCACCAACCTTCTCTAGGGTTTGCATATTGATTAAGCTAATCGTAGAGGCAATACGGTTACTGACAAATACATGCTTTTTATCGCCTAAAGGACGGAAATTATGAGCACCCTTACCTGTAGGGATACGTTTTACTTCTTTGCGAGTTTTCCAATCGATCACCTGAACATAATCTTCGCCAGTAATGCCAACCAAGAGATATTGATCTCCAGGCGTCATCCATAAACCAGCAGGCACTTTTCCTGTAGGCATGACCCACAATACGTTTTGGGTTTCCAGATCAATTGCAGCAAGCTCACTGGAATCTTGCAAAGTAATGAATGCAATTTTGCTATCCGATGTAAAAGCAATATGACTTGGTGTCTTAGCCAACTTAACAGTCTTCGCTAATTTGAGATTGGCACCATCGGCAGCGTAAATATCCACACGATCCAAACGATTTCCGTTTGCCACAAACCATTTGTGATTCGGCGAGTAGCCAATTTGGTATGGGTCAATAATGTTTGGAATCTTGCCAGTCAACTCACCAGTAGTTGGATTCATCAACACAACATCGTTGCCAGCCGCATTTGCAATTAAGAGTGTTTTTTGATCGGGAGTAATCATTAAGTGATGAGGCTCTTTACCAACAGGAATCGTTTTAATGACCTGACGTGAAGTCATATCAATCAAACTCACCGAAGCTGCGCCTGAGTTAAGAATGATTGCTAGCTTTGGCTGGCTTGAAGAGCTTGCTGGTGTAGCAGGATTGCTGACTTGCGCAAAAGCGTTTTGATTGACCAGCAACAGCGCTAATAAAGCGGAGGTCGCAATAGTGCGAAAACCCCTAATCTTGATAAATGTGTACATACCACCATTGTAAGCAATCAGAAGGCTCAAATAGACCTCCAAATTAAATGGCAATGGTACAAATTTGACCTAGCGCAAGCTTGATAAAACCTTTTCAAGACGCTTTAAGGACATCGGGGTTGGGGTTTTAAGCTCCTGAGCATATAAAGCCACCCTCAACTCTTCCAACTGCCAGCGGAAATCGGTTAAGGCCTGATCCTCGGCCATTGCATAGGAAGCGGCGCCCATACTACCCTGCATCAGCTTTTGCCAAGGACGCGCTACCGACTCCCAATCCTTTTGACATTGTGCATCACGACTGGGGTTGGAACGCAATTTATCGATCCGCATGGCAATCGCCTTTAAGTAACGCGGCACATGAACCAATTTAGCATACGGTATGCCTGCTACGAACTTGGGGAATATCAGTCCCTGGATCTGTGTCTGAATGTCAGCATAAGCAGTCGGTGAGGCCGCTTTTGCACTGGCGATCTTCTTTTGTAAATCAGCATGCGCTTGCAACGCATTTAAGGCATGGCGAGAAATCTCCTGAGCAATCAGTGACAACCTAGGTTTGCCAGCTTGCAAGCACTCTGCAAATTGCTCAGCATTTACTGGGAGCGGCTCAGTCATAAATGCACGCTCAAGGGCAAGATTCAGAATCTGTTCTATTAAACCTTCTACTGATCCCACATTGATAAATAGCAAACCTAATTCACGAATACCGGGTAACTGTTTTTGCAAAGCCTTGAGAGTATCTTTATTCCCTAAGGAAAATAAGCGACGCAATCCCATGCCATGTTGCTTACGAGCCTCTTCTAAATCATCAAATACCTCAAGATCACAATAATCTATACGATCAACTAAGGCGGGATATCCAAATAAGGTTTTATTGCCTTTTTGAATCTCTAAGGTTTCTGGTAATTCTCCAAAATCCCAAGCGCGGTAACCACCCTGCTCTATCTTTCGAGTCGCATCAGTGGTATTGGTATTTCCATTTAAATGAGATTGAGATCTTTCGCCAACTGATGGCTCCATACCCAACTCAACCTGGGCTGTCTCTTGAGCAATTGCTTGGAAGGCATTGCGAGCAGTCTGCCCATATTCAGAACGTAAGCGAGCTAAGTTGCGCTCCACCTCGAGTTGACGTCCATGCTCATCAATCAAGCGGAAGTTCATCGAAGAATGCAGCGGCAAAGACTCAGGCCTGAAGTCTGTGCGCTTGATCTCCAGGCCGCGCTCCTTACGTATATCGCTGATGAGGCCATCTAAAAAGTCGCCAACACCAAATTGGCTATCTTCCAACCTGCGATCAAGAAAGGACTTTGCATAATCTGGCAATGGTACGCAATGGCGTCTTAATTTTTGCGGCAGAGATTTCAGCAAGAGAAGCACTTTCTCTTCACACATGCCGGGAACTAACCATTCACAGCGGCGCCCATCTACTTGATTCAGTTGAGTTAAGGGAACGACCAGCGTTACACCATCCTTTGGGCTGCCGGGTTCGAAGTGATACGTCAGGCTAAGCTGGGCACCACCGACCAACATGGTTTTCGGGTAGCGGTCTACGGTAATGCCCGCTGCCTCATGGCGCATCAAGTCTGCTTTTTCTAGTCGAAGCTGTGCATCCAGATTCGGCTCTTTTCTAAACCATGCCTTGAGACTCTCACGACTCCGCACTTCCTTTGGGATCCGAGACTCATAAAAAGCAAATAGCAAATCGTCATCCACCAATACATCGGGTCTTCGTGAGCGATGCTCTAGGGCCTCAATTTCTTTAATGAGGCGGCGGTTATGCCAGAAGAATCCAAATAAATTGGGGTATTTCTTTTTGGCGTCGGTTTCTGTTTCACGCTGCAAGGCTGGCGTATCCATGCGCCCAAACATTTCCTCCTGAACCAATGCTTGGCGAATAAATAACGCTCTTGTTTCAGCGGGGTTGTGAGGTTCATAACGTACTCGCCGACCGTGGTAGATAGGCAAACCATACAAGGTACCCCGTTCAAATGCCATTACCTCGCCTTGGCGGTTATCCCAAAATGGGTCGCTCAAAGATTTAATCAAGCGATGTGCAGCAACGCGCTCAACCCACTGAGGCTCGATCTTTGCAATCGTCCTGGCATACATACGATTGGTTTCTTGTAGTTCACCAGCCAAAATCCAGGCGCCTGCCTTTTTGCCGATAGTAGAACCCGGCCAAATAAAGGGGCGGATACCGCGCGCTCCAATGTAACCGCCTGTTTTGCTATTGCGATCTTGAGATTTTTCGTCTTCTTCTTTTTTGGCAACGTATCCAAGCAGCCCCGTTAATAAAGAAAGGTGTACTTGTTCATATGTTGCAGCTATGCCGTTTTCTTTCCAGCCCTTCTCACCAAGCATAGTGTGTAATTGCCCGTGAACATCGCGCCATTCACGTAAGCGTCGTGGTGATAGAAATTTACTTTTACAGAGATTCTCGAGCTGTCGATTACTGTGCTTATGCTGCAAAGCATCTTGATACCAATGCCAAAGCTTTACAAAGCTCAAGAACTCTGAACGCTCATCTGCAAACTGCAAGTGCGCTTGATCGGCTGCAGCAGCTTGATCCATTGGGCGATCGCGTGGGTCTTGCGTAGCTAATGCCGAGGCAATAATGGTTACTTCTTTCAAAGCATACTGCTCTTTAGCAGCCAACAACATTCTGCCAATCCGAGGATCAAGGGGTAAGTCTGCTAATTGCTTACCAATCGCAGTGAGTTTGAAACTGTTGTTAATGTCCTTGCTGATATCCTTAACATCTGCCGGCCCTGCCTCATCAAATTCAATAGCACCCAACTCGTCCAAAAGCTGCACACCATCTGCAATGGCTCTTCCTAGGGGTTTATCAATAAAGGGAAAGTGCTGAATCTTCGGCAGACGCAAGGAAGTCATGCGCAAGAGCACTGCAGCTAAAGAGCTACGCAATATCTCTGGGTCAGTAAATTTAGGACGACTTAGATAATCTTGCTCACTATATAAGCGCACACAGATACCATCAGAAACACGGCCGCAACGCCCAGCCCTTTGGTTGGCCGCCGCTTGAGAAATAGGTTCAATCTGCAGCTGCTCTACCTTGTTACGATAGGAATAACGCTTTACTCTGGCTAAACCGCCATCAATCACATAACGAATATTTGGAACCGTTAATGATGTCTCTGCAACGTTAGTCGTCAGAATGATGCGTCGCCCATTGCCCGGGCTAAATACCCTCTCCTGCTCCGCAACGGACTGACGCGCAAATAAACTCAGAATCTCAGGATGAAAGCGCTGCTGCAGCACATGATCTTTACGTAAGGCTTCTGCACAATCGCGTATTTCTCTCTCGCCCGGTAAGAACACCAATACATCTCCGGCCCCAGCTGCACCTTCACGCCATAGACTGGCGATTTCTTCAGTCACGGCATCTGGAATCTCTTTGGCGGTCTTCGATTCTTTTTTGCCATCAGGCTTATTACCTGAATTCACATCTGGTTCTAGCGGTGAATACCGCTGCTCTACCGGAAATAGTCGACCACTGACCTCGATAACCGGCGCAACCTTCCCATTCATTGAAAAATGCTCTGCAAATCGCTGAGCATCAATAGTCGCTGAGGTGATGATCAGCTTGAGATCTGGTCGCTTGGGAAGTAACTGCCTCAGGTACCCCAATAAGAAATCAATATTCAGACTACGCTCATGTGCCTCATCAATGATGAGCGTGTCATAGGCCCGCAACTGAGGATCACGCTGAGTTTCTGCAAGAAGGATGCCGTCCGTCATCAGCTTGATAGAGGCTGTATGACTGCTCTTGTCAGCAAAACGGACTTGATAACCCACGTCTTGACCAATTGGGGAGCCCAGCTCTTGGGCAATTCTCTTGGCAGTAGCAGTTGCTGCGATTCGGCGAGGCTGAGTGTGGCCAATGAGTTTGCCGCCATTAATCGTACCTCGTCCAAGATCCAAGCAGATCTTCGGAAGCTGGGTGGTCTTACCTGACCCCGTCTCACCACAAACAATCACTACCTGGTGGTTTTGCAAGGCATCCTTGATCAACTGACGCTGACCCGAGACTGGTAATTCCTCCGGAAACCGAATTTCCAATCTACGTGGGGTGTTGGAAGCAGGCACAGGCAGCGGCATTGCTTTGGGTTTTTGTTGGTTTATAGGCTCTTGCACCCTATAATTTTCTCACTATGCCAACAAATGCACCGAATCAGGCCTTAATTGCCGAAGAAACTACCTCCAACTTCCCTTTCGTAGGGTGGTTGCGCGATGTTGCGCCCTACATTCATAGCTTTCGCGAAAAGACCTTTGTCATCGCCTTTGCCGGTGAACTTGTCCAGGAAATTGGTCTTGAGAACCTGATTGAAGATATCGCCATGTTGCACGCCATGGGCATGCGCATTGTTTTAGTTCACGGCATCCGCCCTCAGATAGAGGAGCAGTTAATGCTCCGAAATATTACAAGCAAGTTTGGTAAGAGTGCCGTGCACAGCTACCGGATAACTGATGCTGCCGCGCTTGAGTGCGTTAAAGAGGCCGCCGGTGAATTGCGTCTCGATATTGAAGCAGCATTTAGCCGGGGCTTGCCAAATACTCCAATGGCGGGCTCACGTATTTCTGTGATCTCTGGCAACTTTATTACCGCAATGCCAGTAGGCGTTGTAGAAGGTACTGACTATATCCATACTGGGCTCGTTCGCAAAGTTGACTCAAGCTCGATTGGGCAATCCCTAGATAGCAATAAGATTATTCTTCTCTCGCCTTTAGGCTTCTCCCCAACAGGTCAAGCATTTAATCTTGCTTACGAGGATGTTGCCGCATCTACCGCTGCCGCTCTCAAAGCAGATAAATTAATTTTCTTAAGTCCATACGATGGCTTAAAAGATGATGAAGGTGATTTCATAACAGAAATGTCAATGGCTCAACTACAAGATTACGTAGCTCAGAACCAAGACATGGAGTTGGGGATGAAGAGTCTGCTCAATACCTCTGCAAGAGCCATCAGGGCAGGTGTTAGCCGTGTGCATTTTTTGCCATGTAATCAAGATGGTGCGCTTTTAGAAGAGCTCTTTACCCACGATGGTATTGGCATGATGTTGGCATCATCCGATATTGAGAACTTACGCGAAGCCAACCAAGATGATGTTGGCGGCATCTTGCAACTTACTATGCCCCTTGAGGATGAGGGCATTCTGGCAGCGCGTGGTCAGGATGTGATTGAGCGTGATATTCAGCGCTTCTCGGTCATTGAGCATGACCGCGTTCTCTTTGGTTGCGCCGCCCTCTTCCCATTTCCCAATGGTGTTGGTGAGCTAGCTTGTCTTGCAGTGGATGCTGATGTTCAAGGATCGGGTGATGGCGAGCGTCTCCTCAAGCGCGTGGAAATGCGGGCCAAGCAAGAAGGCATTAAAAAATTATTTGTTCTTACCACTAGAACCGAGCACTGGTTCTTAAAGCGCGGCTTTAAACGGGCAACAGTAGATGATCTGCCTGAAGAAAGAAAACAAATTTATAACTGGGACCGCAAGTCCATGGTTTTAACTAAAGATCTATAAGAAAAAAGAAATACATTAGAAAGGCATTACAGATGGCACGCATGGTTCAATGCATCAAACTCAATAAAGAGGCTGAAGGAATGGATTTCGCTCCACTTCCAGGCGAGCTTGGTAAAAAGATTTGGAATCAAGTTTCCAAGGAGGCTTGGACTGCTTGGTTAAAGCACCAGACAATGTTGATTAATGAAAATCGTCTTAATATGGCAGACCCACGAGCACGCCAATATCTTTTGAAGCAAGTTGAGAAGTATTTCTTCGAGGGTGGCGCTGATATGGCCCAAGGTTACGTACCCCCTACGGAGTAAGTATTTATCTTGTATTGCGTTACAGCAATTAATTTATAAAAATATATTTTTGATTATTGTTGACACCGCCAACTAAAAGCGTACGATGGAATTGTGGTGAGACAGAGTTGGTGTCTTGCTCACATTGGCGAAAGCCACTAAAAATAAGTGCATCTATGCACTTATAGATGTCGGAACTCAATATCTTCCGATTATCTGCGCCACGTTGAACGTGGCAAACAAACCCGATGGGCATACCCCGTCGGGTTTTTTAATATCTAAAGAACAATTCTCTCAACGCCAGCAGCATTGCTGACAAGCAAAATATTGGCCTTTTCCTTGGCAAAAAGGCCAACAGTAATTACGCCAGCTATTTGGTTGATTTGAGCTTCCAATGCAATAGGATTTGTAATCTTTAATCCAGCAATATCCAAAATCCAGCCGCCGTTATCCGTAACAAATGGCTCGCTTTGGGTTTGGTTGAGATCTGCACGCGTATCTCTAGCCAAACGCAATGTGACTACTCCACCAATCTTTTCCAACTCCCTTGTAACAACGCCCTGGGAGAGGGGGATGATTTCTACTGGCAACGCAAAGTCACCAAGCACCGGCACTTGCTTAGATGAATCGCAAATACAAATAAATTGCTTTGCCATTGAGGCAATAATTTTTTCTCGTGTGAGCGCCCCACCGCCACCTTTAATCATATGACCAGCTGGATCGATTTCATCCGCGCCATCTACATAAGCCGGCAGACCTAGTACATCGTTTGGATTAAGCACTTTAAAGCCATGCTTCAGCAATCGTTCAGTAGTTGCATTGGAACTCGATACCGTGCCAGCAAAATGATCCTGATGTGGAGCTAGAGCATCTATAAAACAGTTTGCAGTCGAGCCCGTTCCTACACCCAAGACCTGTCCAGCCGGCAGCTTAAGTACTTCATCTCTGGCAGCCTCACCCACCATTTGCTTTAGTTGATCTTGATTCATATACCTTACCAAATGCCTTTACTGGAACAGAGTGATTAATCCATCTATCATATGATATCCACAAGAAAACTACTTTTTAGCAGCGAGCAAGCCCATGAATAGCACCTCTTCGTCACTAAGCCAACTAGAGCAACTCAAGAAAATCACTACTGTTGTGGCCGATACAGGCGATTTTGAGCGCATGCAAGCCTTTCAGCCGCAGGATGCGACTACCAACCCCTCTCTGATCCTGAAGGCTGCACAGCAAAGTAACTATCAAGATCTAGTGCGCTCTGTAAAGGATGCTCATACAGCCTTAAGCCCAACTAACTTGGTGGATTACATCTTGGTTGCGTTTGGCTTGGAAATTTTGAAAATTGTCCCGGGTCGCGTTTCCACCGAAGTAGATGCACGATTGTCATTTGATACCAAAGCAACTGTAACTAAAGCAAAGCATTTAATTGCTCTATACGAATCTCATGGAATTGATCGCAAACGCATTTTGATTAAGTTGGCTGGCACATGGGAAGGTATTACTGCTGCTAAAGAATTAGAGGCTGAAGGCATTCATTGCAATATGACCCTGCTCTTCTCCTTAATACAGGCAGCAGCATGTGGAGAGGCTAATGCAAAACTCATCTCACCATTTGTGGGCCGTATTACTGATTGGAATAAAGCGAAGTTGGGCACCAACTGGAGCGATAGCACTAATGGTGGAGCGAATGATCCTGGCGTAACTTCAGTAAAGAAAATTTTTCATTACTACAAGCACTTTGGCATTCCCACTGAAATCATGGGTGCGAGCTTTCGTAACACGAGTCAGATTCTTGAGCTAGCTGGCTGTGACTTATTAACGATTAGCCCAGAACTTTTAGATGAACTTCAAAGCAGCTCTGCTCCAGTTATTCAAAAACTGGATGCCGCCAATGCCCAGCTTGAACAAATTAATCCATTAAAGCTAGATGAGTCTAGTTTCCGCTTGCAACTGAACAATGATGCAATGGCAACTGAGAAGTTGGCTGAGGGAATTCGTAATTTCTGTATTGATACAGAAAAACTAGAGGCTTTGCTTGCTAAAAATTAAGCTATTACTTGCAGTCTATAGCTTTGAAATCTGATCCTGCTTGTATGTAAATAATTTCAAAATTGGGATTCGGCTAATCCAGCGAAAAATACCATGCTCATCAATCCAATTTGCATAGGCCACATAATCTGGATCACCTGACATATGACGCTCCTCAGTTTTAGCACGCATTGCATATATTAGATTTAGGCCTAATAAAAGAAGGCAATGCCTTAAAACTTCAAAGACATTCATACCGGCGGCAAATGGTATAGATAGTAGCCACCATGAAAGATTTTTAGCAATATAGGCCGGATGTTTAGTCCAACCATATGGGCCGTTTGTAATAACGCCTCGGTTTGTAAGATTAGAAAAGCGCCCTCCAAAAATAACCGAACTCCATACATAAATAACGGTTAAAAATAGTATCAACGAGCCCCACAATCCATAGGCGAGCGGGTAATCCCACAACCATTCACCCCAGGGAAATCCAGTATCGTATGCTAAAAACAAACGTCCTATTAGCGACCAAAAAGGCTCATAACAACACAATGCGACCACCCATCCAAACATTGTGGGCTCAGTTGAGCGCGTTTGCGTATCTAGAATTCGAAACGCCATAATATAGGCCATTGTCGCCATACCCACATCAATAAAATACAAAAAGTCCCAGGAAAAATCCCAAAATTTCTGAAAGGAATTGACAGTTGAAAAATCAAAGGCCATGAACTTTACCAAGTCATTGCACATGTATATAAACATTAAAGGAATAAAGAAAGCTTTCACCAACCATGAAAGTAGGTGCTGACGAAAAAGTAATTGATCTATGCGCCCCCATTGAAGCATCAAAAAAAGTCCCATATTCCAATAACCGTCATGAGGTTCTCGCATTACCCCATCTACAAAGAAAATATACGGTATTGAAGCGATTGCTAAATAAGGAGCAATGAATTCAAATGCTTTGAAGAACTTTTCGTAAAAGCCGCCACGATACTCTGGGAAAAGCCAATAAAAAAATGCCAGTAGGCCTATCGTCCCCCAAAAGCCAAGAATCTTAATAATGCTTCGGTTCCAGTTAGGTGAAAAACGCCCCCAATTTAGGCCAGTGGAGGGTCGTTTATAGGTCTGCTGCCAAATAAGATCCGGCGCAAAAACGCCTACCGTTTGACATGCAATCAGAAATAAAGCGCAGATCACAATGTCACCGCCAAAATTATTGCCAAACTTAATAAAAATTGCGGCTAGGAAGAAAAAAAATAGGCCCGAAAGAGCAACCAAACCATGGGTGGCTGATTTTGGTTTTTGAATACCAACTTTATTTATATGCATGGTTATGACTAACTCAGATCTAAATCTTGATCAATTAAAAGAAGAAGCTTCCAGAAAACCATGCCTGCGGATTTTTATTACTGCCATCAGAATTAGTAGATTGTCCATTCTGGGTATAAAGAGGATTTGAACCAACCTGCCAAGCAATCATGGCATTTAAAACTATATTCTCATAGACCCATTTCAGACCAACGCCAGCTCCTGACAAAGAGTACGTATTATTGGCGTTAGTTAGACCCTGCCATCCTAAAAAAGTATTTTTATATTGCTGCACAATTCCTGTGTCAAAAAATACATATCCCAAAAATTGCTGTGGTAATTTTTGGCGTAACTCTATTGTTCCCAAGGCGCCCTGCGCTCCAGCGCCTTGTGCTACTGGATAGGCTCGAACTCCGTAAGGACCGCCTAAATAAAACTGCTCAGCAGGACTTAAATTAGCAGATGCGTATTGCCCATAAGCCGCAATATACAGCGAAGTACTCCCAGAGGAATTTAAAGCCTGAATTCGATTGCCCGAGAAGGTGGCTTTATTAAAGTTAGCTGGCGGAGTGAAATCAAAACTTCCGCTGGGATAAATATTATCTAGATAACCAAGAATTATCGACAGACTTCCCGCAGAAGTTGCGCCACCTAGGAAGCCATCGTATGCATTTCCAGAAATACTAAAGGAAAGGTCTTTGATGTTGTAAGCGGTTGTGGTTTGATTATTAATCAATAAATAATTGTTATAGCTTTTAATATCGTAGCTCAATGCTAAGTTAAGGTTTGCACCCTCACTTCTCAATAATGGATAGGCTGCGTTTGCGCCAACTGTCCACGCACTTCCTCCAATTCCATTGGGATAGGCGTAACTGCCAATATCTTTGAAGGTCAGGATGGATGACCCTAAACCCAAGCGGAGCCCACTGTAACCAACCGGGAAGTTATACCCTAATTGACCATATTGCGAGCCTTGAGAACCGAGAGCACTCAAGATTGTCTGGTCACCGTAATTCAGAGGATTGTTAGCAACTAAGGACACTAGAGCTTGATTTGACCCCGTGTACTCACTGCCGTAATTATTGAGCTCTACCTTACCCTCGAATAACTTTGGTTGAGTTAAGTTGATCTCAAAATCTGTCTCGCCAGAATTTTCGCCTCGCTTTATTTGACCCTGAACAATAACTCCAGGCGTCTCATTTAATATCATTAAAGTACGCTGAAGTTTTTTGAAATTAACTGTATCCCCGATAGAGTTTGTATTTTCTACATAAGCAAGAACCCTTCTTTCCCCAAACCGAGTTTCTCCATTGGGCATAGTCACACTAACTTTGCCTAGCTTAGACTTGGTAATCAGAATTTCAACAATGCCATTTTTAATTTCTTGTGGGGGCAATGTCACCAATACATGAATTCCGTCGTTTTGATATATTTTTACAATTTGATTGGTGAGGTTTTCTAAGTCTGAGATCGTGACATTTTGGGATATCCAAGGCTTCACTAAATTTTGGAGTTCATTTACATACTCGACATCGGCGCCCACAAAATTTACTCCATTTAAAACGAAGCTAATGTCTTGACTTTTTTTTGCCGGTATAGGCGATGAAACAGTTGGTTTAACCGGTTCAGGCAATGGTAAGGCGCTAGGTAGGGGCAGTTGCTTTTCTAGCTGTTGTTGTAAAGCGCCAGCATTTGACTGAGCAAAGACTGAATGTCCTATAGCTGATAGGCTAATTGCAAAAGCAGTCAGTAAGTAATAACGCATTTAAAAGTAATTTCTAAGTTAATTTTCTTTATTGAAAGAAATATTGCGTTGCGATTAGGGGATTGATGGGTATTATGTCGTATTACATAAGATGCCACACCCTCAGAGCACATGACATTAGTACTAAATTACTCACAAAACTCTCTGATTATTTCTCTAAAAATGAGACTAGCAGTTTTTTTCTTACTAGTATTTTCTGTGCTCACAGTCCCAACACAAGGAGTTGCGCAAGGACAAACCTCTACGTCCCTCCCGACTAATCCACAGGTAACTGGCGGCTCAGTCAGCATTTTGAATCCTAGCATTGGAGTGATGAATATTAATCAAAGTTCGCCTAATGCAAGCATTATTTGGTCGAACTTTAATATTGGCTCAGCAGCGAAAGTGAGCATTGCTCAACCAAGCTATAACTCAGTCTTACTAAATCGAGTTAATGGTGGAGGTACATCACTAATCGAGGGTGTGCTAAATGCCAATGGCCAGGTTATTCTGCTTAATCCAAATGGATTTACTTTTGGGAAAGGGGCTCAAGTAAGTTTCGGTGGCACGCTTATTGCAACCTCAGGGTTTCAAAATCCTTTTATTTTTGGAAGCGGCACTCAATCATATTCTCGTCTACATTTTGACAATAGTTTGCTGTCCTTAGCATTAACTACCTTTCGAAGTATGTTGAAACCAGGGACCTTGGAAAATGCCAATCCATCTGGCTACATTGCCCTTCTCGGTTCCCAAAGTACAAACGATGGATTGATCATTGCACGTATAGGCTCAATGAATAGTAGCGCCACGGAGAACAGAGAATCCTTTTCATTGGTATTTACACAAAACCAATTAATCGGCGTTAATGTTGATAAACCAACTCTAAATAAGATTATTGATGATCGTAGGGCTATGCAGGTAGATGATGGGACCATCATTTTTTCAGCTCCCGCTGCCAATCAAATCTTTTCCTCAACCATTAATAATGGAGGACTAGTTCACGCCAATAATCTGATTAGCAATAATGGGAAAACATCTTTAGCTCTATCTAAATTAGACCTTGATGAATTACCGCGCTCAAGCCCAGGTGGTGAACCAAGCTCTAACAGTAAATCAGGCTCAAGCACTTCCGGATCAAATAATTCGAGATCCGCTTCGGGATCAGGTACTTCAGGTTCAATTACTAAAGTTAAATCAAGTAGCTCCGGCGGTGAATCTAGCTCAGGTGGTGAGTCAAGCTCTAGCGGTAAATCGAGTAGCTCTAGTGGGAAGTCCAGTAGCTCCGGCGGTGAATCAAGTTCTAGTGGGAAGTCCAGTAGCTCAGGTGGTGAGTCAAGCTCTAGCGGTAAATCGAGTAGCTCAGGTGGTGAGTCAAGCTCTAGCGGTAAATCGAGTAGCTCAGGTGGTG
>CANCPL010000045.1:0-18890 GCA_947380065.1 Burkholderiaceae bacterium | reverse complement strand
CGTGTTCTGGAAACAATCCTACGCATGGCGCATCCATTGATTCCATTTATCACCGAAACGCTTTGGCAAACCGTCGGGCCTAAGTCCGGTAAGGAGCTGGCCAAGCAAACCAAGCAAACGATTGCATTACAACCTTATCCTGTTGCTCAACTTGAAAAGATTGATGAAAAAAGTGAGGCTTGGGTAGCGCAGATTAAAGCCATAGTGGATGCCTGCCGTAACCTGCGCGGGGAGATGCAAGTTCCTCCTGGCCAAAAAGTACCGCTCTGGATTTGTGGACCGAAAACATTCCTAGAAAAAGCAACGCCTTATTTAATGGCGCTCGCCAAGCTGACTGAAGTCAAAATCTACAGCGATGAATCCGCTTTAGAAAAAGATGCTCCAGATGCACCAATCGCCTTAGTAGGCGATATTAAGCTCTTGCTCAAGATTGAAGTCGATGTTGCAGCCGAGCGCATCCGTCTAGGCAAGGAAATCGAACGTCTAGCCATTGAAATTAGTAAAGCCAAGGGCAAATTGACTAATGAAAGCTTTGTGGCGCGCGCTCCAGCAGAGGTTGTTGCTCAAGAAAAACAACGTCTTAGCGGCTTTGAGCAAAATCACGAGAAGCTTGTTGCACAATTAGAGCGTCTAAAGTAAACAGTAGCCCAACAAAGCGATTGGAAGTTATATGCCATTAAGCACTAAAGCAGTCACGAAAGCAGTTTTTCCAGTCGCCGGTTTGGGCACACGCTTTTTGCCAGCAACCAAGGCAAGCCCAAAAGAAATGTTGAATGTAGTCGATAAGCCGCTTATTCAATACGCTGTAGAAGAGGCAATCGCGGCCGGAATCACTGAAATGATTTTCGTTACTGGACGCAGCAAGCGCGCCATTGAAGATCACTTTGATAAAGCTTATGAACTTGAAGCTGAGTTGGAAGCTAAAAATAAACAAGCTTTATTAGAGATTGTTCGTAGCGTCAAACCTAGTCATGTCGATTGCGTCTATGTACGCCAACCTGAAGCGCTTGGCTTAGGTCACGCAGTTTTATGCGCAGAAAAATTAGTGCGTGACGAACCATTTGCTGTGATTTTGGCAGATGACCTTTTAGATGGACAGCCTCCCGTTCTTAAGCAAATGCTTAAAGTATTTGACGAACAAAATGGCTCAGTCATTGCGGTAGAAAAAATTGATCCCGCTAAGAGCAACTCTTACGGTATTGTGTCTGGCGCCGAAGTCGTCAAAGGGATCTATCGCCTCAATGGCATTGTGGAAAAGCCCCAACCAAAAGATGCGCCGTCTAATTTAGCCGTTGTGGGACGTTATGTTCTTTCATCAAATATCTTCAGCCATATTCGCAACCTTAAGCCTGGTGCCGGTGGCGAGATTCAACTTACTGATGCAATTGCTTCTTTACTTAAAGAAGAGCCAGTATTTGCTTATGAATACGATGGAGTGCGTTATGACTGCGGTAGCAAATTAGGCTATCTCAAGGCCTCCGTAGAGTTTGCTCTGCGTCACCCCGAGGTCTCGGCTGACTTTGCCGCTTACCTTAAGAGTCGCTCTTTAACGTAATCACCATTGAGTTAAAAAAGGCAGAGAATCATCTCTGCCTTTTTTATTCTCCCAAACAGCTGAATCTATGGGCACGCAAGCTTGGAGATTTGAACTATCTGCGCTTCATAAAGAAGACCAAAACATCGCCCTCAGTAGTACTCGCAAGCAACTCATTACCCGTTTGCTTAGCAAAAGCAGGGAAGTCATGAGCAGCGCCTGCATCGGTTGCCTTAATCTTTAAGACTTCGCCTGACTGCATGGTCGCCAAAGCTTTTTTGGTGCGCAAGATAGGCAATGGGCAGTTCATGCCAATTGCATCTACTTCTGCGTTAAAAGCAATATTTACTGGTTCACTCATTTGCTAGCTATCCAATCCTTAACGCCATCTAAAGCTACATTTAACTTGCTAGGATCGGTTCCTCCAGCCATCGCCATTTCCGGTTTACCGCCGCCCTTGCCACCCACTTGCTGAGCAACAAAATTTACAAGATCACCTGCCTTCACTTTGCCAATCGAATCGGCTGTAACACCGGCAATCAAACTGACTTTATCGCCTTGAACAGAGGCCAAGACAATGGCAGCAGTTTTCAACTTTGCCTTCAGGGCATCCATAGTTTCACGAAGCACACCAGCATCGGCGCCATCAATTCGAGCAGCAATCACTTTTAGACCATTTACATCAATAGCTTGTCCTGCTAACTCATCACCTTGGCTAGCTGCTAACTTAGAGTTCACTTTTTCTAATTCGCGCTCCACTTGACGCAGACTTTCTTGAAGTTGAGCAACGCGATTTACTAAATCGCCTGGATGGGTTTTGAGAATCGCTGCGGCTTCATTAATCTTGTCTACTAAACCTTGCAAGAAATGTAGTGCGTTATTGCCAGTCACCGCCTCAACACGGCGGATACCGGCAGCAACACCGCCTTCAGAAACAATCTTCAAGCTACCGATATCGCCAGTACGCCCTACATGGGTGCCACCACATAACTCTTTAGAAGAACCAATCTCTAGTACACGCACCTCATCGCCATACTTTTCACCAAAGAGCATCATGGCGCCAGTCTTTTGCGCGTCATCCAAGGACATCACTTTGCCTGAAGTTGCCGTGTTTTCTAAAATCTCTTGATTCACGATATCTTCAATACGACGAATTTGCTCCGCAGTAATAGGCGCGTTGTGCGTAAAGTCAAAGCGGGTCTTAGTAGCATCCACCAAAGATCCTTTTTGCTGCACATGATCACCCAATACTTCACGCAATGCTTTATGCAAGATATGGGTAGCGCTATGGTTGCGCATCGTGTCGTATCTTTGTTGGGTATCAACCAGAGCATTAATTGAGTCACCCACTTTGAGATCGCCCTCGAGGACTTCGCCCTGATGGCCAAACACGTCAGCCTGAATCTTGAAGGTATCTTCGACTGAAAAACGGATACTCTCATTGCGGAGCTCACCTTTATCACCAACCTGACCACCAGATTCAGCATAGAAAGGGCTGTTATCTAACACGATCACGGCGGCATCGCCTGCTTTGACGGACGGCACGGCTGAACCATCCACATACAGGCCAGTCACTTTGGCGCCCTCATGTTTTAGGGTGTCATAGCCATGAAACTGGGTAGGCGCACCTTTGTAGTCCAGGCCTTGGGCTACCTTGAACTTGCCTGCAGCCCTTGCTTGATCGCGCTGCTTTTGCATCGCCACCTCAAAACCATCGGCATCAACGGTCACGCCACGTTCACGACAAACGTCAGCCGTTAAATCCAATGGAAAACCAAAGGTGTCATGTAAGCGGAAGGCTGTTTCACCATCAACCACTTTTGCTCCACCTGCTAAAGCGCCATCCAAAATTTCCATGCCGTTAGCAATGGTTTGGAAGAAACGCTCTTCTTCTTGCTTAATCACTTCGCCGACTTTGTCCTGCGCAGCACGCAATTCTGGATATGCATCGCCCATCTCTTTTACGAGCGCAGGCACCAACTGATAGAAGAATGGTTTGCGAGCACCCAGCTTGTAGCCGTGACGAATCGCGCGACGCGCAATGCGACGTAAGACATAACCACGCCCTGCATTACCGGGAATGACACCATCAACCACAATGAAGCTACAGGCGCGGATGTGGTCAGCAATTACCTTCAGTGAAGGGCTTTGTGCATCACAATTTTCACCGCCCGCTGCATCAACCGCCTCTTTGGAGGCCTTGAGAAGATTGACGAAGAGGTCAATTTCATAATTAGAGTGAACGTGCTGCAAGACTGCGGCGATACGTTCAAGACCCATGCCTGTATCAACGCTAGGCTTAGGTAATGGATGCATCACACCCGCTTCGTCGCGGTTAAATTGCATGAAGACGTTATTCCAAATTTCGATGAAACGATCGCCATCTTCATCAGGACTACCGGGAGGACCACCGGGAATATGAGCACCATGGTCGTAAAAAATTTCCGTGCAAGGGCCACATGGTCCAGTGTCACCCATCATCCAAAAATTGTCTGATGCGTAACGCGCACCTTTGTTATCGCCAATCCGAATGATGCGATCAGCAGGCACACCAATTTGTTTATTCCAAATCTCATAGGCCTCGTCATCTTCCGCGTACACGGTGACTAAGAGCTTTTCTTTGGGTAACTGAAATACCTGAGTCAATAAATCCCAGGCAAATTGAATGGCGTCTTTCTTGAAATAGTCTCCAAATGAGAAATTTCCCAGCATTTCAAAAAAGGTGTGATGACGTGCGGTGTAGCCTACGTTATCCAAGTCATTATGCTTTCCACCTGCCCGAATGCACTTTTGGGCAGTTGTAGCGCGGTTATAGGGGCGCTTATCAAAGCCCAAAAACACGTCCTTGAACTGGTTCATACCCGCATTAGTAAATAGCAGGGTTGGGTCATCCCCCGGCACTACTGGGCTGGATGGGACGATTTGGTGGCCTTTTTGGGCGAAGAAATCCAGGTAAGCCTGGCGAATTTGGGAGACTTTCATGCGAATAATTATCGCATTGGCACTAGCCTAGGGCAAACGCTAGGTAAGAAGCCTTAAACCTGCCTTACAATCCCACAACATCAATAAAAATCGGCAGTTAAGTCGACAACAAGGAGAGCAACTTGAAAATTCGCAATCAACGGGATTTTGGGGCCGGAATCATGTACATGGTTATTGGCCTCTTTTTCGCCATTATGGCAACCCAGTACCCCATGGGAACTGCCGCCAAAATGGGTCCAGGCTATTTCCCATTCTTTCTTGGGATCCTCATGACTCTATTAGGCGTTCTGGTATTACTACAGTCGCTCAATGCAAAAGCAGCCATTGAAAGTATCCCTAAATTCAATTGGCGCATCATTGCCCAAATTACTGGTTCTGTAGTCCTCTACGGACTGCTTCTACCTCGCCTAGGCTTCTTGATTGCCGTAGTTGTTCTGGTATTAGTCTCGGCAAGCGCCAGTAAAGAATTTACCTGGAAGGGCTCATTGATTAATGCCGGCTTCCTCGTTGCGTTTACTTATTCAGTGTTTGTGTTGGGTCTGAAACTTCAGTTCCCACTCCTGCCTGTATTTCTACAACAATAACGAACCGGGACTCTGAAAAATGGATTTATTTGCTAACTTAGCTCTCGGTTTCGATACCGCGTTCACATTACAAAACCTGCTTTACTGCCTCATCGGCTGTATCTTGGGTACCTTAATTGGCGTTTTGCCAGGCCTTGGCCCAATTGCAACGATTGCGATGTTGTTGCCAGCCACCTACGCCCTTCCTCCAATTGCTGCCTTGATTATGTTGGCTGGTATTTACTACGGCTCACAATACGGTGGCTCCACAACAGCGATTCTCTTAAATATTCCGGGGGAGACGTCGTCGGTGGTGACGGCGATCGATGGCTATCAAATGGCTCGAAACGGCCGCGCTGGTGTTGCCCTCTTTACTGCAGGTATGGGCTCATTCTTTGCAGGTTGCGTAGCAACTTTAGTATTGGCTGCTTTTGCTGCCCCACTTTCACAGCTCGCCTTTAAGTTTGGCCCTGCCGAGTATTTCTCCTTGATGGTCTTAGGCTTAATCGGTGCCGTAGTGTTGGCATCAGGATCTTTGATCAAAGCGATTGGCATGATCATTCTAGGCCTCTTGATGGGCTTGATTGGTACTGACGTGAACTCGGGCGTATCCCGCTACGCGTTTGATATTCCTGAATTGAGCGACGGTATCGGCTTCGTTGCAGTAGCGATGGGCGTATTTGGTTTCGCAGAAATCATGGGCAACCTCGAGAAGACTGGCGAGGATGAGGGCTTCTTGAACAAGATGACCACCATGATTCCGACCAAGCAAGACATCAAGCGCATGATTCCATCAATCTTGCGCGGCACAACAATTGGTTCTATCTTGGGCATCTTGCCAGGCGGTGGTGCAGCTTTAGCAGCCTTTGGCGCTTACTCTGTTGAGAAGAAATCTTCTAAGTACAGCCATGAGTTTGGTAAAGGCGCTATTGAGGGTGTTGCGGGTCCAGAATCAGCTAACAATGCTGCGGCTCAAACCTCATTCATCCCATTGCTCACATTGGGTATCCCACCAAATGCCGTAATGGCTTTGATGGTTGGCGCGATGACTATTCATAACATCCAACCAGGTCCACAAGTAATGACCAGCAACCCAGCCTTGTTCTGGGGTCTGATCGCTTCCATGTGGATCGGTAACGTGATGTTGATCCTCTTGAACTTGCCTCTGATTGGTATCTGGGTCAAGCTCTTGAAGATTCCTTATCGCTTCCTCTACCCAGCTATTTTGGTGTTCTGCTGTATTGGCGTGTACACCGTAAATAACACTGTGTTTGATGTTTATGTAACAGCAGGTTTTGGCTTGATTGGTTACCTATTCTTCAAACTAGGTTGCGAACCTCCTCCATTACTTTTGGGCTTTGTGCTTGGACCAATGATGGAAGAGAACTTCCGTCGTGCGTTATTGTTATCGCGCGGTGACTTCACTACCTTCTTAACCCGCCCACTTTCCTTGGGTTTGCTGATCGCGGCAGCCCTCCTGGTCGTGATCGTGGCTCTGCCAGCAGTGAAGAAGACACGCGAAGAGGCGTTCGTAGAGGATTAATTCTCGCGCGCCCTCCCAGAAATGAGCCCGCAGCAGTTTGCGGGCTTTTTCTTTATGGGTCTTGGGGTTTTCTCTACAATGTGGCTATGTCCCAAGATAGCAAAACCCCTAAAGCAAATACCGGCACTGTAGCCGAACCCTCCAACTTCTTACGTCAAATCATTGATCATGATTTGGCAAGCGGTGCTTTTTCTAAGCGCACGAATTTAGCGGGCGAACCCATTCCATCAATCATCACCCGTTTTCCACCTGAGCCAAATGGCTACTTACATATCGGTCACGCTAAAAGCATTTGCCTGAACTTCGGTTTAGCCGCTGATTACAACCATCAAGCTGGTGGTGCGCGCTGCAATATGCGCTTAGATGACACCAATCCCGTCAAAGAAGATGTGGAATACGCTGACAGTATTTTGGATGCAGTGAAGTGGTTGGGCTTTGATTGGGGTACCAATCTGTATCACGCAAGCGACTACTTTGACAAACTCTATGAGTTTGCAGAGATCCTCATTCAGAACGGCAAAGCATATGTAGACAGCCAAAGCGCCGATTATATTCATACCAATCGCGGGAACTTTGGCCAAGCCGGAAAAAATAGTCCTTATCGCGATCGCAGTCCAGCAGAAAATCTGCAACTGTTCCGCGATATGCGTGACGGCAAGTTCAAAGATGGTGAGCATGTACTACGCCTAAAGATTGATATGGCTCACCCAAATATTGTGATGCGCGATCCTGTGGTTTACCGCATTCGCCATACCGATCATCACCGCACAGGCAGCAAATGGTGTATTTACCCCCTCTACGACTTCACGCATTGCATCTCAGATGCCCTGGAGAATGTCTCCCACTCTATTTGTACGCTCGAGTTTGAGAACAATCGTCCGCTCTATGACTGGATTGTGAATTCCCTAAAAGAGCTGGGCGTATTTAAAGATCCAGTACCGCATCAATATGAATTTGCACGTCTCAACCTAACCTACACCATCACTAGCAAGCGCAAGTTATTGCAGTTGGTTGAGGAAAAGCATGTTGAAGGCTGGGATGATCCGCGGATGCCAACTATCGTCGGGATCCGTCGTCGCGGCTACACCCCGGAAAGTATTCGTTTGTTCTGTGAGCGCATTGGTGTCTCTAAAGCCGATAGCTGGATTGATATGAGCACGCTAGATCAAGCGCTACGCGATGATCTAGAGGCAAGAGCGCCACGCGCCACTGCAGTATTAAAGCCCCTTAAGCTCGTTGTTGAAAATTTTGACGCCTCAGCCAAAGAGGCTTGCTCCGCTCCACGCCACCCCAATCATCCTGAATGGGGTAATCGTGAATTTAACTTCACACGCGAACTGTGGATTGAGGCAGATGACTTCATGCAAGAACCGATTAAGGGATTCTTCAGGCTCTATCCACCCATTGGCGACCAGCCCGGTAGTCGCGTACGTTTACGCCATGGCTTTGTAGTGGAGTGCACCGGTTTTCAAACTGATGTCCAGGGCAATGTGACCCAAGTCAATGTGACCCACTTCCCTGATAGTAAGAGCGGTACGCCTGGCTCAAACAACTACAAGGTGAAGGGTAATATTCATTGGATCAGCGCTGCTGAGGCAATTCCAACTGAGGTGCGACTATACGATCACCTCTTTAGCGACCCTCATCCAGATAGTGGCGATAAGAATTTCTTAGAAGCAATCAACTCCAACTCTAAGAAAATCATTTCTGCCTATTTAGAACCTTGCATGAAGGACGCTAAACCGGAAGATCGCTATCAGTTTGAGAGGCATGGATACTTTGTTGCTGACAAGAATGACTCAAAACTTGGTAAGCCGGTATTTAATCGAACTGTTGGCCTTAAGGATTCTTGGAAATAGTCTTCAAAAAATATCCTACGCTGGGATAGCGTAGCGGTGTTTTGAGTTCATGCAAGCGAGTGTTAGTTACCCTACGTGATTCACGCATAAATGACCAAAGCATCGGGCTAACAATTTTTTGCAGCTCGTTACCAGGCAAACGAGTCGGTCTTTCCAACCCAAAAGCATCAGCTACTTCATCGAAATAATCACCCATTTTGGTTTCATCACCATCACAAGTGTTAATGATGCGCTGGGGTTTACCGTGATAGACCGCCGCAGATACCAGCCGAGCTAAATCATCACTGTGAATGTGATTGGAGTAAGCATCCTCCTCTGGCAAGAGCGCCGGTGTTTTTGCCTGCAGTCGCTCAATCGGCAGACGGTCAGCGGCATAAATCCCCGGAACACGCAGAATGGTTAATGCCACCCCATGGGCAGGGGCCCACAAACGGAGAACCCGCTCTGCATCCACCCTTCTTTTGGCCCGCTCACTTTGAGGGCTAACTGGGCTTACTTCATTTACCTTGCCGCCCTGATGGTCACCATATACGCCTGTAGTGCTGATGTAAATGAGGCGCCTGACGGCGCTGGAGCCTTGGGCTAAAATTCGAAGTAGGTTGCGGGTTCGGCAATCACGATTTCCACCATTTTGAGGTGGTGCCAGATGAATAACGGTTTGAGCTAAACCACTAAGGCGCCACAAGGACTCTGGATGATCCAGATTACCCAAAATAGGAATCGCGCCAACCTCCCTCAACTCCTGAAAGCGATTTTGTTGAGAAGTGAGTGCATAAATACGATGGCTTCGTGAAAGCTGTTTAGCCACCCGAAGACCAATATCTCCGCAGCCAATAATCAGGATTGAAGGTTTACCAAAAGATTGCATAAGTGACATCGTAACGATTTATTGAAAGGAATGAGAGTGTCTTATCAAGTCACGCTCAAAACGAGCGGCAAACAATTTACCGTCAATCCAGATGAAAACCTACTGGAGGCCGCTCTTCGTCAAGGCGTTAACCTACCTTATGGCTGTAAAAATGGTGCTTGTGGCTCATGTAAGGGAAAAGTTTTAGAAGGTCAAGTTACTCATGGACAGCATAGCGAGAGTGCCCTGAGCAAGACTGACGAAACAGCAGGCGGTGTTCTATTTTGCTGCTCCCACCCTCAATCAGATCTGCTGATAGAAGCCCGTGAGGTCCAAGGGGCTGGTGATATTGCGATACGTAAGGTGCCTTGCCGCGTCAATACCATTAGCAAGCCTAGTAGCGATGTAGCCATCCTCAAGCTCCAGCTACCTGCTGCAGAACGCTTTCAGTTCCTCGCTGGACAGTATTTGGAGTTTCTACTCAAAGATGGTCAACGCCGTGCTTACTCAATTGCAAATGCACCCGAGCAAGAAGGCCCGCTTGAGTTACATATACGCCACTTACCTGGTGGCTTATTTACGGACTTTGTCTTTGGCGCCGTCACTCCGGCTTTAAAAGAAAAAGATATCTTGCGCTTTGAAGGTCCATTAGGCAGCTTCTTCTTGAGAGAAGACTCTAAAAAACCAATCATCTTTGTGGCTGCTGGCACAGGCTTTGCCCCCATTAAATCGATCATCGAACAAATGCAGGCAAAGAAAATGAGCCGCCCAATTCATTTGTATTGGGGTGGACGTCGCCCAAGCGACTTGTATCTAAATGAATTATGTCAATCCTGGCAAAAAGACATTGCCACCTTTCAATACTTCCCCGTAATTTCTGATGCTTTGGCAGAGGATGCCTGGCAGGGTCGCACTGGCTTTGTGCATCAAGCCGTGATGGCAGACTATCCAGATATGAAAGATTTCCAGGTGTATGCCTGTGGCGCCCCAGTAATGGTGAATGCCGCCAAGAATGACTTTTCATCCAAATGTCATCTGCCTGAGGAAGAATTCTTTGCCGACTCCTTTACCAGCGCAGCTGATTTGGCAACTGCATAAGTAAGTCTTGCGCCATAAATCTGATTCGGTTGGATAATAGAAACCTTATTTGCCCTCATTAACTTATCACCCCAAACTAGCATGAATAAGCCAGCTCAAGCCATCGATACCCATTCAGTCATGTTCATTACGCCACGCCCAGAGGTAACTATGGTCGAAGGCAAGGGTTCATGGCTCATAGACAACAATGGCAAACGGTATTTAGACTTCTTGCAAGGCTGGGCTGTGAACTGCTTAGGTCACTGCAACCCAGGAATGATTGAAGCCCTCAATTTTCAAGCCAAGAAGCTAATCAATCCAAGTCCTGCGTTCTATAACGAGCCGATGATTGGTTTATCCAATCTACTGACCCAAAACAGCTGCTTTGATAAAGTCTTCTTCGCCAATAGCGGAGCTGAAGCCAATGAAGGTGCAATTAAGTTGGCACGTAAATGGGGTCAACTAAACAAATCAGGTGCTTTTGAAATTATTACGTTTGATCACAGCTTTCATGGCCGCACATTAGCAACGATGAGCGCTTCAGGCAAGCCAAACTGGGATACGATGTTTGCCCCACAAGTAGCAGGCTTTCCCAAAGCAGATTTAAATGATTTGGAGTCCGTTAAAAGACTGGTTACTGACAAAACCGTTGCGGTCATGCTTGAACCCGTTCAAGGTGAAGGTGGCGTAATCCCAACTACTCAAGAATTTATGCGTGAGCTTCGTCAGTTCACTAAAGATAACAACATCCTATTGATTGCTGATGAAGTGCAGGCGGGCTGTGGACGTTCCGGCTCCCTCTTTGCTTATCAAAATTACGGTATAGAGCCAGACATCATGACCTTAGGTAAGGGTATTGGTGGTGGCGTACCTCTGGCAGCTCTATTGGCAACCGACGCAGTAGCTTGCTTTGTACCAGGCGATCAAGGCGGAACCTACAACGGCAACCCACTCATGACTGCTGTAGGTATCAGCGTCATTGAGCAACTATTGGCCCCAGGATTTTTAGAAAACGTCCGAGCCAAAGGCGAGTTACTCAAATCTGAATTACTGAAACTTTGTGCAGAATTTAATCTCGAGGGCGAACGTGGCGAAGGCTTATTACGCGCATTAATGCTCGGCAAAGATATTGGTCCAAAACTAGTTGAACTGGCGCGTGATCGTAGTCCTGAAGGCTTGCTGATTAACTCCCCAAGACCAAACTTATTACGTTTTATGCCTGCCTTGAATGTATCTGATGATGAAATTCGTCAGATGTGCAATATGCTGCGTGAACTCATGAAAGAAGTAGCTTAAGATCGCCATCTAATAGCCCTTCTACTCACCCAGATAGGCGGCCCTCACTCTTGGATCTTCTAGTAATTCTTTTCCAGAACCGCTAAGCGTTATTAAGCCGCTTTCCATGACATAAGCGCGATCTGACATCCGGAGGGCAAGGCGCGCATTTTGCTCCACTAGCAAAATAGTCATGCCGCTGGCAGATAAATTCCGAATCACCTCAAATATAGTTTCCACCATGATGGGTGATAGCCCCATGGATGGCTCATCGAGTAGCATTAACTTGGGCTGCGCCATCATTGCCCTACCCATAGCAACCATTTGCTGCTCACCACCTGAGAGAGTCCCAGCCAACTGAGATAGGCGCTCCTTTAATCTCGGGAAAAACGAATACACCTCTTCGAGCTTGCGCTCTATCTCTATAGCGTCTGACTGTAAGTAAGCGCCCATTTGGAGGTTTTCCAAAATAGTCATGCGCTTAAAGACGCCACGGCCTTCGGGAACCATTCCTAAACCCAAACGAACTAATTCGTAAGCTGGCAGCTTTTTGGTCACATGATTTGCAAAATCAATCTCGCCAGCGGAAGGTACTAATAAGCCAGCAATCGCTTTAAGACTAGAGCTCTTACCGGCACCATTTGCACCAATCAATGCCACGAGCTCGCCATGATTGACATGCAAATCAATTCCTTTAACGGCATTAATTCCGCCATAAGAAACCTTGAGATCTTTTACCGTTAATAGGGCACTCATCAAACAGCTCCGTGACCCAGATAGGCCCTGATCACTTCAGGATGCACTCGCACATCTGCAGGTTTTCCAATGGCAATGACTTTGCCGTAATCTAGCACTGTCAGGCTATCGCAAATTCCCATCACTAAACTCACATCATGCTCAATCAGCAGGATGGTTTTACCATCAGCTCGGATGCGCAATAACAATTCGCGAAGCTCTAATTTCTCAGTTGCGTTCATGCCAGCAGCAGGCTCATCTAACGCTAATAGCTTAGGCTCAGTAGCCAAGGCTCTCGCAATCTCTAGGCGACGCTGATGACCATAAGAGAGATTGCGCGCCTTGACCTGCGCAAAGTCACTGAGGCCAACGTAAGACAATAGCTTGTGCGACTTATCTCGTATCGCCTGCTCTTCACGCTTGGCAGAGGGAAAGCGAAAGATTGCACCCAATAGACCCGATTTTGTACGGCAGTGACATCCCACCATCACATTTTCAAGAACAGACATTTCGCTAAAGAGACGAATATTTTGAAATGTTCTAGCTAAGCCAGATTTAGTAACTTCAGATACCGACTCAGGGAAATACGCTTTGCCATCAAATAAAAAGATTCCGGAATCAGCAGGATATAAGCCGGTAATGACATTAAAAAAGGTAGTCTTGCCGGCACCATTAGGGCCAATCAAGCCAACTATCGCTCCTTGCGGCACTTTTAAGCTGACAGAGTCTAGCGCCTGCACACCGCCAAAACGTTTAGATACATCAGTCACATCTAATAACAAGGAAGCGGTCATTTCCCACCTCCGTGCTTTTGCCATATGCCACCTGGGCGATAGAGCATGATCAAAATCAAAGCTAGGCCATAAATTAATTGGCGGATGACCTCAACATCAACAATCACATGACCAAACAAAAACTGCTGAACTGGTTGTGCAATGCCACGCAATACCTCTGGAAATACCGCCAAAAGAACGGCACCTAAAATCACGCCTGGAATATGGCCAATACCCCCAAGGACGACCATAGCCAAAACTACGATGGACTCCCATAGAGTAAATGATTCAGGGGAAACAAAGCCCTGAAAAGCAGAAAACAATACACCCGCTACTCCAGCAAAAGAGGCGCCAATTGCAAAGGCAAGTAACTTCATATTTCGCGTATTGATGCCCATCGCCTTGGCTGCGATCTCGTCTTCACGTATCGCAATCCACGCTCTTCCTATGCGCGAATCTTGTAAATGCAAACAAACAATGGCTACCGCAATAGCTAACAATAAAAATAAATAAAAAACCAAATACAGACCCGGGATTTGGATGAGGCCTAGGTCTAAGTGCTTGTTAAATGGGATGCCAAATAATTGAATCGGATCAATTCCAGAAATTCCTTTAGGACCATTGGTGAGATTTAAAGGACGGTCTAAGTTATTCATGAAGATCCGAATAATTTCACCGAAACCTAGGGTAACAATCGCCAAATAATCGCCGCGCAACTGAAGCGTCGGCAAACCCAAGATTAGCCCAAATAAGGCGGCTAAAATAATTGAGAACACCGCCACCATCCAGGGTGAAAAATGCATCCCCTCTGGAAAGGTCGCTGCAATAGTTTCAAACTGAGTAGGTAGATGTGGTGAAGCCAATAACGCAAAGCTATAGGCGCCCAAAGCATAAAAGGCGATGTATCCCAAATCCAAAAGGCCCGCAAAGCCCACTACGACATTTAAGCCCAGAGCTAGAACGATATAAAGCAAGGCAAAATCGAGTACCCGCACCCAATAGTTACCACCGCCAGCCCCAACCACCCAAGGCAAAAGTACTAATACGAGAACTCCAAGCCACAGATATACAGAGCGACTCAAGCGATTGGCCGCAAGAATCTCAAGCACGATCTGAAACCTTCTCACCCAATAAACCAGTGGGTCGCAATACCAAAACCAAGATCAACACTAGGAATGCAAAGATATCTTGATAGTTGGAGCCAAAAACTCCACCAGTGAGATCACCAATATATCCAGCACCCAAGGATTCGATCAAACCCAGAAGTAGACCTCCCAGCATCGCACCTTGTAAATTTCCGATGCCACCAAGAACTGCAGCTGTAAATGCCTTAAGGCCAGGAATGAAACCCATATAAAAATGCACGTTACCGTAATTACTTGCAATCATGACGCCCGCTAGTCCCGCTAATGCACCACCCAACATAAAGGTGATTGAGATCACACGATTCGGATTAACACCCATCAGCGCAGCAATTTGTGTTTGCTCAGCAGTTGCCCGCATCGCCCTGCCAAGCTTTGTTTTTTCAACCAAGAACAATAAGCCGGACATTACCGCCAAAGCCACAACGATAATCACGATTTCTTTACCGGTAATCGTGGCACCGCTTCCCCATAAATCAATTGGGCTAGAGGGTAATAATTGTGGATAAGTCATGGGATTGCGTGACCAAATCATCATGGCAATCGTTTGCAGCAAAATTGACATGCCAATTGCCGATATCAGTGGCGCCAGACGTGGTGCATTTCGTAGGGGGCGGTAAGCAATTCTCTCAATCCAATAACTTAATCCTGCGCAAACTGCCATCGTCACTGGCAGTACGATCAAAAGCATGAGCCATCCCGGCAAATCACTGGTTAAATTTAGAATCAAGCGCAATAGCGATAGAGAAACCATTGCGCCAATCATCAATACTTCGCCGTGTGCGAAATTAATAATCCCCAACACACCGTACACCATGGTGTAACCCAAGGCAATCAAGGCATAGATACTGCCCAGCACTAAGCCGTTAATGATCTGCTGAAGAAGGATATCCATGAGGTCGAGGATTGATTGAGTCTTAAAAAAATAGCACCGCATTAGCGGCGCCATTTTTTATTGAGGAGGCATTACATCTTAATGACTTCAAGAACGTTTTTCTTTTTGTCCTTGAAGTCGTACAAGGTGATTACCCCTTCTTTCATATCGCCTTTGTTATCAAAAGCAATATTACCTACCAAGCCTTGCATTTTTGTATCAGGCATAACAGCCAAAATCTTTGCAGGATCGGTTGAGTTTGCACGCTTCATAGAATCTACAAAGACATAGACAGCATCGTAGGTAAAGGGCGCATAAATCTGTACATCAGAATTAAAGCGCTCTTTATATCGCTTCTGGAAGTCGGCACCTTGAGCCATCTTCGATAAAGCCATGCCAGCTTCGGAGCAGGTCACATTTACTATGGCATCACCAGCTAATTCAGAAAGCTTCTCAGTACACATGCCATCACCGCCAACCACCTTCGCCTTAATACCCAGCTCAGCCGCTTGCTTGCTTAATGGACCGCCAGTAGCGTCCATGCCACCATACATGATGACATCGGGCTTACTGCCTTTAATCTTCGTCAAGATTGCCTTGAAATCAGTAGCCTTGTTATTACTTGCTTCACGGGTCACCACTTTCATGCCAGCAGCTTTAACCGTTTTCTCAAATTCGTCAGCCAAACCTTTGCCATACTGGGTTGAGTCATCAATAATCGCTACAGTCTTTGCCTTCAAGGTATTCACAACGTAATTAGCTAACGCTGGACCTTGTTGGGCATCAGTTGCCACTAAGCGATAGGTTGTCTTAAAACCTTGCTTGGTGTAGTCAGGGTTAGTTGCCGATGGAGAAATTTGTGTAATGCCTGCATCGCTATAAATACGTGATGCCGGAATACTTGTTCCAGAATTCAGATGACCCACTACTCCTGCCACCTTAGTATCTACTAATTTTTGCGCAACCTGCGTAGCCGTTTTTGGATCTTCTGCATCATCCTCGGGCACCAAAGTCAGAACTACTTTTTTTCCATCAATCGTTAAGCCTACTTTATTGATCTCCTCAATTGCAAGGCGAGCGCCATTCTCATTATCCTTGCCCAAGTGCGCAATAGGCCCAGTGAGCGGGGCTACGTGGCCAATCTTCACTTCAACGCCATCGATTGGAGATGCGGCAGACTTATCGCCAGCTTTGCTGCAAGCAGCCAATAGCAAAGCAGAGGCCGCCAAAGCAAGGGTACTTCTTGCAAAAGTAATGCGTGATCTGAAAATATGCGGCTCCTCTGTTATGAATAGATGCTTCAATCAACTAAATTTTTTGGCAAGGAAAAGGTAACGTCCTCGACTACACCATCAAGCGCACGCACACTTCTAGGCCCAAACTCCTGTATGCGACTGACAATAGACTGGGCCAAACTTTCTGGTGCAGATGCTCCCGCAGTTAAACCAACCCGTTTTTTTCCAACAAACCATTCTGGCTTGAGCTGCTCAGGGGCATCCACCATGTAAGACGGAACACCGAGCTTTTCAGAAAGTTCACGCAGGCGATTAGAGTTTGAGCTCGTCGCACTTCCCACCACAATAACCACCTCAACCTGAGGTGCCATGAATTTCACAGCATCCTGACGATTCTGAGTGGCATAACAAATATCTTGTTTACGGGGCTGAACAATATTGGGAAACTTTTTGGTTAGCGCTTCGACAATTTCTTTCGTCTCATCTACTGAGAGTGTTGTCTGGGTAACAAATGCAATCTTTTCATCTGGCAGGAATGGTAAAGAGCTCACATCGCCAAGTTTCTCAATTAAGAAAACACCTTGTTTAACTTGCCCCATCGTGCCTTCAACCTCAGGGTGCCCTGCATGACCAATCATCAATACCGTAAAGCCGTCTTTACACATTTTGACAACTTCAAGATGAACCTTGGTAACCAAGGGGCAAGTGGCGTCATACACCTGCAGGCCTCGTGCCTCAGCCTCCTTACGCACTTCCTGAGAAACGCCATGAGCACTAAATACAACGATGCCGCCTTGCGGAACTTCATGCAATTCATCTACAAAGACTGCGCCCTTATCGCGCAACTCTTTTACTACATAAGCGTTATGCACAATTTCATGGCGTACGTATATTGGTGCGCCAAAACGATCAAGTGCCTCATTGACAATATTGATCGCACGATCTACACCCGCGCAAAAACCACGCGGCTGAGCCATCAAAATTTCTGCGTTATTGAAATCACTCATGGTTTACAAAATCGCCACAATCTCTGCTTCAAAAGTTACGGGCCTTCCTGCCAAGGGATGATTAAAGTCAAACCATGCACCATCATCATTGATCGATTGCAATACACCCGCGTACTGAGCCCCTCCTGGCGCGTTGAACTCAATCACATCGCCTGGATTAAATTCCACATCGTCATCGCGACCTTCTTTAAGCGCCTTCAGGGACACCCATTGCACTAAATCTTCTTTGCGCTCACCAAAACTTTCCTCAGGGGCAAGAATCGCACTTTTTTTCTCACCAACAGATAAGCCCAGCAAGACATTTTCAAAACAAGGAGCAAATTGTCCAGACCCCATCAAAACCGTCGCAGGACGATCGATAAAAGTATTGATGTAATCCTCCCCATTGGGCAAAGTGAGCCGATAGTTGAGAGTCAAATAGGAATTAGGCAAAACGGTAAACTTAGTCATAAGGTGATTGTATCTAGGCCTGCGTTAGCTGTGCACCCTCCCATTACGGACTGGCCCAAAAATGAGCAGCCTCGAGAAAAGCTACGCTTAAGGGGCGCTGCTGCCCTTTCTGATGCAGAGCTACTTGCCATATTTTTGCGGGTCGGGGTAAAAGGCAAAAGCGCTGTTGCCCTAGCCAAAGACCTCCTTCATCATTTCGGAAGCCTTCCCCGACTTTTAGCCAGTACCTCTGAAGAATTTACCCGAATTCATGGAATGGGGCTCTCCAAATGGTCCCAAATTCAAGCAGCCTATGAATTAGTTAAACGCAGCCTGGAGGACGGTCTTAGCCAAGACCCCATCTTTTCATCACCCAACAACGTCAGAGAGTTCTTGCAGGCCAAAATTGGACGCCTTCCCCATGAGGTCTTCCTGTGTCTCTACCTGGACTCACGCCTCCACCTAATTGAATGCGATGAGCTTTTTAGGGGGTCAATTACCCAGACAGCTATCTACCCCCGGGAAATCCTCAAGGAAGCCCTTGCCAAAAATGCCAGCGCCCTGATCGTGGCGCATAACCACCCTAGCGGCAACCCATTACCAAGCGATGCAGACCAAGAACTTACTAAGTTGCTAGCAAATGCCTTACAACTAGTAGATATTCAACTTCTGGATCACTGCATTGTGAGTGGCAGCGGTTTTTTCTCTTTTTCAGACTCAGGCCTTATGAATAATGGGAATAAATGATAGTAAATGCTAACTTTTAACTCTATATTGCACCGAATCACACGTTTTATTTCTAATTACCTTACAACAAAGCCATTTAGGGCTAGCCCAAAATGGGCTAGGACTGATACAATCTTCTTTTTTCGCAATTAATGGAGTTATGTCATGGCAAAAGTTTGCCAAGTCACTGGGAAGAAGCCGATGGTTGGCAACAATGTATCCCATGCAAACAATAAAACGAAGCGTCGCTTTTTGCCGAACTTGCAAAACCGTCGTTTCTGGGTTGAAT
>CANCPL010000044.1:0-18994 GCA_947380065.1 Burkholderiaceae bacterium | reverse complement strand
GATTCAATGACGTCAATTTGATCTAATGTAAGACCAGCACGCTCAAGTGCAATCTTAGTTGCAGGAATAGGACCTTCGCCCATGATGTGGTTTGGTACACCAGCAACTGCATAAGATACCAAGCGTGCAATCGGCTTGTGACCAGCTTTCTTGGCTGTTTCAGCATCAGCCAATACAAAGAATGCAGCGCCGTCGTTAATGCCAGAGGCATTACCAGCCGTAACAGACCCACCTTCTTTTTTGAACACGGCCTTCATCTTGCCCAATGTTTCCATTGTGGTTTCTGGCTTGCAATGCTCGTCAGTATCAAAAATTACATCGCCCTTACGAGACTTAATCGTAATAGGAACAATTTGAGATTTAAAACGACCTTCTTTAATAGCATTGGCAGCACGACGATGAGATTCAACCGCTAATGCGTCTTGCTCTTCACGAGTAAGCTTCCATTTTTCAACAAGGTTCTCTGCTGTAACACCCATATGACCAACACCAAATGGATCGGTCAATACAGCCACCATCAAGTCAAGCATCTTGGTATCACCCATACGAGCACCACTTCGCATTGCTGGTGAGCCATACATACCGCGTGACATCACTTCAACGCCGCCGCCAACACCATAATCACAATCACCCAACATAATTTGTTGTGCAGTCGTCACGATCGCTTGCAAGCCAGAGCTGCATAAACGATTCAATGCCATTGCTACTGATTCCATCGGCAAGCCAGCTTGAATAGATGCAACGCGTGCAACATAGGCGTAACGACTATCCGTAGGGATAGTATTTCCAACAGTAACGTAATTAATCAGTGCTGGATCAACGCCTGAGCGAGCAACCGCCTCTTTCATCACAATACCGCCGAGCTCAGAAGGCTCAAAGCTGCTGAGGGAACCATTAAAGGTGCCAATTGCGGAACGAACTGCACTTAAGACAACGACATCACGACTCATATCAATCCCCTTTGCTAAGCCCAAGATTGGGCTGACTCCGTACTAAATAAGTACTAAATTAGTAATACAACCCTCATTTTTAATACATTCCTCAAGTTTCTGCTACTAGGTCATGCCCTTGGGAGCCAATAACAGTTACCTTGATGATTTCACCGGCACGATAGCGCTTAGATGGCTTGATTGGCGGCAAAACCCTCACCAGACCATCGATTTCAGGGGCATCACCGATGCTTCGGCCAATTCCACCTTGATCATCAACTCGATCAATAATCACCTGAATGCGTTTGCCTATTTTTTTAGCAAGTCGCTTAATCGAAATTTCCTCTGCTTTTGCCATAAATCTCGCACGACGATCTTCTCGCACAGCATCTGGAACTGGATTTTCCAATTGATTGGCAGTAGCGCCCTCAACAGGTGAATAGGCAAAACAACCAGCCCTATCAATTTGAGCCTCATCTAAGAAGTTCAAAAGATAATCAAACTCTTCCTCTGTCTCGCCAGGAAACCCTGCAATAAAGGTGCTGCGAACTACTAAATCAGGACAGGCTTCGCGCCATGCCAAGATCCGTTCTAAATTCTTTTCGCCACTGGCTGGACGCTTCATTCGCTTAAGAACATCTGGATGCGCATGTTGCAGCGGTATATCCAAATATGGCAAGACACCATAGCCATGTTCTGAAAACTCAGCCATCAAAGGAAGCACATCATCTACATGCGGATAAGGGTAGACATAATGCAATCGCACCCAAGCTTGATGTTCGCGGGCAATTTGATTTAAGGCGTTTACCAAATCAAACATTTTGGTTTTAACGGGTTTGCCATCCCAAAAACCGGTGCGGTATTGAATATCAACACCATAAGCACTGGTATCTTGCGAGACAACCAGCAATTCTTTTACGCCAGACTCAAATAATCTTTTAGCCTCAAGCAATACATCACCAATCGGCCGCGAAACTAAATCGCCCCGCATATTCGGAATGATGCAAAAAGTACAGCGATGGTTACACCCTTCACTGATTTTGAGATAGGCGTAATGCTTTGGTGTGAGCTTTACACCAGCCGGAGGAACTAAATCAGTAAATGGATCGTGCGGCTTAGGTAGATGCAAGTGAATTGCTTGCATTACTTCCGCAGTAGCGTGCGGCCCTGTAACGGCCAGCACCTTAGGATGAATGCTAGAAATGAGATCACTGCCATCGGCATTTTTTCTGGCCCCCAAGCAACCAGTCACAATCACCTTGCCGTTTTCTGCTAAGGCTTCACCAATAGCCGAGAGACTCTCCTCAACGGCCGAATCGATAAAGCCACAGGTATTGACGACCACGAGATCAGCGCCAGAATAATCTTTGGCGGTCTCATATCCTTCTGCGCTTAGTTGCGTCAGGATAAGCTCAGAATCTACAAGCGCCTTAGGACACCCTAAGGATACAAATCCAATTTTTCCAGCCACAACTATTCTTTTTCAGTCTTATTGGGCTGAGGTGAGAATGGAAAGTTTCCAAAGATATTTTGCGAGCCTTGTACTTGCTCTTGCATTTTGATAAAAAGATCTTTGCTTTGTTCCATGTAATTACCCATCAAGCCTTGCATGAGGGGATTTTGCAGATTCATCATTTGTGCCCAGGCTTCTGGAGTACTGCCCGCACCGAGTCCTTTGGTTTGATCTCCAAGCTTGTTGTGAATATCCACAAAAGACTGCATTGTCTTTTCAAGATAGTTGCCCATCAAGCCTTGCATGGAGTTTCCATAGAAGCGAATGATTTGCGAAAGCATTTGAGTGGAGAACACTGGCGCGCCACCAGCCTCTTCTTCAAGAATAATTTGCAGCAAAATGTTGCGCGTTAAATCTTCTTCAGTTTTGGCGTCAACTACTTTGAATACCTCACTCGCCATGACTAAGCTCTTAATGTCAGACAAAGTGACATAAGTGCTTGTTTGCGTATCGTATAGACGACGATTAGGGTACTTCTTAATGAGCCGATCTTCGCCAGCTCGTTTAGCGCGGGTAACCATTTATTTTCCTTACTCTTTACTGCATCGCAACATCAGCGTAGTTTAGCCTTTGTTTGACCAAAAGGTAAATACGCTGTGTTGCATACCGCAAGAACTGCATAATTGCTGCAGTGCAATATTAACCAGTGTGAATACCACCGTTTAATGAGAAGTCTGCACCAGTAGCATAACCACCATCTTCAGAAGCAATCCAGCAGCAGATAGAAGCAATCTCATCAGGCGTGCCTAAACGCTTGACTGGAATGCCGGCAACAATCTTTTCAAGAACATCTTCACGAATGGCTTTAACCATATCAGTACCGATATAGCCAGGAGAAACCGTATTTACAGTTACACCCTTGGTAGCCACTTCTTGGGCTAAGGCCATGGTAAAGCCATGTAAACCCGCTTTGGCAGTGGAGTAGTTTGCTTGGCCAAACTGACCTTTTTGCCCATTCACGGAGGAAATGTTGATTATGCGACCCCAGTTGTTTTCAACCATGCCATCAATCACTTGTTTAGTAACATTGAACAAGGAGTTCAAGTTGGTATCAATTACTGCTTTCCAGGCATCGGGTGTCATTTTGCGGAATACGCTGTCACGAGTGATGCCGGCATTGTTTACCAAGACATCAACGCGACCAACTTCAGCCTTAACCTTTTCAAAGGCAACAACAGTGCTATCCCAGTCAGAAACGTTCCCTTCAGAAGCTATAAAGTCATAGCCCAAAACCTTTTGCTCACCAATCCAACGGTCTTTGCGTGGTGAATTTGGGCCGCAGCCGGCAATCACCTTAAAACCATCTTTAGCTAGACGCTGACAAATAGCGGTACCAATACCGCCCATACCACCAGTTACATATGCGACTTTTTGAGACATTACTTTCCCCTTTTAAAAACCTTCGTTAATTGTTATTTAATTTCCGGTATAGCTTTTTCTTTTACATACACACCGGGCGCAGCTTCCATTTTTTTGTACTTAGCATTACCAAAAGTAGTGCTTGCAGGCTTCTTTTCACCGCCAAATTTCTCGAGCCATTTGGTGTAATCGGGCCACCAACTACCTGGTATTTGTTTTGCATCATCCAGCCACTCTTGAGCCGTTGCTGCAATCTTGCTATTTTCAAAGTAATACCGTTTATTTTTGGCAGGTGGATTGATCACTCCCGCGATATGTCCTGATGCTCCTAGAACAAAACGGTTTTTGCCTTTAAGTAGATGGGTTGATTCATAAGCAGACTGCCAAGGAACAATATGGTCCTCTTGTGAGGCATATAAATATGCAGGGCATTTGATTTTTCCAAGATCAATCTTCTCGCCGCAAATTTTGACCTTACCCGGCTTGACTAAATCATTTTGCAAGTAGGTGTGGCGCAGATACCAGCAGTACATTGCACCCGGTAAATTGGTAGAGTCACCATTCCAATACAACAAATCAAATGGCGGCGGTGAATTCCCTTTGAGATAGTTCTCCACCACGTAGTTCCAGACTAAGTCATTGGGGCGCAAGAAAGAGAAGGTGTTGCCTAAATCTAAACCAGACATCATGCCAAACTTACCGCCCTTACCGCCAATAGAGTTCTCGCGCATCTCAACCATGCCTTCGTCAATAAAGACATCAAGAATGCCAGTGTTGGTGAAATCCAATAAAGTAGTAAAAAGAGTCAAGCTTGCGGCTGGGTGCTCGTTTCGAGCTGCTAAGACAGCCAATGCAGAAGTTGTCAGAGTTCCGCCAACGCAAAATCCTAAGATATTAATTTGCTTGGTGTTCCCGATTTCTTTAACAACATCAATTGCTTTAATTACGCCCTTGCCAACATAATCGTCCCAACTGACTTGTGCCATAGATGCATCTGGATTTTTCCAAGACACCAAGAAAACGGTGTGGCCTTGACTTACCATATGGCGGACCACCGAGTTATCGGGCTGCAAATCCAGAATGTAATATTTATTGATGCATGGTGGCACCATCAAATAAGGACGCTCAAACACTTGCTCAGTTAATGGTGTGTATTGAATTAATTCAAACAACTCATTACGAAACACCACATGACCTTGTGTGGTGGCGATATTTTTACCTACCTCAAATGCAGACTCATCTGTTTGCGAGACCTTACCTTTTTTCATATCACCCAACAAATTGACAATTCCTTTTTGGATGGATTGTCCTTGTGAGCTAATAATGCTTTCTAATACTTCTGGATTGGTTGCAATAAAGTTCGATGGTGAAAGCGCATCGATCATTTGCTCGGTTGTAAACAGAATTTTTTGCCTAGACTTTTCATCCGTCTCAACTGCTTTTGCTAACTCCATTAAGTGCTTTGAATTGAGCAAATAAGTTGCTGCAATAACTTTGCTCCAGGATGAGTGCCACGCCTTACCTGAAAAACGACGATCTTTCACTTCAATCGCCTCAGGATTAGTTGCGATGTGAGCTAGTTCCGTGAAATATTCTTTTTGAATTTCAGATAAACGCTCTGGCGGAATTAACGCCATATGGTGCGGCGCCAAAGATGGCGTTGCACCGGTATTCATGCCTGCAAACATAGTAGTCTCTTTAATTAGTTAGAGATATTCTCCGCCCTTAAGCGCTATAGAGTTATACGCAATAACCCTAGTTTGGTGCAAAGGCTAGTAATAACCCGCATGGTTTGTCGCTAAACTTTTTTGGCAATCCAAATTGCAGAAGCAAATCTACCAGTCTCACCATCGCGACGATAAGAAAAGAACTGCTCATGGTCTCTAACGGTGCAAAATTGCCCGCCATAAATCATCGTTACTCCACAAGCCTTCAAGTGCGCTCTTGCCAGTTGGTAAATATCAGCTAAGAACTTTCCGGGCTTATTGTGAATAGCTTTAAATGCATTCATGGGAAGGGCTAAGCCATTGTCTTTAAATGATTTAACTACTTCCTCTCCGACCTCAAATGACTCTGGACCAATTGCTGGCCCTAACCAAGCAATCAAATCGGCTGGATTTTGATCATTTGAAATGTTTAAGAGTTCGGCAACAGCGTTCTCTAAAACGCCAGCACAAAGCCCTCTCCATCCAGCATGTGCAGCCCCTATTACGGTCCCAGCAGCATTGGAAAACAAAACTGGCAAGCAATCGGCAGTCATGATGACCAATACCTCTCCTGGAATATTGGTCACTGAAGCATCTGCTTCAATAGGCCGATCTAGATTTGATTTGCGGCTTTGAGGTGTGCTGACTTTAGTGTGATGGGTTTGTTTTAGCCAAATGGGTTCTGCTGGCAGACCTTTTGCAAAGATAGTCCTATTTCGTAAAACATCCGCAACTTGGTCGCCTACGTGATCACCCAGATTCAGTGAATCAAAAGGCGCCTGACTGACCCCACCCGAACGCGTACTCACCAAAGCATGAACTGATATTGGCGCCGGCCATTGAGGAAAAATAAAGCTCATGGGCGCAACTCATTTTCAATTGAGGCCAATACCACTGACTCCTTAGGGAGAACCTCATCGTTCATTCCGAGTTGCGGCAATAAACCGAGTAAATCTTGGGGTGGCATACGAAACCAAGTCATCAACTCATTTTTGACGGGGTGTTGAAGACTCAGTGCAAAGGCGTGTAATGCTTGGCGATTAAATAAAAGGTTTTTAGCTACGCCCGGTGCTTTTTTGCGATAAACCGGGTCGCCAACCAAAGGAAAGCCAAGCGACTCTAGGTGAACTCGAATTTGATGGGTGCGACCAGTCTCCAAGCGGCACTCCAAAAGCGCCACCGCGGACTCTCCCACCACCCCCTTAGCCAAGCGTCGGAATAGAGTAGCTGCGGGCTTGCCCTGTGGACTACCGGCTGCCATCTTGAGGCGATCTCTTTGATCACGGCCTACTGAGGCCAAAACCTTGCCTTGACTTGGGGCATCTCCCCATACCCAGGCCAGATAGCGGCGGCCTACCGTTCTATCTTGAAGTTGGCGTACTAATGAAGTTTGGGCCTGAGATGTTCTTGCAACCACCATCAGCCCCGACGTGTCTTTGTCTAGTCTATGCACAATTCCCGCTCTAGGAAGTAGCTTTAGCTCGGGATAATGAAATAAGAGCCCATTTAAGAGGGTTCCAGACCAATTACCAGCGGCAGGGTGAACCACCAGGCCAGGTGGCTTATTGACCACGATAATGGCGTCATCCTCATAAACCACATCCAGAGGGATGTCTTCTGGACTAAAGGCAAATTGTTCCGGCATTTCTTGTGGGAACACCTTGACGCTCTCACCGCCATGCAGCAAATAACGTGCTTTGGTAACTTTTCCGTCCACCATCACCGCCCCAGCCTCAACCCAGGCCTTCAAGCGATTACGTGAATAATCAGGTAAAGACCCTGCTAACACCTTGTCCAAGCGCTCTCCCGCCATCTCCAAAGGGATATCTAGGGAGATGAAATCCTCATCATCGATATAATCAATGGGATTCGAATTAGGAGTTTGCGGCAATGCCACGCTTAGAGAGCCTTTCAGTTATGTCCGACGTAATATCAGACGCCAGTTTAAGGCTTGCTGGGAATTCTTCCCCACAAAAAAAGACATCCCTTTTTTATAGCACTCCTATCGCCCTGCTTTTTATCCTCATTACTGCATTAATGCTTTTAGGAGGGTGTGCAGGTAGTGAGGGGACTAAAGATGACACCGATATTTGGTCTGAGGCAAAACTTTACTCGGAAGCTACCGACAAGCTCAACGATGCTGACTTTGCTAAGTGTGGAAAATACTTTGAGAAATTAGAAGCGCGCTTTCCATTTGGTCCCTACTCTCAACAAGCTCAAATCAATGCCGCCTATTGCTACTGGAAAGCCCAAGAACAAGCACAAGCTCTAGTTGCGATTGATCGTTTTATTAAATTACATCAAGGTAGCCCTAGTCTAGATTACGCCTACTATTTAAAAGGCTTGATAACTTTTAATGATGATTTGGGATGGCTTGGAAAGTTCACTGGCCAAGACCTAAGTGAGCGCGATCCTAAGGCTGCTAAAGAAGCATTTGAATCCTTTAAGGTTGTTGTAGAGCGTTTCCCGAATAGTAAATATGAGCCAGATGCCTTAGATCGTATGCGTTATATCGTGAACTCTCTTGCAGAGGCTGATGTCATCGTTGCGCGCTTTTACTATCAGCGCGGTGCCTATTTGGCTGCAGCCAATCGTGCGCAACTGGTGATCCGCGACTATGACCGCGCACCAGCAGTTGAGGAGGCGCTTTACATCCTCACAAAGTCTTATGAAAAACTGGGTATGGTTCAGCTAAGCAATGACTCTGCCCGCGTTTTTAAATTGAACTTCCCTGATAGCCAAATGATGACGACTGGACAACGTGTTCAAAAAGAACGTAAATGGTGGCAGTTCTGGAACAAGTAATCTCATTTAATTTTGAATCCCGTTAAGAAAATCCTCCAGTTCGGAGGATTTTTTATTTAATGGTTACGGGCACTCTCGGCGCTACAGCGCAGAGCAATTCATAACCAATCGTATCGCTCATTTGCGCAACATCATCCACGGGAACCTTGTCGCCCCATAACTGAACAACACTACCTATCTTTGCGTTTGGAGCATTACGCAAATCAATCGCCAGCATGTCCATGGAAACTTTGCCCACCAATGGGCAAATAATGCCGTGATCGCCAGAAGCCACCCAAACTGGCGTACCATCTCTTGCGTGACGCGGGTATCCATCAGCATAGCCACAGGCAACAATGCCGATGCGCATTGCATCAGGCGCCTCATAGCGACCACCATAGCCAATGTGATCGCCTTTTTGAAGGTCCTGAATATCAATAATTTCACTATGCAGCTGCATCACTGCTTGAAGATTGGCGTGCTGGATATCGGCATGCAGTCCTGTTGGTGATGCCCCATAGAGCATGATTCCAGGACGTACCCAATCCCCTAAAGCATTACGGTGCCACAAAATAGCAGCCGAGTTCGCCAAGGAGGTGGAGCCCTCTAAACCTGCGATCGTTTCATTAAATATTTCTTGTTGCCCACCCACGGAAGGCAATTGATCAACTTGATCGGCATTAGCAAAATGGGTCATGTGGTGCATGTGATAACCAGCAGCATGCAGGCGATGAAACGCAGTTCGATAAGCATCAGGCTTAAACCCCAAACGGTTCATACCGGTGTTCATTTTTAGAAAAACATTAAAAGGTTTATGGTTTTTTGCTTTGAAGCGTTCAAGCCACTCTACTTGAGCGTCGCAATGGGCCACTAGGTCACAGGCTAACTCTTCTGCACGGGCTAGCTCATTTTCATGAAAGAAACCTTCTAAAAGCAGGATTCGCCCTTCCCAGCCATGCTCACGCAACCAGGCTGCATCCTGAATATCGAGCAAGGCAAAGCCATCTGTAGAGGCTAGCCCCTTGATGGCAGCATCAAAACAATGGCCATAAGCACGGGCTTTGATGACAGACCAAATCTTGGACTCCGGCGCCAATTCACGAACTCGGTTTAAATTATGCTGAAAGGCAGCCGTATGAATAGATGCCAATATTGGTCTATTAATCAGGCCGTTAGTTGATTCACCCATATTCACCCCTCCTTTCATGTTTTAATTGCTAAATGACTAGATTGTACGAATGAACCGTAGCTTTTACATCATTATGGCGGCGCAATTTTTTTCGTCGCTTGCTGATAATGCCCTCCTAATTGCGGCCATTGCCCTCTTGGCCCAGCTCCACGCGCCGGCCTGGATGACGCCATTGCTCAAATTGTTCTTTGTGTTGTCCTATGTTCTCTTGGCAGCCTTTGTTGGGGCTTTCGCAGACTCCCGCCCCAAGGGAAATGTCATGTTTATTACTAACTCCATTAAGTTCATTGGTTGCGTGGTAATGCTATTTGGCAGTCACCCGCTCATGTCCTATGCCATTGTTGGTCTAGGCGCTGCCGCTTACTCCCCTGCAAAGTACGGCATCCTCACCGAATTACTTCCCCCTGAAAAATTGGTTGCCGCCAATGGTTGGATTGAAGGTCTTACTGTTGGCTCTATTATTTTGGGCACAGTTTTAGGTGGCGTTCTTATTAGCACTACGGTATCAAACAGTCTGTTAGCTTTGGACATACCAGCTTTTGATACAGGTATTGATACCCCAGCAGAATCGGCCATTCTAATCATCATGATGATTTACGTTGTTGCCGCACTGATTAACTTAAAGATTCCAGATACCGGAGCCCGTTACGTCTCTCAAAAAACCAATCCGATTGAGTTGATTAAAGATTTCGCCATTTGCTTTAGGACACTCTGGAATGACCGCCTTGGTCAAATTTCCTTAGCAGTAACTACCTTGTTCTGGGGTGCTGGTGCAACCCTGCAATTTATTGTGATTAAGTGGGCGCAAGTTGCGCTTAATATGAATCTCTCGCAAGGCGCAATTCTGCAAGCGATATCTGCCGTAGGTGTGGCTGGTGGCGCAATGTATGCAGCTTGGAGAATTCCGTTACGCAAGTCTCTAAACGTTCTTCCCCACGGCATTGCGATGGGTCTGGTGGTCTGTGTCATGGCTGTCTATAACTCTGACATGCTTCCCGATACCAGCATTTTCTCCATTGGAAAGTTGCAGGTCACCCTGAACTTATTACCTGCTTATTTCTTATTAATTTTGGTGGGTTGGCTAGCGGGTTATTTTGTTGTTCCCATGAATGCCTTGTTACAGCATCGCGGCCATGTTCTGATGTCTGCAGGTCACTCCATTGCAGTCCAGAACTTTAACGAAAATATTTCCGTCTTGATGATGTTGCTGATCTATTCGCTGCTGATCTGGTTAGATATTCCTATCCAAATAGTCATTATTGGATTTGGTGTAATTGTGAGCCTCATCATGTGGCTAGTCATTAAACGGCACGCCAGAAATCAAGCGGAGTATGACTCTATGCATTTGATTGGTGAGCACAAGCACTAAGCTCGGTCACCATTTCATCATCACTTAGTTAAAACTGAGTGATCAACTATTTTGCAGTACCGATCTAGCGAGCAATAAATCTTGCCATAGCAAAGCCTTTTCTTTAGGCTTAGTGAGGACTTGATTTAATTCAAAAGAAGCAATCACCGGAATTTCTTCGTCATTTCCAGTATTCAGAGCCAACACCGTTTCACGCAACTGTGGCAGGGGATCTCTTTCTCCCGTGATTTTCTGGGCTACCGATCCCCCAAAAGCAACCGCCACCACTGGCGACTCGGGACTAGATAATTGACTTAAATTATCCGAAGCACTTTTCCAGGACCATTCATTTCTAGCCAAGCCCAAAACGCGGATGATATTTTGGAACAAAATTTGAGCATCGCCCTGCGGCTCATTACCGAAAAACCACCAGGATCCATGTGAGGAGCGCTGTGCTGAGTCGGTGTTCGAGGGAACGTCTTGGGTACTCGCAGCCACAGCGACTTCAGCAAGGGGGTTCACGACATCCCGTGAGGTCCATTCGGTGATACCCATTTCCTTCAAGAAGGTTGAATGATTATTGGTCATGGCTCAAGCTTAATCGATTTAGCCATCACCAGCGCATCCTCTCGAGAACCAGTCTCAGGACTAGCGGGATAGTAATTCTTACGCACACCAATTTGCTCGTATCCTAATTTTTGATAAAGCGCCAAAGCTGCCGCATTTGTTGGCCTAACTTCTAAAATGATGCGTGGTATTTTTTGTTGAGCGGCAACACCTTCGATTGCAGCCATCATTCTTTTGCCCAAGCCAAGTTTGCGCAAATGGGGTGAAACCGTAATATTAAGCAAGTGCAATTCATCAACAGCAGGAAACAAGATGCAGTAAGCCCACAGAATCGTTGGATCCAAATACGACCCCTTCACCACCTGCTCAACTTGAGGCCGAATGCAATATGCCCAATGTCCAGCGGCTAAAGAGTCAGAAAAGTTGCCCTTAGTCCAAGGATGAATATGCGAGACAGATTCAATCTTTAAGACCTCGTCAAGATCTGCTGCTTGCATCGGCAAAAATGAGAGCTCCGCTTCACCTCCAGCTGCTACATGTTCAGACATTACTTAAAAGCCTTTATGCGCTCAGCAGTAGTAAATGCCACCTTATTACGGACATACAGAGGTTCAAGTTGGCGAACATCATGTTGCATCCCTTGCGCAAACAATTGTTTGGCGCAATCCAAGATTCCTAGTGCAGATACCGCAATCTCAGCATCTAAGACGCCATGAAAGTCTGGTAAACGTTCGCCATAAGCGCTAATGGCGCTGCCAGCTAAGAACTCAATGCCCTCAAGATCAATATCTTCAGGCCTAGTGAGTTGTATGTCGCCAATGCGCTTAGGTAGGCGCTTAGGCAACTGATCAAGCTGAGTTACATAATGAGCCCAATAAACCTCTTCCATGCGCGCATCAATGGCAATACAAAATCGTTGAGGGTTGGTTTCTTTGAAGGTATTTGTACGTATCAATTGAGCTGCTATTGCATCCAAACTACTGACAGAAAGAACGGGAAGGTTTTGTGAAATGGCTAGGCCTTGAACTGCCGCTACACCCAACCTCACACCCGTAAATGCACCTGGTCCTATTCCGACGGCAATAGCATCTAGGTCTTTTAAAGCAATATTTGCTGTGCTTAACAATGACTCAATCCACGGCAACAGCAGTTGGCTAGCGCCAGCTGAGACTGCTTCATGTCTGAGCTCTGGTGCTTGATCACCTAAAGATAAAGCCACCGAACACCAGGCTGAGGAGGTGTCGATGGCCAGTAGATTTGCCACATTAAGCCTTATTTGCTTACTGAATTATTGAATTGGTAACCCAAATTATGAACTTAATCCCGCGATGACTTCGGGGGGAGCCTGAACCAGCTCAATTAAGACCCCTTCTCCACTAATCGGAAACTCATCGTTTCCTTTAGGGTGAACAAAGGTGATGTCATAGCCTGCAGCCCCCTTACGAATACCCCCAGGGGCAAAGCGAAGACCGTTTGCAGAAAGCCATTCAACAGCCTTGGGTAAGTCATCTACCCACAAACCTATGTGGTTAAGCGGTGTTTGATGAACAGCGGGCTTCTTTTCAATATCAAAGGGCTGCATGAGATCAACTTCGATCTCATGGGCACCAGAACCAATTGCACAAATATCTTCATCAACATTTTCACGTTCAGAGACAAAAGTACTTTTATATTCAAATCCCAGCATATCAACCCATAACTTCTTGAGTCGATCTTTATTTTCACCACCAATGGCAATTTGCTGAATACCTAAAATTTTGAATGGCTTAGCGCTCATCGTCATCAACCTTCTTATTCGAAACGAATGATCAATTGATCAACCGCTAAGCTATCACCCTCTTTGGCACAAATCTCAGCAACTACACCGTCTTGCATAGCAGACAGGGTATTTTCCATTTTCATCGCCTCAATCGAGGCCAATTTTTGTCCAGCAGTGACAGCTTCGCCAACTTTAACGGCTATCTTGGTTAAGAGACCAGGCATCGGGGACATAACCAATTTAGAAGTATCTGGCGGCAACTTCACCGGCATACGACGCTGAAGTTCTGCTCCTAATGGACTCAGAACCATACACTCGTAATGTACGCCGTCAAGAATCAAGACGTATCTCACGCCCCGGCGCTCAACTTGTGCAGTGATCTTATGGATACCGTTAATAGTGGCATGCAGACAAATTTGTCCTGGACGCCAATTGCTGACGATGTCATAGCGACTTACTCCGTCTGCTTCGTCAATGTAAACAGAATAAATGCCATCCTTCAGTTCAACGCGGATAGACACTTCATACGGATCATCCATTGAGCCGGATTTTTTGCCGGTAACTACGACAAATTTCTTGCCGATGATCATTTCATGACCAGCCAATTGACCATCAATCATTTGAATATGCTCAAGGTAGCGATAACGCATAAATGCAGCTAATGCAGCCAATCGCTTTGGATCTGCAGGTTGCACAGAATCCTTTTTGAAGCCCTCTGGATACTCTTCAGCAATAAAGCCCGTGGTGAAGTCGCCATTTACAAATCGTGGGTGCTGCAATAAGGCAGCTTGAAATGGGATATTGGAATGGATTCCACGAATCACAAAATCATTCAATGCTGCTCGCATTTTTTCAATGGCTTCCGTACGATCCTTGCCGTGCACAATTAACTTAGCAATCATCGAGTCGTAATACATCGGGATCTCGCCGCCCTCATACACACCAGTATCAACGCGGACTCCGTTAATCGCCTCTGGTGGGCGGTACTTCACCAGCCGGCCGGTTGAAGGCAGGAAGTTACGGAATGGGTCATCGGCATTAATACGGCACTCCATCGACCAACCATCCAACTTCACATCTTCTTGCTTAAATGCCAATTTCTCACCAGCAGCAACTCGAATCATTTGCTCGACTAAGTCAAGACCAGTAATACTCTCAGTTACTGGATGCTCTACCTGCAAGCGGGTATTCATTTCCAAGAAATAGAAAGACTTATCTTTACCAACAACAAACTCAACCGTACCGGCAGATTGATAGTCCACAGCCTTTGCCAATGCAACCGCTTGTTCGCCCATGGCTTTACGAGTTGCAGGGTCAATAAATGGTGATGGCGCTTCTTCAATCACCTTTTGGTGGCGACGCTGAATCGAGCAATCGCGCTCGTTTAGATAAACCACGTTGCCATGAGAGTCACCCAATACCTGAATCTCAATGTGACGCGGGCCTTCTACGAACTTCTCAATAAAGATACGATCATCGCCAAAACTATTCATCGCCTCAGTTTTGCAAGCCACAAAACCTTCAGCAGCCTCTTTATCGTTGAAGGCAACGCGTAAGCCCTTACCACCGCCGCCTGCAGAGGCTTTGATCATGACGGGATAGCCAATACCTTGAGCAATCTTCACCGCTTCTTCAGTGCTATCAATCGCCTCGTTGTAACCAGGTATGGTGTTTACTTTAGCTTCTAAAGCAAGCTTCTTAGAGGCTATCTTGTCGCCCATTGCCGCAATAGATTGATGCTTAGGACCAATAAAGACAATGCCCTCTTCCTCACAGCGCTTAGCAAACTGCTCGTTTTCAGATAGAAAGCCATAACCTGGGTGCACCGCTTCTGCGCCAGTGTCTTTACAAGCTTGAATGATCCGATCCATCACTAGATAGGATTCACGTGAAGGTGCAGGTCCAATACAAACCGCTTCATCAGCAAGTTGTACGTGGCGAGCCTCTTTATCCGCTTCAGAATAAACAGCAACAGTCTTGATGCCCATTTTTTTAGCGGTCATCATCACGCGGCATGCAATCTCGCCCCGATTAGCAATCAATATCTTCTTAAACATTTTCGTAGTCATTATTTGTCAGCGCCTTTACAGAGGAATATTGCCGTGTTTACGCGCAGGATTCTTCAAGTCTTTATCTTTGAGCATTGCCAGGGAACGAGCAATACGCTTGCGGGTTTCATGAGGAAGGATGACGTCATCAATATAGCCGCGACGACCCGCTACAAATGGGTTAGCAAACTTAGACTTGTATTCGGCTTCACGTGCTGTAATTTTTTCTGGATCCGATTTCTCTTCACGGAAAATAATTTCTACAGCCCCCTTAGGTCCCATCACTGCAATTTCTGCTGAAGGCCAAGCAAAGTTAACATCACCACGCAAATGCTTAGAAGCCATCACGTCATAGGCGCCACCATAGGCCTTACGGGTAATCAAAGTCACTTTAGGTACAGTGCAATCGGCATAGGCATACAGTAATTTAGCGCCATGCTTAATGATTCCACCGTATTCTTGGGCAGTACCAGGCATAAAGCCGGGTACGTCAACTAAAGTCACTACAGGAATATTGAAGGCGTCACAGAAGCGCACGAAACGAGCGGCTTTAATAGATGCCTTGATATCTAAGCAACCAGCTAGGATCAATGGTTGATTGGCAACAATACCAACGGAACGGCCTTCAATACGAGCAAAGCCAATGACAATATTTTTGGCGTAGTCAGGCTGTAATTCAAAGAATTCGCCATCATCCACAATCTTCTCAATCAACTCTTTCATGTCATAGGGTTGATTTGGATTGGATGGAACCAGGGTATCCAAAGAGAAGTCTGGCTCTTCAGTACGATTTGCACCCTTGATCAAAGGTGGTTTTTCGCGGTTTGATAGTGGCAGGTAGTTAAAGAAGCGACGCAACATCATGATGGCGTCTACATCGTTATCAAATGCTAAATCACAAACACCAGAAACTGTTGAATGGGTTACTGCGCCACCCAATTCTTCAGCAGTCACATCTTCGTGAGTCACGGTCTTGACTACTTCAGGACCGGTTACGAACATGTACGAGCTATCTTTGACCATAAAGATGAAATCTGTCAAAGCGGGAGAGTACACGGCGCCACCAGCGGAAGGACCCATGATCAGAGAAATTTGAGGGATAACACCGGATGCAGTCACATTGCGCTGGAAGATTTCTGCATAGCCACCAAGTGAAGCAACGCCCTCTTGAATACGTGCACCACCAGAGTCATTCAGGCCAATGACAGGAGCGCCTACTTTGAGAGCCTGATCCATGATCTTGCAGATCTTTTCAGCATGAGCTTCGGATAATGAGCCTCCCAATACCGTGAAATCCTGTGAGAACACAAATACTAAACGACCGTTAATCATTCCATAACCAGTAACTACACCATCACCTGGAACAGTTTGATCGGCCATGCCAAAGTCATGACAACGATGCTCAACAAACATATCCCATTCTTCGAAGGTACCGGCATCCAATAAGAGCTCAATACGCTCACGCGCTGTTAGCTTACCCTTGGAATGTTGAGCCTGGATGCGTTTTTGCCCGCCACCCAATCGGGCAAGCTCACGCTTAGCTTCCAGTTGTTGAATGATTTCCTTCATTTGCTGCTCCTTAGAAAAATTCATGCCCCATGGCCTCTAGCAGTCGTCTTGCCGCTACTGAAGCTGCCATAGTTCCTTGGTTTACTTGTGCGCTCAAACTTGGTAGAAGCTCTTGCACTGACACATTGCTACGAAATGCGTTTTTTAATCCTGCATCAATGCGATCCCACATCCATGCGCCTGCTTGTTCCTTACGACGAGAGTCAAATTTTCCATTCGCTTTTTGAAGGTGTTCAAAATGAGAAACCTTATTCCACATCTCTGGAATACCTTTACCCTCCAGGGCACTCAAGGTCATTACCTGTGGATGCCATAATTCTTTGTCATGTGATGCGTGATCAGGGTTGCCCTGAAAGCCCAAAAGACGTAATGAGCTAGTGATAAATAGCTGAGCGCGCATCGCGGCATCAGGATCAATATCTACTTTGTTAATCACAATGAAATCGGCAATTTCCATTACGCCTTTTTTAATTGCCTGTAGATCATCACCTGCATTTGGCAGTTGCAATAACAGGAACATGTCTGTCATACCGGCAACAGCGATTTCACTTTGCCCTACGCCGACCGTCTCCACAATAATGATGTCAAAGCCCGCGGCTTCTGCAACCAACATGGCTTCACGCGTCTTCTCAGCAACGCCACCAAGCGTGCAAGACGATGGACTGGGGCGAATGAACGCATTCTCGAGAACAGATAAACGCTCCATGCGAGTCTTATCACCTAAAATTGAACCGCCCGAGATGCTTGAAGAGGGATCAATCGCCAATACCGCAACTCGATGACCTTTTTCGATGAGATAAAGCCCTAAAGATTCAATCAAGGTTGATTTGCCCACTCCAGGAACACCTGAAATGCCAAGCCGAAATGATTTACCCGTTTTAGGCAATAAAGAATTCAGTACGTCATCAGCACGATGACGATGATCAAGGCGAGTTGATTCAAGCAAAGTAATGATCTTTGCCAACGCGCGTCGCTGTTTAAGCGAAGGCGCATCGGTGAGATCATTCACCAGAGCCTGATCAGCAGCTTCTAGCATGCTTATGATCCGTATTAAGCGGGTTTAACTGACTTGCGAATTTGCTCAAGCACATCCTTAGCCGAAGCCGGAATCGGAGTGCCTGGACCATAAATACCTTTTACACCAGCCTCGTAAAGAAACTCATAGTCTTGCCTTGGAATCACGCCGCCAACGAACACAATGATGTCGTCTGAACCCTGCTTCTTCAGCTCAGCGATGATGGCTGGCACTAATGTCTTATGACCGGCTGCCAATGTGGAAACACCCAATGCATGGACGTCATTCTCAATCGCTTGACGAGCACACTCTTCAGGCGTTTGGAACAATGGTCCGATATCAACGTCAAAACCTAAGTCGGCATATGCAGTCGCAACCACTTTTGCGCCGCGGTCGTGGCCATCTTGTCCTAGCTTGGCGATCATCACGCGTGGACGACGTCCAAAGTCTTTCGCAAAGTCAGCAATTTCTGTTTGGAGTTTTGCCCAACCTTCGGCTGAGTCATAAGCAGCTGCATACACACCGGTCACCTTTTGAGTATCGGCGCGATGGCGCCCGTAAACTTTTTCTAATGCATCAGAAACTTCGCCTACTGTTGCACGCAAACGAATTGCGTTAACCGCTAACTCCAATAGATTTCCGGAATTATCTTCAGCAGCTTTCGTTAATGCGTCTAAAGCAGCTTGAACTTTTTGAGTATCCCGTTTTGCCTTGATCTCTTTAAGGCGAGCAACCTGACCTTCGCGAACTTTATCGTTATCGATCATTAATACGTCAACTAGATCCTCTTTTCCCAGCTTGTATTTATTCACACCAACAATCACATCAGAACCCGAGTCAATCTTTGCCTGCTTTTCAGCGGCAGCAGCTTCAATTTTGAGCTTAGCCCAGCCGCTCTCAACCGCCTTAGTCATGCCACCCATTGCTTCTACTTCTTGGATGATTTCCCAAGCCTTGTCAGCCATCTCTTGAGTGAGGCTCTCCATCATGTAGGAGCCCGCCCATGGATCGATGACGCTAGGGATATGCGTTTCTTCTTGCAAAATCAACTGGGTATTACGCGCAATACGGCTTGAGAACTCAGAGGGTAAAGCAATCGCCTCATCCAAAGAGTTTGTATGTAAGGACTGTGTGCCACCAAATACAGCGGCCATAGCCTCTACCGTTGTTCTCACTACGTTGTTGTAGGGATCTTGCTCAGTCAAAGA
>CANCPL010000043.1:0-19263 GCA_947380065.1 Burkholderiaceae bacterium | reverse complement strand
TTGGGCTTGAAGATTCCACTGACCGGAAGTGGAGATACCAGCGCAGATGTTCAATTAAGCTTTCCTGGCAACAGAGTTCAATGGGCTGACTTGCCGCCCTTTGAGAATCTCAAGGGAATGATACGAATTACTGAGGTTAATCCGGAATTCGAAAATATCACTGCTAATTTTCTTGGTGGTGCCATCAAAATTTCAAGCACAGCACCCAACCAAAAGGGCCAAAGCTACAACATCTCGGGGGATGTTTCTGCAAGCTTTATCAAAGACTACTTTGCTAACGATAGTGCCGTACAAGCATTTCCAATATTGCAGGCATTGAGCGGAGTAGCTAAATATGATGGCATTATTAACTTCAATAAAGGGAATAGCGAAACCAATCTGAAAATTGATATGCGGAACTGGGGTAGTACTGCCCCTGCGCCTGCTAAAAAGCAGATTGGCACAGCAATGTCAGGCCAGCTTAATCTCAAAACTTTTGCCAAAACCAAAACTAGTTCAAGCCGTTTCTCTTGGGATGGAAAGATAGGAGATACCTACTTTATTCAGGGTGAAATAGCGAGTGACGACACCATTCGCCATGCTGTTGGTATTGGAACGCCCGCGATTCCACCTCAACAAGGCTTTCAGCTTAACCTTGTAAGTAATGAACTGAACTTAGATGTCTGGCAAGAATTTTTGAGTCATCAAAATAGAAAAAAATCCACGCCCAGCTCTAGCTCCAACAATCCAAATAACATACAAGTTTCGGCGCAAGTTAAGCAACTAACGTTATTTGACCGCATTTGGCAGGACTTAAATCTGGTGGCAACCAATAAAAATTCTGCTTGGCAACTACGCCTTAGAGGATCCCCTCAGGTTGCCGGCAATATTCAATACCAACCCGCTAATCAATCTCAAATTAGCGACCTTATCAGCGGGCGACTTGTGCGCCTCAAAGTTCCTGAAGCAGTAATGATCCCGCCGCCTCCTACACAGCAGACTCAAAAAAATCCAGTCAGTAAAAATACGCTTGAGCCGAGCTCGATACCTAGCATTGATTTAACCATTGATGACTTTGATTGGAAAAAAGCGCAACTTGGTCAGGTGAAAATTAAAACCAACACTAATGGTAATGCTATCAATATAGATTCCATTCAATTTAGCAGCCCACAAGGCAACTCAACGATTAACGGCCGTTGGGTTGGAGACACATCCAATACGCCTGCCCACACAAACTTAAATGTTGATCTGGAGATTAAGGATGCTGGCCAGATTATTAGCCATTGGACCAATCAAAAGTCAGTAGAAGGTGGGCAAGGCAAATTAATTGTGAATGCCGAGTGGGACGGATCTCCGTTTGGCCCCAACTATGACACACTAGCAGGCAAGGCCACTTTAAATCTAGAAAAAGGGCGCCTCCTAGAAGTGAACACCAGTAGTGCAAAACTACTCGATGTTTTGAGCTTACAAAGTTTGTTTCGGTTTGCAACGTTTGACCTACAAGGAAGCCTGGGGAATATTGTTACCAAAGGCACCCCATTTAATACCATTGATGCCTCTTTTGATATTAATGCCGGCATAGCCCAAGCCAAGCAATTCACGATGGGTCTAGATCAAGCAAGGGTAGCTATGACAGGGCAAATCAATATTCCTAAGCAAACACAAGATTTGCGGGTCACCATTTTCCCGACTATTGATGCAACAGCGGGCTCTTTAGCTGCGTTTGCTATCAACCCTATAGTAGGGCTTGGCGCATTAGTTGGACAGTACTTAATCACCAGCCAGATCAATCGCAACTTTCAATCTGACTATCTAGTACAGGGATCTTGGGATAACCCGGAAGTGATTCCACTTGATCAGAAGGGTCAACCAATCGATAGCAAAACGATTGATACGATTCGCAGTAAGGAGTTGCTAAAAGAGCAAAGCAAACCAAGCGGCAATAGTACGGGACCACAAAACAATCCGAGCAATCCAAGCGGCCCTAATAAAACCGCCAACTAACTCTAGCGAATACAGCATGAGCACATCAGCAAGTAATGCAGAACTTAAGATTGCCTCCATTCAGATGGTCTCTACACCTGATTTGCAGGAGAACCTGTCTACGGCTAGCAGACTCATTGCTGCCGCTGCAGCAGATGGCGCGCAGTTAGCCGTTCTGCCAGAGTATTTTTGCTTAATGGGCCTTAAAGATACGGATAAGGTGCGCGCAAGGGAAAGCGCTGGAAGTGGGCCTATTCAAGAACGCCTTTCACAAATTGCTCAAAAAAATAATCTTTATTTAGTTGCCGGCACGATTCCCTTGGAAGCGAAAGACCCAAATAAGGTACTTAATACCACTCTTGTATTTAATCCGGCCGGTCAGCAGATTGCTCGTTACGACAAAATCCATTTATTTGGCTTTCAAACAACTACTGAGCGCTATCTAGAGTCCGAAACGATAGAAGCTGGCAATGAGCCGGGTCTTTTAGAGATCTCAATTAATGGAAGTGATTGGAGGTTTGGTTTGAGCATCTGTTATGACTTACGCTTCCCAGAACTCTATCGCGCCCTAGGTCAAGTGGACTGTCACATTATTCCTGCTGCATTTACCTACACTACCGGCAAAGACCATTGGGAAATCTTGCTACGCGCCCGGGCCATTGAAAATCAATGCTATGTTATGGCATCTGCCCAAGGGGGCAAGCATCAAAATCAACGTCGTACTTGGGGTAACAGCATGCTGATTGATCCCTGGGGCGATATCATGGCCAACCTCCCTGAGGGTGAGGGCTTTATTTCTGGGGTCCTGTGCAAAGATAAATTAAACGAGGTACGCTCTAAGTTACCCGCACTTGCACATCGCAAGCTTTAAAGAAAGATCTGCAAAATCTCATGAATGCACCAGAAGCACTATTTCCTGCCAATTGGACCAAAGCCAAAAAGCAAGCAGACCTCATTAAATTCGCCAAATCTATCTTGCTCGAGCCAACGGGGCTATCAGAACAAGATCTGCATCACACCTTTGGAAATCTATTTACCCATCGCCTTGATGATGCAGACCTTTACTTCCAACATACTCGTAGCGAAAGTTGGAGTCTTGAAGAGGGCATCGTTAAATCAGGTAGTTTTAATATTGACCAAGGTGTTGGTGTACGGGCCATCTATGGCGATAAAACTGCCTTTGCCTACTCAGATGAAATTAACTTAGAAGCTCTTCATAAAGCAGCTAAAGCTACTCGAGTGATTGGTCCTGAGGGCGGTAAGCAAGCAGTTGCGAGCAAACTATTTAATACTGTATCGAATAAACTCTATTCAGATATTAACCCTTTAGATTCACTGCAGCCTAAAGAAAAAATTGCGCTACTTGAAAGCATTGAGCGTCGCGCTAAAGCGCGTGATCCGCGCATCATTCAAGTCATGGCAAGTTTGGCCGGGGAGTTTGATGTCGTTTTAGTGGTGCGCGCAGATGGCTTATTGGCTGCTGATGTCCGTCCACTAGTACGCGTGTCAGTACATGTTATTGCCGAACAAAACGGCCGCCGTGAATCAGGCTCCTCTGGCGGCGGCGCACGGCATAACTATCTTTACTTCGATAACGAGCTTATTAATCGTTATGTTGATGAGGCAGTTGATGGTGCCTTAGTTAACCTCGAATCTCGCCCTGCGCCCGCGGGCCCAATGACAGTTGTGATGGGGCCTGGTTGGCCTGGCGTTTTGTTGCACGAGGCAGTAGGTCATGGTCTCGAGGGTGACTTTAATCGCAAAGGTTCTTCTGCTTTTGCTGGTCGAATTGGTCAACGCGTAGCTGCCAAGGGCGTCACTGTGGTTGATGACGGTACATTGTCTGGACGAAGAGGCTCCTTGAATATTGATGATGAAGGTACGCCAACGCAATGCACCACCTTAATTGAAGACGGCATATTGAAGGGCTATATCCAAGACAGTCTAAATGCCCGCCTGATGAATATGCCCCTCACGGGCAATGGTCGCCGTGAAAGTTTTGCTTCTCTACCGATGCCACGCATGACCAATACCTATATGCTGGCCGGTAAAGATGATCCCCAGGAAATTGTCGCCAGTATTAAGCGCGGCTTATATGCAGTGAATTTTGGGGGTGGGCAAGTAGATATCACTAGCGGCAAATTCGTTTTTTCTGCTTCAGAGGCTTACTGGGTTGAAAACGGCAAAATCCAATATCCCGTTAAAGGTGCCACCATTATTGGCAGTGGGCCAGAGTCTCTTAAACAGGTGTCCATGATCGGAAATGACCTCAAATTAGATGGTGGTGTGGGGGTTTGCGGCAAGGAAGGGCAAAGCGTTCCGGTCGGGGTTGGACAGCCCACTCTCAGGATTGACAGCCTAACTGTAGGTGGGACTGCCTGATATCAGCTAATTACGGCTTAAAATAGCCGGATGAGCCAACAAAATACGAATCCCGCTAATTGGTACTCCGCTGTCGACAAGACTTCGGATACTGACGATCAACGCATTGACAAAATTTCTGTTCTGCCTCCGCCAGAGCATTTAATTCGCTTCTTTCCAATTTCTGGAACACCAATAGAGGCACTGATCAGTAAAACCCGCAAAAAGATCCGTGACATTATTCATGGCAAAGATGACCGCTTACTCGTCATCATCGGACCATGCTCAATTCATGATCCAAAAGCAGCGCTGGAATATTGCCAACGTCTCTTAGGTGAGCGTGAGCGTTTTGCTGGAGAATTAGAAATTGTGATGCGTGTTTATTTTGAAAAGCCGCGCACTACGGTTGGTTGGAAAGGTTTGATCAACGATCCGTATTTGGATGAAAGCTATCGCATCGAAGAAGGTCTGCGCCTTGCTCGCCAAGTGCTGATGGAAATCAATCGCCTCGGTATGCCAGCTGGTAGCGAGTTCTTGGATGTGATTTCCCCGCAATATATTGCTGATCTTATTTCTTGGGGAGCAATTGGTGCGCGCACTACCGAGAGTCAAGTACATCGTGAACTTGCATCTGGACTCTCTGCGCCTATTGGCTTTAAGAACGGCACTGATGGCAACATCAAAATTGCTACTGATGCGATTCAAGCAGCTGGTCGTCCACATCATTTCTTATCCATCCATAAGAATGGTCAAGTATCTGTTGTGGAAACTAAAGGTAATAAAGACTGTCATGTGATTTTGCGTGGCGGCAAAGAGCCAAACTACGAAGCAAAATATGTACAGGCTGCCTGCTCTGAGCTACAAGCAGCAAAGCTTCCAGCCAGTCTGATGGTTGACTTGTCGCACGCTAATTCAAGTAAGAAACATGAGCGTCAAATTGTGGTTGCTGATGATGTCGCACAGCAAATTGAGTCCGGATCACATCAAATTTTTGGTGTGATGATTGAAAGTCATTTAAATGACGGTGCTCAGAAATTCACACCAGGAAAAGATGATCCAAGTAAATTGGAATACGGCAAGAGTATTACGGATGCCTGCATTAATTGGGATGACTCAGTAAATGTCCTAGAGCGTCTTGCAACTGCCGTTAAAAAACGTCGTAGCCAGAAAAAATAATGCAGAAGTAATTGATAAGCACTGCAGTTAAAAGAGGCTAATTTATTTAGTCTCTTTTTTTTCGTGCTTCCAAAGTACGTCAGAACCGCCAGAGGCGCGATTCAAAATACGTGCAAGCACAAACAGAAGGTCAGATAAACGATTGACATATTGGCGAGGCGAGTCATACAAAGGTTCTTCCCAGCCTAAGCGAACAATCGAACGCTCTGCTCTTCGGCATACGGTGCGACAGACGTGTGCTTGTGCCGCAGCACGTGTACCACCAGGCAGGATAAATTCTGCTAATGGAGGCAGTTGCGCATTGTATTTTTCAAGCCAAACATCTAGCTGCGCGACATGCTCAGGTTTAAGTAGCTTGTAATTAGGTATGCAAAGCTCACCACCCAAATCAAACAAATCGTGCTGGACTTGCAAAAAAAGTGCATGCAATTCAGAAGTGATAGATGCAGGGATCTCTTCGGTCATCAAAACGCCAATTTCCGAGTTCAACTCATCAATATCACCCATGGCGCAGACCCGTAAATGATCCTTCTCTACACGGCTGCCATCGCCCAAGCCGGTCATTCCTGCATCACCCGTTCTAGTCGCGATTTTTGATAGTCGATTTCCCATAAACCTAATTATAGGTAAATGGCTAAAATGATTCTTATGAATATGGTGACCCCGCCCCCCGAATTAGCCGCTATTAGCGCCCTTCAGACAAAACTAGTTGCTGCCTTGCGGCCAATCTTGCCGGAACATGCCCTCCTATGGGAGCCAGAAGACACTATCCCTTACGAATGCGATGGTCTGGCAGCCTATCGTCGGATGCCTTTGGCTGTGGCTTTACCTGAAACAGAAGACCAAGTCGCCCAAATTTTGAAGATTTGCTATGCAATGCAAATTCCAGTGGTGCCTCGTGGATCTGGAACCGGGCTCTCTGGTGGCGCAATGCCCCTTTCCCAGGGTTTGGTACTGTCTTTGGCTAAGCTTAAGAAAATCATCAGTATTGATCCATTTACCCGCACTGCAGTAGTTCAGCCTGGTGTACGCAATCTAGCCATCTCCGAAGCTGTGGCGCATCTTGGTTTGTACTATGCACCAGACCCCTCCTCTCAAATTGCTTGCTCGATTGGTGGCAACGTCAATGAAAACTCTGGAGGTGTGCACTGTCTTAAATATGGCTTAACCCTACACAATGTTTTGCGTGTGCGTGGAATACTGATGAACGGTGAGATCGTTGAATTTGGAAGTTTGGCACCAGACTCTCCTGGGCTAGATTTACTGGCAATCATGATGGGTAGCGAAGGCATGCTTGCAGTGGTTACCGAAGTCACCGTCAAATTAGTAGCCAAACCAAAATTAGCGCGTGTCATCATGGCTAGTTTTGATGATATTGAAAAAGGTGGTAACGCAGTTGCTGCCATCATCGCAGCTGGGATTATTCCTGCTGGTTTAGAAATGATGGATAAGGCCACTACGCGTGCTGTAGAAGAGTTTGTGCATGCTGGCTATGACTTAGAGGCTGCAGCCATTTTGCTCTGTGAATCTGATGGCACACCGGAAGAGGTTGCTGAAGAAATCGAGCGTATGACCAAGGTGCTCGAAGAAGCTGGTGCAAGTGGTATTCAGATTTCCCAAGATGAAAGCGAACGTTTAAAGTTTTGGAGTGGTCGCAAGAATGCATTTCCGGCCGCAGGTCGATTGGCGCCTGACTACTATTGCATGGATGGCACCATCCCCCGCCGTCACATTGCTACTTTGCTCAAGCGTATTCAGGGCATGGAAGAGAAATATGGCCTTGGCTGTTTAAATGTATTTCATGCAGGTGACGGCAATATGCATCCACTTATTTTGTTCAACGGCGCCGATCAGGATGAATGGCATCGTGCTGAAGAATTCGGTACTGAAATTTTGGAGGCCTGTGTAGAGCTCGGTGGCACTATCACTGGCGAACATGGTGTTGGTATCGAAAAAATTAATTCCATGTGTGTACAGTTTGGCGAAGGTGAGCGTGAATCCTTTTGGGGCGTGAAGAGCGCATTTGATCCAGAGAAGTTACTCAACCCAGATAAAGCCATTCCAACTTTGAATCGATGCGCAGAATATGGTCGCATGCGTATTAGCGGCGGCCAATTGCCACACCCAGAATTGGAGCGCTTCTAATGAGTCACTCCCATCCACAAATCAACATATTTAGAGAGCAAATTCTGAATGCGGCAAAGAACAGAACTTCGCTTTCCATTGAAGGCGGCGGTACTAAATCTTGGTATGGAAATCCAAATAGTTTTACCAAGCTAGATACACGTGCCTACTCAGGTATTTTGGAATATCAACCAGAAGAGTTAGTGATTACTGCTTGTGCCGGTACTCCACTCAAGGAAATTGAAGCCGCTCTCAGAGAAAAAAATCAGACACTGCCTTTTGAGCCGCCTCACTTTGGTGAGAATGCAACCTTTGGTGGCGCAATTGCTGCCGGACTTGCTGGTCCAGGACGAATCACTGTTGGAAATTTTCGCGACTTTGTATTGGGCGCTCGTATCATCGATGGCAAAGGTCAGGATCTCTCCTTTGGCGGTAAAGTGATGAAGAACGTTGCAGGATATGATGTCTCTCGTTTATTGCCGGGTTCTTTGGGAACGCTTGCGCTTTTACTGGAAGCCTCGGTCAAAGTATTACCAAAGCCTGCTGCGACCGTAACGCTTCGGTGCCAAATCCCCCAAGAGCAGGCCTTAAGGATTCTCAATGAGTGGGCTGGACAGCCACTACCCCTATCAGCAAGTTGCTGGATTGGTTCTGCCAACAGCGGAGATGGTGAACTCACCTTCCGCCTCGCAGGTGCGGCAGCTGCTGTAAAAGCTGCGATTCCTCTCATGGGTCCATTAGTGAATGCCACTGAACTCAATAATGAAGTTGCAGAACATTTCTGGAATGATTTACGGGAGCAAAAAGTTTCTGCGTTCGCTGATCTTGGTGCCGATCAAACACTTTATCGCTTAGCGCTACCTGCAGCCTGCGGGCCAATTACTATCGTTAGCGCTGCAGATGAAATTATTTTGGAATGGCATGGCCAACAACGGTGGATTAAAGCGTCTGGTGATGAGGCTAGCTTTAAAGCTATTAAAGCAATAGCCAGTTCTCATGGAGGACATGCGGCTCGCTTTAGACAGGGCACAAATGTAGATCCTAGCCATCAGCGCTTTACTTTGCTATCAGAGCAAGCTCATTCCAAAGCACTTGAGGCAGTGCAAGAACGCCTGCGATCAGCCTTTGATCCTTCAGGTGTATTCGCCACTAAACGTCTTCCATAACTCTTTATATGCAAACTCAACTCGCCCCTCAATTTGCCAACACGCCGGAAGGCATCGAGGCAGCCCGCATTCTGGGCAAATGTGTTCACTGTGGTTTTTGTACTGCTACCTGCCCTACGTATCAACTACTTGGTGATGAGTTAGATGGTCCACGCGGAAGAATCTATCTCATTAAGCAAATGGCTGAAGGTCAAGCCCCCACCGAAAAGACTCGCTTACATTTAGACCGCTGCTTAACCTGTCGCAATTGCGAAAGCACCTGCCCGAGTGGCGTGCAATATGGCAACCTAGTGGATATAGGTCGCAAATGGGCAGAAGAAAATACGCCTGAGCGTCCAGTCGGTCAGCGCCTGACTCGCTGGGCTTTAAAAGAAGGATTAACTAAACCTGCTTTATTTAATTCAGCAATGGCCTTGGGTCGCTTAGTGCGTCCATTAATGCCAAGTGGGATTAAACGCAAGATTCCGCTGACTATTAACAAAGCATTAGCCAACTCTACTGATGCATATGCAAGGCCTACTACAGCTCATCAGCGCAAAATGGTTTTGCTTGAGGGTTGCGTTCAACCTGGCATGCTTCCGAACATCAATTCAGCAACAGCGCGCGTGCTCAATGCGTTAAAGATTCAACTGGTTAGCGCGCCTAATGCCACTTGCTGTGGAGCGCTACGCTACCACCTAAATGATCAAGCCGGCGGATTAGAGAATGCCAAGCAAAATATTGATGCATGGTGGCCTTTGGTAGAGAGTGGCGTAGAGGCCATTGTGATGACGGCATCAGGTTGTGGTGTGATGGTGAAAGACTATGGCCATCTTTTTGCAGCTAATCCAGCCTATGCAGCCAAAGCTAAAAAGATTTCTGAATTAACAAAAGATATCTCCGAAATACTGCCTTCCTTACAAGATGAACTAGTTCAACTCCTAGGTACCGACCAAAAACCTGGAGTGGTATATCACCCGCCTTGCACCTTACAGCATGGTCAACAAATTCGTGGCAAGGTTGAGGGGCTGCTTACAAGCCTTGGTATTGGTGTGCGTTTATGTGCCGATAGCCATCTTTGCTGTGGATCTGCTGGCACTTATTCGGTTACTCAACCAGAATTATCTGAACAACTGCGCAAAAATAAATTAACTCACTTAAATGCAGCATGTGAAGAGTCTGGGGCAGAAGTGATTGTTTCTGGAAATATTGGCTGCATTACCCACCTTCAGCAAGATGACACTCCAGTAGTCCATTGGATCGAAATCGTAGATCAATTGCTCAGTAAATCTTCTAAGGCATCATGAACTCGATTGTTGTAAATCTCATGCAAGTCAGAGCACGAATTGAACTTGCGGCTTTAGCAGCAAAGCGTGAGCCTGAAGAAATTGAGCTCATTGCGGTTAGTAAAACTTTTCCAGCCTCGGCAGTTGAGGAGGCTATGCATGCTGGTCAATCTGCCTTTGGTGAAAACTATGTGCAAGAGGCTGTTGAAAAGATTGAGAAGCTTGCTAAATTACGTCCATGGTTGATTTGGCATTTCATTGGCCCTTTACAGAGCAATAAAACGAGAGAAGTAGCACAGCACTTCGATTGGGTTCATAGTGTGGATCGCCTCAAAATTGCAGAACGTCTATCCGCTCAACGGGGTGAATTTCCTGAGTTACCGCCCCTACAGGTTTGCGTACAAATTAATATCAGCGAGGAAAACAGTAAAAGTGGTGTTTCCCTGGGGGAAGTTGAAGATCTTTGCAAAGCCATTAGCTCTTTACCAAACTTAGTTCTCAGGGGTTTAATGGCGATTCCAGAACCCAGTCCAGACGCCATTGAGCAGCGCAAGGCTTTTGCGGCCGTTCAAGCTTGTTTTACGAAGATCCAAACCACTCATTCGACTGAACTGGGGTACCAATTCTTTGACACCCTATCAATGGGCATGTCAGATGACTTAGAGGCTGCCATTGACGAAGGTAGCACTATGGTCCGTGTTGGTACGGCCATTTTTGGGAAGCGCGATAAGATTAGATAATGAGCATAAACAAAACCTCGCAAAATAATAGCAACACCCACATTACCTTTATCGGTGGTGGCAATATGGGGCGCGCCCTTATTAGCGGTCTGCTTGCAAGCGGATTTGAGCCAAATCAAATTTCTGTTGTTGAAGCAAATGCTGTAACCGCCCTGAAGTTACATGAAGATTTTGGCGTACAAGGAATTGGCGCATTAGAGCAAATCGCTTTTGACTTCTCTAAAAATAATGTTGTTGTCATGGCGATTAAGCCTCAAGATTTCAATGTGGTTGCCAAAGGCTTAGCAGCCAAGTTAAAGCATGCCAGCGCACCTGGTCCATTGATTCTGAGTATTGCGGCTGGTATTCGCTTGAAGGATATGAGTCGCTGGTTAGACCATACGCGTTGTGTGCGCGCCATGCCAAATACTCCAGCCCTCATTGGTAAAGGTATTACGGGTCTATTTGCAGATGCCGCAGTAAATGATGGTGATCGCACTTTATCGGAAATGATTTGTAATGCAGTGGGTCAAGCCGTATGGGTAAGCGAAGAAAAGCTGATGGATGCAGTAACTGCTGTTTCTGGTAGCGGCCCTGCTTATGTCTTTGCATTTTTAGAGGCAATGCAGTCTGCTGGTGAGAAGTTAGGTCTTGATTCAGAGACAGCGCGTAAGCTGGCATACGCCACACTTGAAGGTGCAACACAGTTAGCCCATAACTCCGAGGAACATGCTGGTGTTCTACGCGAAAGAGTAACTTCAAAGGGCGGCACTACTGCAGCAGCCCTTGATGTGATGAAACAGCAGGGTTGGAACGAGATATTAGAAAAAGCAATTGATGCCGCAAGTCAACGCGGTAAAGCTATGGGTGATGAGCTAGGACAGAGCTAGTCCCAATACAATTCCGAGAAATAAAAATCCACCTAGCCAGTTGTTATGGCGAAATGCCTTAAAGCAATTTTCTCTGTTGCGAGTAGATACCAGTTTTAGATGATAGATCGCACAAGTTAATGCTGCGAACCAGCCCACTAGAAAATAATTACTGAGACCAGCTAATTGTGCAACCCATAACTGGCTTACGAACAAAATGCCGTAGCTTATTGCAATTGCAAGTACATCGTACCGAGCAAAAGTAATGGCAGATGTTTTCAAGCCTAAACGCAAGTCATCATCACGATCAACCATGGCATAGGCAGTGTCATAGGCAATTGCCCAAAAGATATTCCCCACAAATAGAATCCAAGCCTCCAGGGGAATGAAATCCAGAATCGCCGCATATGCCATGGGAATACCGAAGCCAAAGGCAACCCCTAAGACCGCTTGGGGCATAGCAAAAAAGCGTTTAGTAAAGGGATAGATAAAGGCAACCAGCAAAGCAAGCACTGACAGTTGCTTGGTGAATGCATTCAACGGTTGAATCAGTAAAAAAGCAATGAAGGCTAAGGTGCCAGCTACTGCAACAGCCTCTTTACCTGAGATTTTTCCACTGGTAACTGGGCGCCCTTGCGTTCTCTTCACATGGCGGTCAAAGTCACGATCAGCATAATCATTGATTGCACATCCTGCACTGCGCATCAAAAAGGTCCCGATAGTAAAGATCAGCAATACAGACAGATCAGGTATACCGCTGCTTGCCAACCAAAGAGCCCAGAGCGTAGGCCATAACAGTAAGAGCGTGCCAATAGGCTTGTCCAACCTAATGAGGTAGCCGTATGAAATGAAGCGCTCTCTTAAATTCATGATGCAATTATCAAGCCTTTAGAAATTCCGCACGAGCTCCGAGCCAACGCTCTAAATGACGCTCCACCAAATCTGCATGCTCAGCGAGTAAGCGCTCTGCCGCCTGCTGGGCTAGCTCAATTAACCAAGCATCCCGTTGCAAATCTACAAAGCGCAGCATGGCATCGCCTGATTGTTTAGCACCAAGCAATTCACCAGGTCCACGAAGTGACAAGTCGCGCTCAGCAATCACAAACCCATCCGATGTCTCACGCAAAGTTTGCAAACGCTCCTTAGCAGCCATCGAGAGTGGCTCGGCATACATCAAAATACAGACTGAATCTGCAGAGCCTCTGCCTACGCGCCCACGCAACTGGTGAATCTGGGCATAGCCAAAACGCTCTGCATGCTCAATCACCATCAATGCTGCATTGGGGACATCAACACCAACCTCAATCACCGTAGTAGCTACCAAGAGTTGAATTTCGTTCGCTTTGAAGGCGGCCATGACTGCCGCTTTTTCTTCTGCCTTTAGTCTGCCATGTACTAAGCCAACTTTAAAGCCAGGCAAAGCTTGCGTGAGTTGTTCAAAACTCTCAACTGCTGTTTGTAATTGCAGCACTTCGGACTCCTCAATGAGAGGACAAACCCAATACGCTTGTAACCCCTTAGATAGCCAACTTTGCAAACCACCGATGACCTCATCACGACGACTAGCTTTAACTACTTTAGTAGCAATCGGTTTTCGTCCAGGAGGTAACTCATCAATTACGGAAACATCTAAATCAGCGTAGTAGGTCATCGCTAAAGTGCGTGGAATAGGAGTGGCAGACATCATCAACTGATGACAGTAAAATAATTCTGAGCCAACGCGTTGCTGAATTTCTAAACGCTGTCTCACGCCAAAGCGATGCTGCTCGTCAATCACCGCTAGACCTAACTTAGCAAAACTCACGCTCTCCTGAATGAGGGCATGAGTACCAACAATCAATTGGGCTTTTCCACTCTCAATGGCTTCATGTGCCAGTCTTTTTTCTTTAGCCTTTAAGCTTCCTGATAGCCAAGCGATCTGAACCCCCAAAGGCTCAAACCATTCTTTCATTTTGAGGTAATGCTGCTCAGCCAAGATCTCAGTAGGGGCCATGATGGCGGCTTGATAACCATGATCCATTGCCCGCGCAGCGGCCAAGGCGGCTACTACGGTCTTCCCGCTCCCAACATCCCCTTGCAGGAGACGATTCATGGGGAAAGCGTTGGAGAGGTCATTACTAATTTCTGACCAAACACGTTCTTGTGCGTGAGTTAATTTAAAGGGTAAAGCTTTTAACAACCCTTCTTCAAAACTTTGCTTCTTTTCTTTTGTAAAACTTGGTGCATGCCGTTCTCGACGAATCGCATGCGCTCTTTTTAAAGAGATTTGTTGCGCAAGAAGCTCTTCAAATTGCACCCGACGCCACGCGGGATGGGTACGCTCTAGTAATGCCTGGGTATTGGCATCGGCGGGTGGTTGATGCAAGTAGGTAATCGCCGCTTGTAAGTTGGGCCAGTCATTACTCGGCAACATCTCGGCCATCAGTTTTTTGGGTAAGAACTCGGCCAAGCTATCTTGTAGGCATGGGTCACGCAAGGCTTGCGTGACTGCCTTACGAATAATAGTTTGCGAGACACCAACGCTTGCAGGGTAAACAGGAGTCAAACTAGCAGGTAAAGGAGCATCCGGAGCTACAGCTCGCACAGTAGGATGCACCATCTCTGGACCCTGAAAACCTTCGCGCACCTCACCGCGCACTCGGATATTGACGCCTACTGCCATCTGCTTTTGTTGGCTAGGGTAAAAATTGAGGAAGCGAAGATTTAAGGTTTCAGTTTGGTCCTCAATAGTGACGACCATTTGCCTTCTTGGCCGAAACAAGACCTGATTACGGATGACCATCCCCTGGGTCTGGGCTGAGTTAAACCTACCCTGGACAATAGCCTCCTCAATGGTGAGCAACTCCGTCTCATCCTCATAACGGGATGGCAAGTGCAAAGCAAGGGCCATAGGGCTATCTAAACCCATCTTTTGGAGTGTGCTTGGTGCTTGTTTAGTAGTCATCGTTAAAATCTAATACCTGATGGTAATGCTATGCAACTTTCCGACTTCAATTACGAACTTCCTGCCGAACTAATCGCCCAACATCCCTTGGCGAATAGAACCGATAGCCGCCTCCTAGAGGTAAAGGCTGGCGGGCCAAATCACGTTCAATTGGTAGATCGACAGTTTAAGGACATTCTTAGCATTGTTCAGCCTGGGGACTTATTAGTCTTCAATGACACCAAGGTCATTCCCGCACGATTGCATGGCAAAAAAGAGACTGGTGGAAACGTTGAATTACTCATTGAACGCATCAGCGGCGAAAAACAGGCATGGGTACAAATAAGGGCGTCCAAGGTGCCAAAAACTGGAACCACTGTTCATGTCCATAATCAGGCTGGGGAAACCTTCCCCGTGGAAATGATTGGCTACGACGGACGTTTTTATGAGGTTCGCTTTCCTGAGAATGTTTTTTCTTTACTTGAGCGCTTTGGTGAACTACCTCTTCCGCCATACATCGAACATCAACCTGACGGCGAAGATGCACAGCGTTATCAAACCGTTGTTGCTAAAAATCCAGGCGCTGTAGCGGCACCTACAGCTGGCTTACATTTTGATGAGGCGATTTTGCAAGAACTTCAGAAATTGGGCGCTAAACAAGCAACCGTCACATTGCATGTGGGCGCAGGTACATTCACACCTGTGCGCGAAGAAGATCTCTCAAAACATAAGATGCACTACGAGTGGTTCTCCATTCCCAACGAAACTTTGCAAGCAATAGAAGCAACCAAGAAAAATGGTGGCAGAGTGATTGCGGTAGGCACCACCAGTCTGCGAGCCTTAGAGAGCCAGGCGGCTAGCGGGCAAAGTAGCGGTGAGACCAATCTTTTTATTACTCCGGGATATCAATTTAAAACCGTAGATTGTTTGTTAACAAACTTTCATCTGCCAAAATCTACTTTATTAATGTTGGTTAGTGCTTTTGCCGGAATCAATAACATTCGCGCTGCTTATCAACATGCCATTCATCAGAAATATCGCTTCTTCAGTTATGGAGATGCGATGTTTCTTTGCCGACTCGAGAATACAAAGCCATGACCAAACCCGTTCACTTCAACATTCTGGCGCGCGACTCACAAAGTCCCGCCCGCCTTGGGCAGCTTGATCTCCCGCACGGCAGTGTACAAACGCCGATCTTCATGCCAGTAGGAACCTATGGCACGGTAAAAGCGATGACGCCGCGTGACCTAAATGAAGCCAAGGCACAAATTATTTTGGGCAACACCTTTCACCTTTGGTTAAGACCAGGACTGGACGTCGTTAAGAAGCATGGGGGCTTGCATCGCTTTATGGGCTGGGATAAACCTATCCTCACTGACTCAGGTGGTTTTCAAGTATTTAGCTTAGGCGCATTACGCAAGATTTCTGAAGAGGGCGTCACCTTTGCTTCACCAATTAATGGAGATAAATTATTTATGTCTCCAGAGGTATCGATGGAAATTCAGGCGGTACTTAATAGCGATATTGCTATGCAGTTTGATGAATGTACTCCGTACGAGATTAAAGGGCAGCCCACTTCCGAAAAAACTGCACGTGCCTCACTGGAGATGTCTTTACGCTGGGGCGATCGCTCTCTCAAGCGATTTCGTGAGCTCAATACTGGCAATGGGCTCTTTGGTATCGTACAGGGCGGCATGTTCGAGAATCTTCGTGAGTTCTCTTTAGATGCCGTGAGTCAGCAAGGTTTTGATGGCATTGCCATTGGCGGCCTCTCAGTTGGAGAGCCAAAACCCGAGTTTGAGCGCATTCTGAATTTCACTGCACCAAAACTACCAGAACACATGCCTCATTATTTAATGGGCGTTGGCACTCCAGAGGACCTGATTTTGGGTGTTAGCCTAGGCATTGATATGTTTGATTGCGTCATGCCCACCCGAAACGCTCGGAATGGTTGGCTCTTTACACGCTTTGGTGACCTTAAGCTGCGTAATTCAGGATATAAGGACGATGATCGCCCTGTTGACCCTACCTGCGCCTGTTATACCTGCCAAAACTTCACCAGATCCTATCTAAATCACCTTCAAAAGGCCAATGAGATCTTGGGGTCACAGCTCAACACCATCCACAACCTGTCTTACTACCTTCAGCTCATGACTGAAGTTCGTGAGGCTCTCGGAAAAGACCGCTTTAGCGCTTATCGCGAGGAATTTCACAGCAATCGCCAGCGTGGGGTTGAGCCCGGACAAGACTAATAGCCCTACAGGGGGCAAAACCCCCTGCAAATCACCTCCCAAGCCCCACACAGTTTAGAATTGCGGGTTACGACCCAAGGTTTACAGGTCAAAAAACTCGGCAGTTTTTAAATGGTAATTAATGGAGGTTTTATATGTGGATTAGTAACGCTTTTGCCCAAGCTCCTGCAGCGGGCGCAGATTCTGGTGGCTTGATGAGCTTCCTACCTTTGGTTTTGATGTTTGCAGTTTTGTACTTCATCATGATTCGCCCACAAATGAAGCGTCAAAAAGAAACTAAGGCAATGCTCGAGTCATTAGGCGTTGGCGATGAAGTTGTTACTGTTGGCGGCATCATGGGCAAAGTAACAGCATTGAAAGACCAAGTGGTTACCGTTGAAATTTCTGCTGGCACTGAAGTGCACATGCAAAAAGGTGCCATCACTACAGTATTGCCAAAAGGCACTCTGAAGTCTGCTTAATTTATTTGTTTAAAAGTATCTCAATATGAATCGCTACCCTCTCTGGAAATATCTAGTCATTGCCGCTGCATTACTGATCGGCGGACTATATTCATTACCCAATTTCTATGGTGAGGCTCCAGCGGTTCAAGTCTCGTCTGCCAAGCCAACCATCAAGGTTGATTTGGCAACGCAGGCTCGTGTCGAAAAAATTCTGACGGAAGCCAACATTAGTAACACCGGTCTCTTCTTCGAAGTCGCTGGCAATGTAGGCTCTATCAAAGTTCGCTTCAATAACACTGACATTCAGTTGCGTGCACGCGATCTATTGCAGCAGAAATTAAATGTTGATCAAAATGATCCCAACTACACCGTTGCCTTAAACCTGCTGTCCAATACACCGGGCTGGCTAAGTGCAATCAATGCATTGCCAATGCCACTAGGCCTTGATTTGCGTGGTGGCGTCTATTTCCTCTTGCAAGTGGATATGAAGGGTGCAGTCCAGAAAAAAGTGACTTCCTTGGCGGGCGATATTCGCAGTCAATTACGTGACAAGAGCATTCGTCATCAAGGTATCGAGCGTGGCGCTGATTTCATCTCGATTAATTTCGCCAATGTCGAAGATGCCGATAAAGCGCGCGCAGTACTTACAACGGGGCAACCTGAGCTCATTTGGCTAATCAAATCCAATGGCTCTTTACCAAAATTAGTGGGTGAATTTAAGCCGACGGCTTTAAAAGAAATTCAAGATAACGCTGTTAAGCAAAACATCATCACCCTGAATAAGCGTGTGAACGAATTAGCGGTTAAAGAGCCAGTAATTCAACAACAAGGTGCTGAGCGCATTGTGGTGCAGTTACCTGGTGTACAAGATACTGCTCGTGCCAAAGACATTATTGGTCGCACAGCAACTCTAGAGTCTCGCTTAGCTGACCCCTTGGTGTCTACCATCGGCTTGGGCGAAACTCCTCCTCCGGGCATGGATACATTCCGCTTTGGTGAAAATCGCTTGGGTGTATTTAAAAAATCAGTGATCTTCAGTGGAGATCGCATTACGGATGCTAGCGCTGGCTTTGACCAAAACCAACGTCCCGCTGTAAACATCTCCCTAGATGCTGCTGGTGGTCGCGTCATGCAGGAAGTGACTCGCGAAAATATTGGTAAGCCGATGGGCATGATCTTGTTTGAAAAAGGTAAAGGTGAGGTACTCACTATCGCCACTATTCAAAGTGAGTTTGGCTCCAAGTTCCAGATCACTGGTCAGCCAACTACCGAGAGCGCTAATGATTTAGCCCTGCTCTTGCGCGCTGGATCATTAGCAGCGCCAATGGAAATCATTGAAGAACGCACTATTGGACCAAGTCTTGGCGCAGAAAATATTGAGAAGGGCTTTAAGTCACTCTTAATCGGCTTTACAGCGATCGCGATTTTCATGATGGCCTACTACTTACTATTTGGCACTTTCTCTGTTGTCGCTTTGGCAGTGAACTTGCTCTTGCTGATCTCAGTGCTATCGATGTTGCAAGCAACCCTCACCTTGCCAGGCATCGCAGCGATGGCCTTAGCTTTGGGTATGGCGATTGACTCGAACGTGTTGATTAACGAGCGTATTCGTGAAGAGTTGCGTAACGGAGCTTCGCCACAAACAGCCATTTCTGTCGGCTTCGACAAAGCCTGGGCAACGATTCTGGACTCTAACGTAACGACTTTGATTGCCGGTCTAGCCTTGTTAGCTTTTGGCTCAGGCCCTATCAAAGGCTTTGCAGTAGTTCACTGCTTGGGTATTCTGACTTCAATGTTCTCGGCTGTCTTCTTCTCTCGCGGTCTTGTCAACCTTTGGTACGGCAGACACAAGAAGATTCACAAACTCGCGATCGGCCAAGTTTGGCGTCCACAGGAGAAATAAGCCATGGAATTTTTTAGAATCAAAAAAGACATTCCATTTATGCGCCACGCATTGGCGCTCAATGCTATTTCTTTGATTACCTTTTTAGCTGCAGTCTTTT
>CANCPL010000042.1:0-19827 GCA_947380065.1 Burkholderiaceae bacterium | reverse complement strand
AAAACACTTGACCCTCTTATTGCGATCCTCTAAAGTGGGAGGAAGTGTGAAAAAGTGGGGTAAATGGTGTTTCAAGGTGCGTCAGCTCTCAATTTAGATGCAAAAGGCCGCATGTCTGTGCCGGCAAAGCATCGTGACGCCTTGTTGGTGCAGGGTGAGGGCCGAATTACGCTCACAAAACACCCCGATGGTTGCCTACTTCTATTCCCAAGACCAGAGTGGGAAACCTTCAGAGCAAGAGTTGCGCAACTGCCAATGGATGCCCATTGGTGGCGCCGTATTTTTTTAGGTAATGCAGCTGAAATGGATTTGGATAGTGCCGGTCGCGTATTGGTTGGTCCAGAGTTACGAGCTGCTGCCGGAATTGAAAAAGAAGTGATCTTGCTCGGTATGGGTAGTCATTTAGAGTTGTGGGATGCGGCTACATACGCCGCAAAAGAACAGGCTGCGATTGCACAAGGCATGCCTGAAGCACTCAAGCAATTTAATTTTTGATGACAGGGTGCCATGAACATAACTCATCGCCCAGTTTTACTGGCCGAGGCGGTGACGGCGCTAGTTGGCGGTCCGCTGATTCAAAATCAAGATGCAGCAAGCCAAATTTTGGTGATCGATGGAACCTTCGGGCGCGGCGGTCACACACAAGCTTTGCTCAAGGAGCTAAATCCTGGGGCACGCATGATTTCATTCGACAAGGATTTGGATGCGATCGCAGTAGCGCAACAAATCAGCGATTCGCGGTTGAGGATTGTGCACGACAGTTTTGCACAGATGGATCAGTACGCGGAGGTGGAATCAGTCGATGGCATTTTGTTGGATTTGGGTATCAGTTCACCTCAAGTAGACGAAGCGCATCGGGGATTTTCTTTTCGCCGCGAAGGTCCGCTCGATATGCGGATGAATACCGCTCAAGGTTTGACTGCAGCAGAGTGGTTGGAGCAAGCACCGCTAGAGGAAATCACACGGGTGATTAAGACTTACGGAGAAGAGCGCTTTGCATTTCAGATTGCGAAAGCTATTGTAGCTAAGCGCGAAGAGGGTTTGTCGCCAAAAACTACAACTGAGTTGGCCAATCTGGTGGCGAGCGTAGTGCGAACACGTGAAGTGGGTCAAGATCCTGCAACAAGAACTTTTCAAGCATTGCGCATTTTTATTAATCGAGAGCTAGAAGATTTGGAGCTCGGTTTAAAGGCGGCTTTGAAATTATTAAAGCCCGGCGCAAGACTTGCAGTCATTAGCTTCCATTCCCTTGAGGATCGCATTGTGAAGCAGTTTATGCAATCACATGCAAAGGTGGTGGTACCTCGCGGTTTGCCTGTACGCGAAAAAGATTTGCCACAAAGCGCACTCAAAATTATTGGACGTATTAAGCCAAGTGATAGCGAGGTATCTGAGAATCCTCGCGCACGCTCAGCAATTATGCGCATAGCTGAGAAGCGCATGGATGAATTAGCATGAATCGTGCCACTTTTACTTTGCTCGCATTGCTATTGATTTGCGCTCTTTCATTGGTTGCGGCTCAGCAACGTGCTCGTAAGTTATTCATTCTTCAAGAGCGTGCACAAATTGAAGAGCGCAAACTCAATCAAGATTGGCTGCGTTTGGAGTATGAGCAACGCAACCTTTCTAAATCTGCGCGCATCCGTGATGTTGCACGCAATCAGCTTCATATGTCTCCGATTTCTCCTGAGCGCACTTTGTATTTGAAGGATGCTCAATGAGGCACGTTGGATTCTCTACTACGCCAAATTTAGTGTTGCGCCTACCAATGTGGCGCTCGCGTTTGATGCTATTCCTCTTATTCTTTGTATTCATGATGCTGTTGCTTCGTGCGTTTTGGATTCAGGGTCCAGGAAATGCATTCTATGAAGCCAAAGGCGTACGTGGTACCCAGCGTGAATTAGAGTTGCCAGCAAGCCGCGGAAAAATTTTGGATCGCAATGGTCAGGTAATTGCAACCAGCTTAGAAGCTAAATCGGTCATCGCTTATAACGACACAGTCCCAGATGATTTAGCCGCAGATAAAGTACAAAAGTTGGCAAGACTTTTACAAATTAGTGAAGCTGAATTGCGCAAGAAGTTAAAAGAAGAACGCAAGCAGGTTTTCTTAAAGCGTCAAGTAGACCCAGCGGTAGCGCAGGAAATTAAACAGTTAGAAATCCCAGGCATTGGCTTGAACAATGAGTATCGTCGCTTCTACCCAGAAGGTGAGGCGATGGCTCACGTAGTTGGATTTACTAATGTTGAAGATCGCGGTCAAGAGGGTATGGAGCTCTCGAGAGAAAAAGAGTTGGCAGGTCATCCAGGTCAAAGACGGGTGGTGGTTGATCGTTTGGGTAGGGTAGTTGAAGATGTTGCTATTTTGCAGTTACCCCAAAACGGTAAGGACCTGAATCTTTCCATTGACAGCAAGATTCAATTCTTGGCTTATAACGCTGTGAAAGATGCCGTTGAAAAGCATCATGCTAAAGCCGGTGGTGCTGTAGTGCTTGATACCCAAACAGGCGAGATTTTGGCGCTGGCAAACTACCCCAGTTACAACCCGAATGATCGAAAGTTTTTGACTGGTGAGCAACTACGTAATCGTGTATTAACCGATACATTTGAGCCTGGTTCCACCTTGAAGCCGCTAACCATAGCAATCGCTTTAGAAAAGGGCGCAGTCAAGCCTGAAACAAATATGGTGATTGGTGCGAAATATTTGGTTGGTCCCAAACCAATTACAGATACACATCCATATGACAACTTAACAGTTGCACAAATTATTCAAAAGTCTAGCAACATCGGTACTGCAAAGATTGCAATGAATAATCTCTCTGCCGAAGAAATGTGGGACTTTTATACAGCTGTTGGTTTAGGTCAAGCGCCAAAAATTGGTTTCCCTGGCGCAGTTGCAGGCACAGTGCATCCCTTCAAGAAATGGATGCCAACTGATCAAGCACGTATTGCGTTTGGTTACGGTATTTCTGCTTCACTTTTCCAAGTAGCGCGCGCTTATACCGTTTTTGCTCGAGATGGTGAATTAGTACCTTTGACTATTGAGCGTAGTCCAGAATTTAAACCAGGCACTAAAGTACTCTCTCCAAAAACAGCAATTGAAATGCGCAACATGATGGAAGCAGTTACTGAGCCAGGAGGTACTGCAATAAAAGCGCAGGCCGAGGGGTTCCGTGTTGGCGGTAAGACTGGAACAGCGCATAAGTTGGTTGGTAAAGGCTATGGTAATAAATACCGCGCCTATTTTGCGGGATTGGCGCCAATTAGTGCCCCCCGTATTGTTGTTGCGGTGATGATTGATGAGCCGACTGGCGGAAGCCATTATGGCGGTGATGTAGCTGCACCAGTGTTCTCAACTATTGTGAGTGAAACATTACACACATTAAATGTTTTGCCTGACAGCAAAGTAAAGCAAATGGTATTGCAGGATAAGAGTACACAAGAGATTCAAACTGCTAGTGCTCTAGCTCAACCTGTGGTTTTGAAGCGATGAGGGTGGACTTGAAAATAGACACCAATCATTTGATGGACCATTTACACACTCTAGCGAATTCTTCCGCAAAAGTGTGTGCGGATAGTCGCCAGATGATGTCTGGAGATATCTTTTTTGCCTACCCGGTAGGTCTTGGCAATGCTTTGCGCGATGGTCGCCAATTCATTTACGCTGCTTTAGAAGCCGGCGCGTCTGCTGTAGTCTTTGATTCAGTGGGTATGGACAATCAATGGATTGATCATCCACAATGTTTTGCAGTTGATAATCTTGCTGCAAAAGCAGGCGAGCTATGCGCAAAATGGTATGGCTACCCAAGTAAGGAATTAAAAATCATCGGCGTCACTGGCACAAATGGGAAGACCAGTATTACGCAATGGCTATCTCAAGCTTTGGATGCCGCCAATCATCGCACTGCAGTTTTAGGCACCTTAGGCACTGGCTTTCCAGGTTCATTGGTACAAACCGGCTACACCACGCCAGACGCACCTAAATTGCAGACTCAGCTAGCAGAGTTGCGCAATGCTGGAGCAAGACAAGTAGCGATGGAAGTGTCTTCGCATGCATTGCATCAAGAAAGAATTGCCGGGACTGAATTCAATTGTGCTGTGTTCACTAATCTGACTCAGGATCATTTGGATTACCACGGCAGCATGGCTGAATATGCCGAGGCAAAAGCTAAATTATTTCACCAAGCTGGTCTTGAGCATGTAGTGATCAATTTAGATGATGCCTTTGGCCGTGAGTTAGTCATGAATTTATTGGTGAAAGAGGGCTTGAAAGTCTGGGCATATGCATTATCCCAATCTGCATTTAAGGGCTTTGAAAAATTTGGCGATCGTTTGCAAACTATTTATGCAAAAGATGTCTTATTAAGTGATGCAGGCTATAAATCAAGCTTTATCTGGGGTGGAGTAGGAAGCGTTGAACTACACATTCCATTATTGGGTGAATTTAATATAAGCAATGCACTTGCTGTATGGACGGTATTGCTAACGCAGGGGCTTAGCCAGGAAGAGGCTGCTAAAAAAGTCAGTCAATTACAGCCGGTACTTGGCCGTATGGAGCTCATTCGCTTGGGCAAATATCAAAAGACAGATGGCTTGTTAGCAGTGGTAGATTACGCGCACACTCCTGATGCATTAGAAAAAACACTCCAAGCATTACGTCCTATTGCAGAGCAACGTGGTGGAAAAATCTGGTGTGTGTTTGGTTGTGGCGGTGATCGTGATGCCAGTAAGCGTTCGCTCATGGGTACCGTTGCCGAGCAAAATGCCGATCACATTCTGATTACTAGCGATAATCCTCGCTCAGAAGATCCGCAGGTCATCATGCAGATGATTCGGAATGGCATGAAGGCGGATGCACAAAATATTCAAATGATTACTGATCGTGCGGCAGCCATAATGGCCGCAATTCGTCATGCTGATGCGTGCGATATTGTTTTGGTTGCTGGTAAAGGTCATGAGACCACTCAAGAGATCAATGGTAAGAAGTTTGATTTCTCTGACCAAGAGCATATTCGCTTAGCGGCTGGAGGCGGAGTCTGATGTCCATCATGACAAACCTTGCGCAAGCCCAGTCGATGTTGCCTGGAAGTACATTGGTTAATGCCTCTATAGAGGCTGCTCGGGAAATACCTATTTCTCGAGTAGGTACAGACAGTCGTCAGATCGATCGTAATGAATTTTTTGTTGCCTTAGTTGGTGAACGTTTTGATGCACATGATTTTTTATCTGATGTAGCCAGGGCTGGCGCTAGTGCCGCTCTCATTAGTGCTCAAGATAAATGCCCGCCAGATCTACCTGCTATTTGTGTTTCAAATACTCGCATTGGACTAGGAAATTTGGCAAAAGCATGGCGTGCTAATCATCCTATTCCTTTGGCATTGGTTACCGGTAGCAATGGAAAGACCACCGTAAAAGAAATGATCGCCTCTATTTTTAAGGCTGCAGTTGGTGAGCAGCAAACTTTGGTCACTAAAGGGAACCTAAATAACGATATAGGTTTGCCATTAACGCTCTTGAAATTGCGTTCTACGGATCGTCTTGCAGTCGTTGAGCTTGGCATGAATCACCCTGGTGAAACAGCGCAGTTAGCTGCGATTGCGCAAGCGAATATTGCATTAATTAATAATGCTCAACGCGAGCATCAGGAATTCATGGCAACTGTAGCGGCCGTGGCTGAGGAACACTCTGATGCTATTCGCGCTTTACCAGTTGATGGTGTTGCCGTATTTCCAGCGGATTCAGAATTTTCAAATGTTTGGCACCAGGCTGCTGCCGGGCGTCAAGTGATTGATTTTGTACTGTCATCAGCGCAGAGCAAAACCTCAGCTTCAGTAACTGGGAGCCTGTTAAGCAATGGATTGGTGCAAATAAAAACAGCACAAGGCAGCATCGAAGTTCAGTTAAATACTTTGGGTAGTCACAATGTTCGCAATGCTTTGGCTGCAAGTGCTGTAGGAATAGCCGCTGGTGTAAGCCTCGAAAAAATCAAGCAGGGTCTCGAGTCTTTCTCACCAGTCAATGGGCGTATGCAAGCAAAGTTGATTGATTCAAATCACACCTTAATTGACGATAGCTATAACGCTAATCCTGATTCCGTAAGAGCGGCTATTGATGCGCTAAAACAATCGGGCAATTTATCTTGGTTGATTTTGGGTGATATGGGTGAAGTCGGCAATCAAGGTCCAGAGTTTCATCGAGAAGTCGGCGCTTATGCCGCTGAGCAGGGAGTATCAAAACTTTTTTCCCTAGGAGAACAATGTCAGTTTGCTCTTCAAGGATTTAATGAAGTTGCCAGCAAACATGCAACCAAATCTAGCGCAATACATTTTTCTGATATGGATGCTCTGATCGTGCACTTAAAAGATGTGTTGCATGCACAGTCTAGCGGCAGCAATCAACATTTAAATATTTTGGTTAAAGGTTCACGGTTTATGCGCATGGAGCGTGTAGTACAGGCCCTGTTAGAGGAGGCTAAAACATGCTCTTAATGTTAGCGCAATGGTTGCAAGATGACTTTGGATTCTTTAGGGTGTTTAGCTATATCACCTTTAGAGCGGTGATGGCAACATTAACGGCATTGTTGATTGGCTTGGCAGCAGGCCCTTGGGTCATTCGTAAATTGGCTGCCTTAAAAATGGGTCAGGCAGTCCGTACTGATGGACCACAAACTCATTTAGTGAAAACAGGTACGCCAACAATGGGTGGCGTTCTAATTCTGATCGGCATCTTTATTTCATGTATGTTGTGGGCTGATCTAAGCAATCGATTTATTTGGATTGTGGTGATTGTTACTTTTGGATTTGGCTTAGTAGGCTGGGTAGATGACTACCGTAAAGTGGTCTACAAAGATCCCAAAGGAATGGCCTCAAGAGAGAAATTTTTCTGGCAAACCTTAATTGGTTTATTTGCTGCAATTTATCTGGCGTTCTCCGTTTCAGAAGTAAACAACCTCAAAGTATTGCAACTATTTTATGAGTGGCTCAGAAGCGGATTCGCCTTAGATCTGCCTGCAAAGAGTAATTTACTGATCCCATTCATGAAAGAAATTAGCTATCCATTAGGTGTGATGGGCTTCATTATTTTGAGTTACTTAGTAATTGTTGGTAGCAGCAATGCCGTGAACCTAACTGATGGTCTTGATGGTCTTGTCATCATGCCGGTGATTTTGGTGGGAGCTGCTTTGGGTGCCTTTGCCTATGTGATGGGTAACGCGATTTATGCAAAGTATCTACTCTTTCCTTACATTCCAGGCGCTGGTGAGTTAATGATTTTCTGCGGAGCCATGGGCGGTGCTGGCTTAGCCTTCCTTTGGTACAACACACACCCAGCTCAAGTATTTATGGGTGATGTCGGTGCGCTAGCTCTGGGTGGGGCGCTTGGCACTATCGCCGTTATTGTTCGCCAAGAAATTGTGCTCTTTGTAATGGGCGGCGTTTTCGTTGCTGAAACCGTCTCAGTCATGCTTCAAGTGTTTTGGTTTAAGTTCACCAAAAAACATTTTGGCGAGGGCCGTCGTATTTTTCGAATGGCACCACTACATCACCATTTTGAATTAGGTGGCTGGAAGGAGACGCAGGTAGTAGTGCGTTTCTGGATCATCACCATTCTTTTAGTCTTAATTGGCTTGTCTAGCTTGAAGTTACGGTAATCCAAAAGTAAATATGTTGATCTTAGAAAACACTTTTGCAAATTCAGCTTTTATGGCTGATGAAGGCTATCAAGCACCACACCGATTCCTGATATTGGGATTGGGCGAGTCTGGTGTAGCTATGGCTAAGTGGTGCTTACGCAATGGCGCAGAACTACGTTTAGCGGATACGCGAGACCAATCAGCATTTACTGAACGCCAAAATGCTTGGTTAGAGGAGCTTCGAGTTGCCGGTCTCAAAGATATTTGTTTCGGCCCTTTGAGTGATGATTTACTCAAAAATATTGATGTAATTGGTATCAGCCCAGGTTTATCGCCACTAAAAGAGCCTACTCAGTCTTTTTTGACTAAGGCGGAAGAGGCTGAAATTGATGTTTGGAGCGAGATTGAATTTTTTGCGAGAGCAATTTCTTCGTTAAGTCGCATGGCCCAGGCGGAAGAATCTGGCTATAACACTGCAGTATTAGCAATTACTGGCACCAATGGAAAAACAACTACTACTGCATTAACCGGTCAGCTCTGTGAGCGTGCTGGCAAGAGAGTGGCTGTAGCAGGAAATATTAGTCCAGCCGCCCTAGAAAAGCTCATGAGTTGCTTGGATCTGGCAGATCAAATTATAGATATGCCAGACATATGGGTGCTAGAGCTATCCAGCTTCCAATTGGCCTATACCCATACATTCAACGCAACTGCAGCAACAATCCTAAATGTTACTCAAGACCATTTGGATTGGCATGGTGATATGCAATCTTACGCAGATGCAAAGTCAAGGATTTTTGGTGTTGATACGGTATGTATTTTGAATCGTGATGATTCTATTGTGATGGGTCTGCTTTCTGAAGAGCAAAAAGCAAATAAATCGATTGTGACTTTTGGTTCTAACCGTCCAGATGAGCAAGGTGCTTTTGGTATTGAGCATGACTTACGTGCAGGTGGAATTGATTGGCTGGTGTGGGCCGAAGTGGATGAGGATGTGGAGCCAAAACCTAAACGTCGTCGCAAGTCTGCAGCCGTTGAAGAGGATGAGCCATTACGACTCAAGCGCTTGATTCCAGCCGATGCTCTCAGAATTCGCGGTCGGCATAATGCATTAAATGCCTTAGCTGCGCTAGCCTTAGCGCGTGCTGCTCATTTACCGATGAACCTACTGTTGCATGGCTTGCGTGATTACCATGGCGAGCCGCATCGTGTGCAAAGCATTGCGATCGTTAAAGATGTTGAGTATGTGGATGATAGTAAAGGTACCAATGTTGGCGCTACAGTTGCCGCATTAAATGGCCTAGGTAACAACGAATCAGGAAAACGAATTTGGTTAATTGCTGGCGGTGAAGGCAAGGGGCAAGATTTCAGCCCATTACGTGAACCAGCTTTACGTTTTGTTAAAGGCGCTTTCTTAATTGGTAAGGATGGTGCAGCAATAGGTCAGGCCCTAGGTTCTGATATTCAGAGTATGAATTGTGGCGATCTGAAGTCTGCATTACAGGCAGCAGCAGCTAAAGCGGTATCTGGAGATTTAGTTCTGCTATCTCCCGCATGCGCAAGCTTAGATCAGTTCCGTGATTATGTTGAACGAGCCCAAGTATTTGCTGCAGAAGTTGAAGAGTTGGGAATGCAATTTGAGGGAGTTCAGGTATGAACTTAAAAGAAAAATTATTTCCTGAAAATCGCCTTGGACTAAATCGCTTCTGGAGTTTTTCCCGTGGTGGGATTGATAACTTCCGAACTGGCTTGCGAGATGCTGTATCAGGTGTAGAGCAAACCCGTTCGCGCATGATGGATTACGACCAGTTACTCGTATGGGCAATTCTTTCGCTGATGTTGATTGGTCTAGTGATGGTGTACTCCGCCTCAATTACTTTGGCTGATGGGCCTAAGTATGCTAACTACAGCAGTAACTTTTTCCTGATTCGTCACGTCATTTCTTTGGCGATTGCGATTGGTGTTGGAATCTGGACTTTCAAGATTCCAACTAAGGTGTGGGATCGTTATTCGCCAGTCATTTTTGGATTTACTGTTTTATTACTCATTGCAGTTTTGATTCCTGGAGTGGGTAAAGGGGTGAATGGCGCTAAGCGATGGATTCCGTTGGGCCTGATGAACTTTCAACCATCCGAGTTGATGAAATTTGCTGCAGTGATTTTTGCGGCAAGCTATACCGTCCAGCGCCAGGAATATCTCCATTCTTTTGTGAAGGGCATGTTACCCATGGGTATTGCGGTTGCCCTGGTGGGCGGCCTGCTGATGGCTGAGCCAGATATGGGTGCATTCGTAGTAGTTGCTTTGATTGCATTTGGTATCTTATTTTTAGGCGGCATTAATGCCAAGTTATTTGGTGGTTTGATTGCTGTTGGTCTGATGAGTGGTGCAACGATGATTGCGCTCTCACCATTTCGTCGTGGACGTATGTTGGCCTTTATGGACCCATGGCAAGTAGACAATGCTGCTAATAAGGGCTATCAATTAACTCATTCACTAATGGCATTTGGCCGTGGTGAATGGTTTGGAACAGGTCTTGGCGGTAGCGTGGAAAAACTACACTACTTACCAGAAGCCCATACCGATTTCATCATGGCAGTAATTGGTGAAGAGCTAGGCTTTGTTGGTGTAGTAGTGATGATCTTCTTATTTTATTGGATCGTACGTCGAGCCTTCTTAATTGGCCGAACTGCTCTGCAACTAGATCGCAGCTTTGCAGGACTTGCTGCTAAGGGCGTTGCAATTTGGATTGGTTGGCAGGCCTTTATCAATATGGGCGTGAATCTAGGGCTTCTTCCAACGAAAGGCTTAACTTTGCCGTTGGTGAGTTATGGCGGCTCTGGAATTTTGATGAATGCTGTAGCTGTTGCGATGTTGTTGCGTATTGATTTTGAAAATCGCATTCTCATGCGCGGAGGGAAGTTGTGACAAAACCCTCAATCTTGGTAATGGCTGGTGGTACTGGTGGGCATATCTTCCCAGGCCTTGCTGTCGCTGAATATTTGCGGATTTGCGGCTGGAATGTCTCTTGGCTGGGTAACCAGGCTGGCATGGAATATCGCCTCGTGAAGTCTTGCGATTTTCCTTTTGAGGCAGTTGAATTTGGTGGTCTACGCGGGAAGGGATTAAAGGCAAAGTTGATGCTGCCTATCAACCTTATACGGGCATGTTTTCAAAGCTGGAAAATCATGCGCCGAGTAAAGCCAAATGTTGTTTTAGGAATGGGTGGTTACATTACATTCCCTGGCGGTTTAGTTACTAAGTTTTTGAAGCGCCCCTTGGTTTTGCATGAATCGAATTCAGTTGCAGGTAGTGCTAATCGGGCATTAAGCAAAATTGCTATGCGGACTCTTACTGGATTTCCAGAAACGATGGAACATGCTGAGTGGGTAGGTAATCCTATTCGTGAAGAATTCGATCATATGCTTTTGCCTTTGGCTCGTTATGAACAGCGTCAGGGACCTTTAACTATATTAGTGGTAGGCGGCAGTTTGGGCGCTGCAGCCTTAAATGAAAATATTCCTGCTGCCTTGGCATTAATACCAGTAGAGTCGCGTCCCAAAGTGATTCATCAGGCCGGTGATAAGCATTTAGCAGATCTGCAAAAACGATATTTGGACTTGGCTGTAACAGCGGATATTCGACCCTTTATTGATGACATGCCTGCTGCGTATTCACAGGCTGATTTGGTAATTTGTCGCTCAGGCGCGATGACAGTTTCTGAAATTGCAGCTTGTGGAGTTGCGTCTTGCCTTATTCCTTTCCCATTTGCAATTGATGATCATCAAACTGCGAATGCACAGTTTTTATCAAGCGCGAATGCAGCGGTTTTATTGCCACAGAAACTGCTAAATCCACAGGATTTAGCAATGATGATTCAAAACTTAAATCGTTCAGAATTAAAAGAGATGGCATTGCGTGCGCATGCGTTAGCAAAGCCACATGCTACTCAGCGAGTAGCTGAAGTGTGTGCAGACTGTGCGGGGGTAGGTATATGAAGCATATCGTTCAGCAAATTCACTTTATCGGTATCGGTGGTGCTGGCATGAGTGGCATTGCTGAAGTGCTACTCAACTTGGGCTACCAAGTTTCAGGATCAGATTTGACTGAGGGTGCAGTGACTAAGCGTCTCAGAGAATTGGGAGCGCTAATTCATATTGGTCATGATCCCAAAAATATTGGAACTGCCGAGGCTGTAGTGATATCCACTGCTGTTGCAGGCAATAACCCAGAAGTTTTAGCTGCACGCGCAGCGAAGGTTCCAGTGATTCAGCGTGCAGTGATGTTGGGTGAGCTAATGCGCCTCAAGCAAGGTATTGCGATTGCTGGAACGCATGGCAAAACAACTACTACTAGTTTAGTAGCATCGGTTTTGGCTGAAGGTGGTCTAGATCCGACATTTGTAATTGGTGGCAAACTCAATTCGGCTGGTGCCAATGCGCGTCTGGGGCGTGGTGACTTTATTGTTGTTGAGGCGGATGAATCAGATGCCTCTTTCTTACAGTTATTCCCTGCAATGGAAGTAGTGACCAATATCGATGCTGATCATATGGACACCTATCAGCACGATATGGCTCGCTTGAAGCAAGCATTTGTGCAATTTATTCAACGTATGCCGTTTTATGGCGTGGCAGTACTTTGTATTGATGATGCCAATGTGCGAGACATTATTCCATTTGTATCTCAGCCGGTGCTGCGTTACGGCTTATCAGAAGATGCTGATATTCGCGCAAGCAATGTTCGTGCAGAAGGCACTCAGATGCACTTCACTGTTGACCGTCGTACTGTACGTAGACACGGCAATAAACCTGGACCATTAAACATCATACTGAACTTACCTGGTTTGCATAACGTTTGCAACGCCTTGGCTGCTATTGGAATAGCGACAGAATTGGGCGTTAGTGATGAGGCAATTATCAAAGCGCTGTCTGAGTTTAGTGGTGTTGGCCGTCGCTTCCAGCGTTATGGAGAAATTCCTCTAGCATCCGGTGGAAGCTTTACCTTGATCGATGATTATGGACATCATCCAGTTGAGATGGCTGCAACGCTAGCTGCTGCGAGAGGCGCTTACCCAGACCGTCGCTTAGTCTTGGCATTTCAGCCACATCGCTTCACTAGAACTCGTGATTGCTTCGGTGAATTTGTTCAAGTTCTCAAAAATTTTGATGCTTTGGTATTGACCGACGTATATCCGGCAGGCGAAGCAAAAATTCCAGGTGCTGATAGCAAAAGCTTAATGAAAGCTGCTATCGCTGATGATAAGAACTCCAAAACTTTATTAAATACGAGTGCGGTTGCCTATGCCGCAAATGTTGCAGAGATGCTAGAAACATTGAGTCAAGTTTTAAAAGATGGAGATGTATTAATCACAATGGGTGCAGGATCAATTTCTGCTTTGCCGCATTCGCTGTCGGAGGCAAAGAATGTCTAAGTTAGGTGCTAATTTGAGTTCTTGGGGTGATCGCGTTAAGTCCAGCTTAGCTAGCTTGGACCTCAACTCTTTAGGTCGCGTTGGCGTATTACTAGGCGGTAAATCTGGTGAGAGGGAAATCTCTCTCATGTCTGGTAATGGTGTATTAGAGGCTTTGCGCTCAAAGGGGGTTGATGCCCATGGATTTGATACAGGTTTACGTTGCCCCACTGAATTAGCCAAAGAAAATTTTGATCGCGTATTCATTTCTTTACACGGCCGCTTTGGTGAAGATGGAACTATTCAAGGCCTATTGGAATTATTAGGTATTCCTTATACCGGCAGTGGCGTATTAGCTTCTGCTTTAGCAATTGACAAGATTGTGACTAAGCAAGTCTGGATTAGTAATGGACTCGCTACTCCTGAGTATGAAGAGTTAACCGCTGATAGCGATTGGAATGCAGTTGTCCAGCATTTGGGCTTGCCATTAATTGTGAAGCCTGCCCATGAGGGCTCTTCTTTAGGCTTAACAAAAGTTCAATCGGTTGATGAGTTGCCGGCTGCTTATAAGCTAGCCGCTGGATTGGATAAAAAAGTGATAGCAGAGACTTGCATCATTGGTGATGAGTTAACTTGCCCATTAGTTGGTCAGGGTATGGCGGCAGAAGCTTTGCCGGTGATCAAAATTATTCCACCACAAGCAAATTACGATTTTCATAATAAGTATTTCTCTGACGAAACTCAGTACCTGTGCCCGACTGGACTTGCACCTGAAGTCAATGCAGTTGTTCAGGAATTGGCTTTGGCTGCATATAAAGCATTGGGTTGTCGTACCTGGGGACGTGCGGATGTGATGTTGGATCAAAAGACTGGTAAGCCCTACTTGCTGGAGATGAATACTTCCCCCGGTATGACTTCTCATTCTTTGGTACCTATGGCTGCTAAAGCGGCTGGTATTGAGTATGCAGACTTAGTGCTTTGGATACTAAGTCAAACGTTGCAGCAAAAAGAAGGCGTTCCTGCATGAGTAACTTTATGGACCGCTTCGGTGAAATTTTCTCGATGTTGATGTCTCCGCTTTGGAATCATTCAGAGCGCATGGAGAAGTTGAGTCGTTTGTTGATGCGTTGCTTCGCCGTAATGCTAGTGATTGGCATCTTAGTTTGGCTTAGTCAGCGTCCAGTATTTACTTTGAAACAAATTCAAATTGAACCTGTTGCTGGTCAAGTACTAAAACATATTAATAAGCCCATCGTGAAGCAGCAGGTATTAGAAACGGTGCAGGGTAATTTCTTTAGTGTTCGATTGGAAGATGTGAAGCGTGGTTTTGAAAGCATGCCTTGGGTCAGGCATGCGAATGTCCGTCGTGTCTGGCCAAATGGATTAGTGGTGAGTATTGAAGAGCAGAAACCTTTTGGTACATGGGGTGGCGCTGAAAGTCATACTCTCATGAATACCCATGGTGAACTCTTTACTGGGCGTACATCGGAAGTCGGTGACGATGTGCACCTTGTGGATTTTTCAGGCCCTGCAGATGCTGGTAAAGAAGTCATGAGTCTTTATGAAAAAGCCAACAATTGGTTTAAGCCATGGGGTGCAGAGGTAACTAGCCTTGCTCTTACTGAGCGCTATGCGTGGCATGTAAGACTGTCCAATGGGATGAAGGTTGAGTTTGGGCGCGATGAAGAGAGTTCTGATAAAAATTTAACGGAGGAGCGTGTAGCGCGCTTATTTAAGTATTGGCCACAAGTGCAAGAGAAATGGGCAAATCGAGTAGATGCAGTCGATTTGCGATATGCAAATGGTTTTGCAGTTCATCTTGCTTCTGCAAGTGTGAAAAAGAATGATGTAGATGGCAGAAAAAGTGAGTTGAAGCAATGAGGAATGTGAATGAGTAAAGACAATCGCGATATTTTGGTTGGTTTAGATATTGGAACTTCCAAGGTTGTAGCCTTGGTTGCTGAATTAGCTCCTGACGGTCAATTCAATGTGGTTGGTGTTGGTCAAACTGCATCCAAGGGATTAAAGAAGGGTGTTGTAGTCAATATTGAGGCAACTGTTCAGTCGATTCAGAAGGCGCTTGAAGAGGCTGAGGTAATGGCTGATCGCCAGATTGTGCAAGTATTTACAGGTATTGCTGGTAACCATATTGTGAGTTTTAACTCGAGTGGCATGGTTGCTATTCGCGATAAAGAAGTTGGCTCTGGAGATGTGGAGCGTGTTCTAGAGACAGCAAAAGCAATCAATATTCCGACTGATCAGCAGATTCTGCACATCCTTGTTCAAGAATTCATTATTGATGGCCAGGAAGATGTGCGAGAACCAATTGGTATGAGTGGCCTGCGCTTAGAAGTGAAGGTGCATATTGTTACTGGTGCCGTTAGCGCGGCGCAAAATATTGTGAAATGTGTGCGTCGTTGTGGTCTCGAAGTAAACGACTTGATTTTGCAGCCTTTAGCCTCAAGCTTGGCCGTGTTAACCGAAGATGAAAAAGAGCTTGGCGTTGTATTGGTTGATATTGGTGGCGGCACAACCGATATTGCAATTTACTGTCAAGGTTCAATTCGTCATACTGCAGTTATTCCAATTGCAGGCGATCAAATCACTAATGACATTGCGATGGCATTGCGCACACCAACGATTGATGCCGAGGATTTAAAGATAGCTCATGGTATTGCTCGTCAAGAGATGGCGGATCCGGCTGCCATGATTGACGTACCTGGTGTTGGTGATCGTGAGCCACGCCCTATGTCAAAGCAGGCTCTGGCAGCAGTCATTGAGCCTCGTGTCGAAGAGTTATTTACCTTAGTAAGAGGCGTAGTGCGTGACTCTGGCTATGAAGATATGGTTTCTTCAGGAATCGTTTTAACGGGTGGCACTGCATTAATGCCTGGCATGGTGGAGTTAGCTGAGCAAGTCTTTTTGCGTCCCGCTCGTATTGGTACGCCTGAATATCGAGGACATTTGCATGAGGTTTTACGTAGCCCAAGATATGCCACCAGCATAGGTTTGTTGATGGAAGGCCAAGCGCAATTGTTGCGGGGCCGTCGCGTTTCTCAATCTGGCGCGTTGCAAGGTGTTATCTCGCGCATGAAGGAATGGTTTGCAGGAAATTTTTAAGTTTTTTTCGTCGTCGTCAATGTAGTACGTATTTACCTAGGAGGGTATATGGAATTTGAAATGTTAGATCAAGAAACAGCTGGCAAGACCATTATTAAAGTGGTTGGAGTCGGTGGCGCTGGTGGCAATGCTGTCCAGCATATGATCCGTCGCGGTGTTAACGGCGTAGAGTTCATTTGCATGAACACCGATGCGGGCGCTTTGCAGCGTTCGGAAGCATCTGTGAATTTGCAACTGGGTTCTAGCGGATTAGGGGCAGGGGCTAAACCAGAAATCGGCGCAGCTTCAGCCGAAGAGGCTCGTGCACGTATTGCCGATACCTTACAAGGTGCGCATATGGTATTTATCACTGCAGGTATGGGTGGTGGAACTGGAACTGGGGCAGCTCCAATCGTGGCTCAAGTAGCCAAAGAGATGGGCATCCTAACAGTTGGCGTGATTAGCAAGCCCTTCGATTTTGAGGGTGTGAAGCGCTTAAAAGTTGCAGAAAACGGCGCCACTGAACTTGAATCTTATGTAGATTCATTAATTGTTGTGCTCAATGAAAAACTCTTTGAGGTGATGGGTGAAGATGCTGAGTTCGACAAGGCGTTTGCTTGCGCAGATGATGTGTTGCATAACGCAGTTTCTGGCATCGCAGAAATCATCAATGTTCAAGGTTTAATTAACGTTGACTTTGAAGATGTGAAAACAGTGATGGGTGAGCAAGGTAAAGCCATGATGGGAACGGCCACTGTTTCTGGTATGGATCGCGCGCGCTTAGCGGCTGAAGCTGCAGTTGCGTCGCCGTTACTTGAAGGTGTAGATCTATCTGGTGCACGCGGTGTATTGGTAAATATCACTGCTAGTCGTTCATTAAAGTTGTCCGAGACTCGCGAAGTTATGGCGGCGATTCGTGGTTATGCCGCCGATGATGCAACCGTCATTTTCGGCACTGTGTATGACGAGGCCTTAGGGGATGCATTGCGTGTAACGGTTGTTGCTACAGGCTTGAATAATCCTCAGGCTCGTAAAAACAACCAGCCTGAAGTGGTTTGGAGACAGGCTACTGGTACTCATGATGCAATGCCAACGATGGCAGACCTCAATAGCTTTGCCCCTGCCAGTGCATCAGCGGTAATGAGTAAAGTGAGCTTGGACTCCCCGTTAAGTACTAGCGCGGGTTTAGCCTTAACTGGATCTGGTAGTGCTCCAACAATGGCAACTCAACCAGCAAGTACTGGCGTTGACTACAGCCAGTATGATTTGCCACGTGTTTTTCGTAGCTCTCGTGAAGCGACTCCTGCGCCTACATTAGGTGCAGATAGTTCTCCTCAGGCTAAATCGATGTTGGATAAAGGGGCTGATTACTATGAAATTCCAGCCTTTTTACGTAAGCAAGCAGATTAATTGACTGCTTAATACAATAGTTAATTGCGTAATGCCAGCGCGGCGCCCCTCCGGACGACGAATCCCGCGCTTGCGTTGGCATGCTTACTAACAATTATTTATTGGAGATGTCATGATTGCAGTTGGACAAAAATTACCTAACGCTACTCTTTATGAGTTTATGAATGAAGAGACTGAAGGCTGCTCCTTAGGGCCAAATGCTTTTGAAGTTGAAAAGATTGCAGCTGGAAAAAAGATTGTGTTGTTTGCATTGCCTGGTGCATTTACACCGACATGCTCAGCAAAGCATGTGCCTGGTTACGTCGAGCACTATGATGCGATTAAGGCCAAGGGTGTTGATGAGATTTGGTGTGTTTCTGTAAATGATCCATTTGTAATGGGTGCATGGGGACGCGATCAAAAGGTTGGCAAGAAAATTCGCATGTTGGGCGATGGTAGCGCGGAGTTCACCAAGAAGTTAGGTCTAGAGTTAGATTTAACGGCTCGTGGTTTTGGCGTTCGTTCAGATCGCTATGCCATGATTATTGAAGATGGTGTTGTGAAGTCATTAGACCATGAAGCTCCTGGTAAGTTTGAAGTGAGTGATGCCGCCTCTATTCTCAAAAAGCTGTAATTCGAATTATTTAAATAACTAACACTCCCTGAATTTAGAAATCTAAACATGATGAAGCAACGCACTATCGCCACTCCGGTTAAGACCGTGGGGATTGGCTTGCATTCTGGTCGCAAGGTGACGATTTCTATTAAGCCTGCACCAGTAAATTCAGGGGTTCAATTTGTTAGAGTGGATACACCTGAACAGTCGATTGTGCCTGCAACCGCTTTAGCTGTATGTGATACAAGGCTTGCCTCGGTTATACAAAAGGATGGTGTTCGTGTTTCTACTGTAGAGCATCTTCTTTCAGCTTGTGCGGGCCTTGGCCTTGATAATTTATTTATTGAGCTTGATGGTGAAGAAGTGCCCATCATGGATGGTAGTGCCGCTTCATTCTTATTTTTAATCGAATCTGCTGGTATCGCAGAGCAAGATGCGCCACGTCAATTTTTGGTGATTAAAAAACCAGTAGAGGTTCGCGAAGGTGACAAGCTTGCGCGCTTAGAACCATTCTTTGGTTTTAAGTTGGACTTCACGATTGACTTTAAGCATCCAGCTGTTGATAAAACTGGGCAACGGTTTGTAGTGGATTTTGCAGAACAAGCTTACCGCAGTGAAATTGGTCGTGCGCGTACTTTTGGATTTGCGCATGAAGTAGAGGCATTGCGCGAAATGGGTTTAGCTCGTGGCGGTAGTTTGGATAACGCGATTGTTTTGGATGAGCATCGAATTTTGAATAACGAAGAGCTTCGTTATGAAGATGAATTTGTGCGCCACAAAATCTTGGATGCGATTGGCGATCTGTACCTTATTGGCCATCCTATTGTTGGGGCTTATATTGCTGAGAAGTCAGGTCACGCCCTCAATAACGCACTTTTACGTAAGCTTTTGGAAGATCCAAGTGCTTATGAAATCAGCACCTTTGCTGAAAATAAAGCGCCATCAGCCTATTCTCAGGAAAGCCAACCCCTCTTTTTTTAGTCGGCACCAAGTGGGATGAATGAATCTTTGGCTACTTTGGTTTGTTTTTGAGTAGTTTCTCGATGGAAGAGCGCAAACCTGAGTCTGGCCCTAATTTCTCCAATAGTGACTCCCAAGACTTTTTGGCGACCTCATTCAGTCCTTGTGGTCTTTCGCGCTGAGTAGCTAAACGGGGCTTTACCTCCCAGGCCGGTGGAGCTGGTTTTACACGTACTTTTACTGCCTTACAGGACAGCCCAGATTTAGTTAACTCATTGATTAAGCTAGGTAATATTTGCTGTAAGCGGGTTGCAATACTAGCGCTGCTGACCAGTAAGAACAGCTCATCTTGCGAGCCTGAGCGCCATCCAGCTTCTATTTTTGAGCTCAGATGCCCTAAATCAAGCTTTGTCAGTGCTGCGTTAATAATCGTCTTGAGTTTGGCTAAATCCTCAGTTTTGGCCAAAATTCCCCCTAGACCATCGGATTCTCGCAGGTAATCCATCCAGTCATGGGCTTTGTGCTTGCGGGACGGTTTGGGAGCAAAGTTCATAGAAAATGGGGTTACGGGTGATAAACTCAAGGACTTAATTTTCTTCAATATCCCATGGTAATCGGTCTTCTTAAAACCCTGGTCGGCAGTCGTAACGACCGCCTCTTAAAACAGTATCGCAAAGTCGTTGCCAAGGTCGGCGCTTTTGAAGCGAGCCTGCAATCTTTGGATGATGCTGC
>CANCPL010000041.1:0-20047 GCA_947380065.1 Burkholderiaceae bacterium | reverse complement strand
CCAATAAATCCGATTTTCATAATGCTCCTTTTGATTGCTTTCTTGAGGCCCAACTGAAAAAATTGCCCTGTATTCACACCTTCACTATAGCGTGGATATACTCTGTTGGTTTTCGGTAATTTATTGGGGGCATGATGGTCAAAGTAATTGGGCTAATGGAATTGGGTGATCAGAGCGCCTTTGAGCAATACCGATCCCAAGTTGGTCAAACGGTTGAGCTTTATAAAGGCTTGATCAAAAATCGGGGTTCCGTTGCCGAGCTATTTTGGAATGAACTAGGTAGCGCACCTTTCAACACCTTTGTAGAGCTCGAATTTCCAAGTACACAGGATGCGCACACTTGGGCCAATAGCCCAGAGTACCAAGCGCTTGTTCCCATTCGAAGCAAGGCAATGAAGCTCACTTTATTTAGCGTTGCTATCTAGCGCTACTTTTAATTTCGTTGCGCACAAGCAAAAAAGCCTAGCTCGTAAAAGCTAGGCTTAATAATCAGTTTGGAATGAGAATTACTTCTTAGCTTCCATTGCCTCTTTAGTAGCGGTAATTTCTTTACGACGCTCTTTGCAGGCGCCAGCGATTTCTTGCAAGGCCTTACGTGCACGTGCAGCAGATGCCTTAATACCTTTTTCAATAAATTTTTCGTTTTCAGCTTTGTAAGTCTCAAAAGCAGCCAACAATGTATCGTGTTGTGACATCTCGTCTCCTGTGAATAATTGAATATTTATACCGACAGCTAAATCAGTATATCCCCATAAAAACCATAGAAAATCACCCCCTAAATCAGGGATAACTCTTATATTGGCGGGTTCAGCCAAAATAGGGCCATTAATAAAAATATAATTCGGAGTCAGACATCATGATTAAAAAAGTCGTTCTATTACTTATTGGCGCCCTAATCGGGCTCTCAGCCAATGCCCAAAACACATCCTGGCCAACGCCTAACAAGCCGATCACCTTTATCAACCCCTTCCCACCAGGCGGGGCTGTAGACGCTTTTGGACGCCCTCTTGCCAGACAGCTTTCAACCCAATTAAATGACTCCATCGTGGTTGATAACCGCGGTGGCGCAGGCGGAACTCTGGGTGCTGCAGTTGCAGCAAAAATGGCGCCAGATGGCTATACCTGGCTTCTTGGTGCGGTGCATCATTCCATTGCACCAAGCATGTATGCCAACCTCTCCTATGACATCACCAAAGATTTTGAGCCTATCGCGATTATTGGTAGCGTTCCCCATGTCATCGTTGTGAATCCAACCAAATTCCCAAAGAATGATCTGAAATCGATCATGGAAGAGATTCGCAAACATCCGGGTAAATATAACTATGCATCTACGGGTAACGGTACCTCACAACATTTAACCGGTGAACTCTTTAAGATGCAGAACAAACTATTCATTACGCACATTCCCTATCGCGGTACTGGGCCCGCTCTCCAAGACCTAGTTGCTGGTCAAGTCGACATGATGTTTGATACCCTCGCAGGTGCCGCACCATTCATTAAGAATGGTCAGCTCATTGCAGTAGCGGTAACAACCTCTAAACGAGTAGATGCATTTCCGAATGTTCCAACCGCCCAGGAATTAGGTATATCGAATTTCATCGTATCTAGCTGGTACGCCATGTGGGCAATCAAAGGAACACCGAAGGATATCGTCGATAAGATGAGCACTGAAGTACAGATAGCACTAGCTTCACCTGAAATCAAAGAGCGCTGGGCGGCCATGGGTGCAAGCGTACCTAAAATGACACGTCCTGAACTAGCTACTTATATCAATCAAGAAATTACACGCTGGGGTGAAGTAGTTAAAAAGTCCGGCGCCAAATTAGACTAAAAATCAATTATTCAAATTCATAAGAGACAGCATGACCATTCAGACTAAAAACTATTCCTTTATCCGTAACAAACTTCTTAATAAAGAAGAAATTGGCTTTCTAGATGTACGCGAAGAAGATCCTCATGCACAAGAGCACCCTCTTTTTGCCGCGAACCTTCCTTTATCTAGAATTGAAGTTGATGCTTACGCTAAGCTACCAAAGAAAAATGTACCTATCATCACGCTAGATGACGGCGAAGGGTTGGCCCAATTAGCTGCTCAGCGCTTAATCAATTTAGGTTATACCGATGTGTCTGTATTCGAAGGTGGCGTAATGGGTTGGAAGGCAGCAGGCGGTGAAGTATTTAAGGATGTCAATGTTCCAAGCAAGTCTTTTGGCGAGATTGTTGAATCTAAACGTCACACCCCATCCTTATCTGCCCAAGAGGTAAAGCAATTAATTGATAGCAAAGAAGATGTCGTTGTTGTGGATGTCCGTCGCTTCGATGAATACAACACGATGAGCATCCCTACTGGAATTAGCGTTCCAGGTGCAGAGCTTGTTCTCCGCCTCCCAGAATTAGCACCCAACCCCAAAACAAAAGTGATTGTGAATTGCGCAGGTAGAACCCGCAGCATTATCGGCACACAGTCACTCATTAATGCGGGTATTCCAAACGAAGTGAATGCGCTACGCAACGGTACGATTGGTTGGACCCTAGCAGGACAAGAGTTAGATAAAGGTCAAAGCAGGAAATTTCAGGAAGTGAGCGAAGCCACGAAAAGTGACGCAGCAGAACGTGCCCGCAGCGTTGCCGATAGAGCAGGCGTTAAGCGCGCTAGCCTTGCGGATATTCAGAAATGGAAAACACAATCCGAGCGGACTACTTATTTTTTTGACACACGTACGCCTGAAGAATATGAGGCAGGCCATCTTCCAGGATTTAGATCCGTACCTGGCGGACAGTTAGTTCAAGAAACCGAGATGGTTGCTCCGGTCCGAGGCGCTCGCGTAGTGTTAGTTGACCCCAGTGGTGGTGGAGTACGCGCAAATATGCCCGCTTCCTGGTTGGCGCAAATGGCGTGGGATGTATACGTACTCGATGGAGTGACACATTCCGACCTCACCGAAAAGGGCATCTGGACAACCCCTTTGCCTATCCTTCCAGCAATTGAAAGCGTAGATGCGGTAACAGCCTCCAATTGGTTAAAAACGGATAGTAATACTGTTGCCATTGACTTCAGCACACACGCCAACTACGTTAAGGGACATATTCCTGGTGGCTGGTACGCCCTGCGATCACAGCTTGCACAAGCTATGAAGAAGATTCCTCAGGTGGATCGCTATATCGTGACGAGCTCACCGAGCGAACTCAGCCTCTTTGCAGCAGAAGAGCTTCAAGCTTTAACGGATGCCGAGGTCTTTATTTTGGAAGGCGGAAATGCTGCCTGGGTAAAAGCGGGATTGGAGCTAGAGAAAGGCCCAAGTCATTTAGCCTCACCTCCTCTGGATCGCTACAAGCGCCCTTATGAAGGAACTAATGTAGATCCTGCAGCAATGCAGGCCTATCTCGACTGGGAATTTGGTTTAGTTGAGCAGTTGGGCAAGGACGGAACCCATCACTTCTGGGTCCTCTAGGTCCTTGCTGTTATCAGGAAAGTACTAGGTTAACCAGTTAAACAATCTTGTTACGGATGATGCCGATACCGGTGATATTTGTTTCCATTACATCGCCCGGCTTCATAAATTCCTGAGGAGTTCTTCCAGCACCAACCCCAGATGGAGTTCCAGTCGCAATGATGTCACCAGGCAATAGAGTAAGACTTCGTGAGAGCTCGGAGATAATTACCGGAATCTTGAAGTACATTTGCTTATAACTGGCGTTTTGTTTTTCGACTCCATTCACGCGACAGATAATGCGAGTGTCATCTAAATTAACGCCACCGGCGGTCACTATCCAAGGACCCATAGGGCCATGGCCGTCTAAACTCTTACCCTTAAACCACTGACCAGAGTGACGCTTTTGTTGTACATCGCGAGCAGTTGTGTCGTTATAAGCGGAATAACCAAAGACATAATCCATCGCATTCTCTTCCGAGATATTCTTACCCTTCTTACCGATTACCAGCGCTAACTCAGCCTCCCAGTCAATCATAGTCGAGTAACTACTATCGTATGGAATGGGATCGAATGGGCCATTCATGGTTTGCGTACCTTTTGTAAAGAGTACGGGTACCTTTGGATACTCCTTTACAGCAGTATCAGCACGATGTTTAAGACCCTCTTCAAAATGATCTAAATAGTTCCAGCCCACACAATAAATATTGCTTTGCGGTTTAGGAATGGGTGATAACAAAATCACTTGGTTCACATTCGTTAAATTACTTCCGCGACCTTTAAATAACACTGCCAACTCAAGCAACCCTTTGTTACCAGAAGCTGCTAGTGAGATCATTGAAGTAGGGTCAAATGAGATCTGTACTTTTTGGCGAGCAGCCTCAGCAGGAATATCCACTATAAGACCTTCATTTGTTACTAAACCTAATCGAGAAGTGGCGCCCATTTTTGGTAAGTAGTTGGCAATTCTAAGGCCGGCCTTACCAGTTAAAGGCTCGATAACAATCGGTGGCTGGCTGTCTGGGGCAGCAATGGCATTAGAAATAAACATGCCACTCACGGCAGCGGATGCCCCCAATTTAAGAGCATCTCTACGATTTGTATCCACAGCGTCTCCTTTGATCTTTTTATTAATGTTTTATGAATGCCGATACGTTGTCTAAACGATCTGCCGTAAATATTAATACCAAACCCAGATCTTAGGCAGAATATTGAAAAAATCACTATCCTAAGCAGATGCACTCTCCGGAAAACCCAGCCTACATTCGCCTTCTTGCCTACTTTTTAATTCTCTTGGGGCTTTGTGCCTGCGAACGAGAGAACTACACCACTTGGAATTGCAGCTCCGAGAGTGGTGCAAAGATTTCTATGGTGCTTCGCAAAGCCCAAATGGAATTTAAGGGTGATAAATTAGACTTCTGCGGAAGTTTGGGCAACCAGAGTTATTTTGATCAAAAATGTCCGGCTCAAACGACACAATCTCGCGTTATATTTACCCCCTCCTCAGGGTTGCTTCTGAGTAATGGGCAAGAGTTTCAATGCGCTGCCTTATAAGAATAGGATAAGCAGCTAAAGATGAATCGATTAAGCCCCAAAAAATTACTACTGACCAAATGGACGGCAGTTCAACCCATCGCCAAGCAAAAACATTTTTTGGTAAGCAAGGTCATCCTTCCTGAGCCGCCAAGTGAAAAAATTGAGTTTGTAGAAATTGAGGCAGTCTATTCCAAGAAAACTACGCAAATTCCTTGGCGTGACCTCAGCAATAGCGAGCTATGGTTGCAAGGCTGGAAATAAAAAACCGCCCCATCTCTGAGGCGGCTTTCTTATTTACATCAATAGCAACTACTACTCATCCGACTTCTTTTTGGTTCCTGATTTTTTAACTAAGTCATCAATATTCTTTTCCGCAGTCTCAGCTACTTCATTAACAATGCGGCGACCTTCTTTAAACATATTCTGACCTGTAGTCGACATCTCATGGACGACTTTTGATAGCTTGTCAGCGTGAGCCGGCAATTTATTTTCAGCATCTTCCAACCAACTGACTAGAGAGCTACGAACTTTTTCTAAATGCTTCTCAGTTTCATCGGCAGCACCATCACCAAGCTCTTTTAATACTGACTTGATTTTCTTTTGATAGGTAGCCGCACGTTTAGTGGCTTCTTTGGCCGCCTCTTCTTGTAAATCTTTTAATTTTGCCAAATCATTTTTAGCTGCTGACTTAGCGCTATCAAGGGCATTCTTCATGCCCCACTCAATCTCGGCTAAATGATGTTCGCTTAACTTTTTAGCAGCCTCTAGAAGAGTATGCGAGTAATCAAACATTTCTTTGGCCTTTTCTCTTTGCCATTTTTGCAAATCTTTTGCATCCATTTTTACGCTCCTATAAAAAGGGTTAATAATGCTTCGATATTTAACTCTATACCGATTTTGATCCACTGCCAATTCCCGAATTTACCGCATTAAAATGACAAAATGACAGAAAAAATATCTATTTATGAATCTATAGGTGGAATAGACCAAATTGACCATTTGGTTGATCGTTTTTACGATTTGATGGCCCTTGAACCCATTTTTAGCGATTTGCGTGCGATGCATCCTCAGGATCTTTCAAGCTCGAGAGAGAAGCTCAAATTTTTCCTAACCGGCTGGATGGGAGGCCCCGATATCTACTCCCCCAAATATGGCCACCCTATGCTTAGGGCACGCCATCTGCCATTTAAGATTAGCTTAAAAGAACGAGATCAATGGCTGGCTTGTATGTATAAAGCGATGGAAGAATGTGGAATTTCTGGTAATGTCGCAAAGCAACTTGAGGAGTCATTCCTCAAGACAGCCGACTGGATGAGAAATCAGCCCAAATAGTAATAAATCTGTCAATTCGGCTATTCAAAAAATATCCCGATAGATAGTATGGGCTTCAGAGTAACGGGAAATAGTAAATTTACTTAGCTACACTTTACGTAACGTCTTATTTGCAAAGTAAAAAATGATCGAAAGCTTCATGCAACTTCTGAGCGACCCCAACGCATGGGTCGCCTTTTTAACACTCTCTGCCCTGGAAATTATTCTTGGCATCGATAACATTATTTTCATTAGCGTTATCGCTAACAGACTTCCCGTAGAAATTCGCGAGAAAGTTCGCCGCTTTGGTTTAATTTTTGCCTTAGTAACTCGTATTCTTTTATTACTCAGCCTTTCATGGGTTATGGGCCTGACCGAACCACTTTTTAGTATTGCCGAGAAATCGATTAGCGGTAGAGATTTAATCTTGCTACTTGGTGGCTTCTTCTTAATCTGGAAAGCCTCTAAAGAAATTTATGTAGAGGTCGAAGTTGGGGAGCATGGTGACGAGCAAGGTGAGTCCCAAGGGAAAAATAATAGCAAGTCGATGCTATCTTTATTTATTGGATCTGTTTTACAAATTGGTCTGCTAGATATTATTTTCTCTTTAGACAGCGTCATTACCGCGGTAGGTATGGTCGATCAAATTAGCATCATGATTGCAGCAGTTCTGGCATCTGTCCTCATTATGTTGATCGCAGCAAAACCGATTGGAGATTTTGTTCATCGCCATCCCTCAATCAAAGTGCTGGCCTTATCATTTCTGACGGTTGTAGGTGTAGTGCTGATAGCTGAGGGTATGGGTGTTCACATTCCCAAAGGCTATGTCTATGTAGCCATGGCATTTTCACTATCGGTCGAGCTATTAAACATCCGCTCTCGAGAAAAGAAAAAACGCTAGGGAGGATCTATAAAGCCTGCGCGCAAGCAAAGCCGCTCGCCCAGGCCCATTGGAAATTATGTCCGCCTAGGTGGCCTGTGACGTCTACGCATTCGCCAATAAAGAATAGTCCTAAATGTTTACGCGACATCATGGTCTGCCCATCAAGATCTTTAGTATCTACGCCCCCCAACATCACCTCTGCTTTTTTCCAACCCAAGGTGCCTGCTGGCTTTACTGACCAGTTTGTAATAAGTTCTTTGAGGGATTGACGATCTTTTTTGGAAACCTCCGCCCATTTACGTCCCGTTAAATTTTTTTGATCTGCAAATGCCTTGCCTAGGCGCTGCGGTAAAACGGAGGCCAGAATTGTTTCGACAAGCTTTAGGCGGTTCTCTTCATTATTAAAAAGCGCATCGCAATTAAACCCACCAGGACGCTCAATTGCACCCAACCAATCAATATGGATGGGTTCGCCCTCTTCCCAATAGCTGCTTGCTTGCAGAACCGCGGGGCCAGAAAGCCCCTTATGAGTAAGCAGCAGATCCTCATTAAACCTACAAGCACCATAACGATGGCCTTTAGAGCCAGCTGCGATTCTGACAGGGACACTAAGGCCAGCTAACTCATTGAGACTCCCAAAATTATCTGCAGTAAATGAGAGCGGCACTAGAGCAGGTCTTGGATCAATCACATTTAGCGCAAACTGTTTCGCAATATCCAGAGAATAAGCAGTTGCGCCAATCGCAGGAACCGGTAAACCACCTGTTGCCATCACTACTGCCTTAGATTTTTCAGTACCAGCATTAGTAATAACAGTCCATTGGTCACCCTCTTGCTGAATCGACTGAGCCACGACCGGATTTCGAATAGTCACATTCCCTTTGGCACATTCAGAAAAAAGTAAATCGATGATTTGTTTGGCAGAGTCATCACAAAATAATTGACCCTGGTGCTTCTCATGGTAATTAATTCCATAAGAGGCAACTAGCTTGATGAATTCCGTTGAGGGATAACGAGCAAGGGCACTTTTAACAAAATGCTGATTGAGGGATAGAAAATTTGCTGGGCTGCTATATAGATTGGTGAAGTTACAGCGGCCACCCCCACTAATACGAATCTTTTCACCCAATACTTCTGCGTGATCAAGTACGAGCACTTTTTTACCTAGCTGGCCAGCAACTCCAGCACAGAATAGACCTGCAGCACCACCACCGATAATGATGGCATCCCAAGTTTTACTCATGCATTACTCAAATCGATCAATGATGTCGGATGAGATATTGAGTTTTCTCATATGAAGCTTGGTATAGGCTTGCCGGAAGTTCTTGGTCATGGAAATCATGACTGATGCAGTCCACGCAAAGGAAAACATCCCAGAAAACGCGATGATGACCGCAAGCATTTTCCATCCGTCAGGAAGAATATCCTCCATAAATCCCATTGCAGTGTATGTACTGCCACTAAATAAAATACTTTGACCCAGAGCAGGCAACAGCTTAAATGTATACAAAGCAATACCCCAAATTAGTATTTCAGCAATATGGGTCAAGAACAAGCAGAAGACACTAACGTAAAAACAGAGTGCTACAGCAGAGTATTTCTTTTCAGCTAAATACAAAAAAGTTTTTACCTCATATCGCTTCGCAATCTGGAGTAATACAACGCCATGAAAAATCATCACCAGCAATAACATGGCTCCCCCCAGCAGATAGCCAGGAAGGTCAAGTGAAGTGGCGAGATTAGCTTGCGTGGGATTCATGGTGATGATTTTACAGGGGCTATGATGCTCAGCCCAACTGATACCAATCTTGAATTACCTGCCAAGCTTCCTCCGCTGTCTCTGAAAAGTGAATACTCTGCATATCTTCTTCATCAATCACACCAAATTCCACCATCTGCTTAAAGTTCAGCATCTCATTCCAGTAGCCCGTGCCCACCAAAATCACCGGAATGGGTATAACCTTTTTGGTTTGGATCAGGGTTAAGACCTCAAACAACTCATCAAAGGAACCAAAACCTCCTGGATAGGCGACGATTGCCCTAGCCCTCAACATAAAATGCATCTTGCGCAACGCAAAGTAATGAAAGCGAAAACTGAGTCCTGGGCTAATGTACTGATTTGGCTTCTGCTCCCGAGGGAGGCTGATATTAAAACCAATGGTTTTATCGCCCGCTTCAAATGCCCCGCGGTTAACTGCTTCCATAATGCCAGGACCGCCACCAGTGCAGATATGAAGCTTATTAGAATCTTTCTTTTGGGTTGCGTTGTAAGCTGCCACTAGCGCACCGAATTCTCGCGCTGACTCATAGTACTTGCTATGAAGAAGTGCTTTATTAGCAGATGCAATCTCGTCCGTAGTCTTTGCTTTTGCTTTGAGCTCCAACGCTTGCTCATGACTAACAAAACGAGTAGAGCCAAAGACGGTAATCGTATGGTCAATACCTTGCTCTTTGAGCAGAACTTCGGGCTTCAGTAGCTCTAATTCAAAGCGAATGCCCATCGTTTCTCTACGAACTAAAAATGCTTCGTCATCAAATGCAAACTTATAAGAGTCCTCTGAATCCTCCTCTGATAATTGACTCTGATGAAGATCCAAAAACTCCGTAATAGTTTGCGAGTTATGAACGGGTAGCTTGGGGCTCATATTGCAACTTTCCTAGTCTCTATAACGTCATCTTAACTCGCAGGCTAAATTAGTGTTAATACCTAGTTCAATCAAAGATATGGGCTTCTAGGGATTATCGGGATTTACCCAGCGCTCATCCCGAGTTAATATCAGTTTAATTTCAACTAAATCGAAGGAAAAGCAATGAGCAACCGTTCAATCATCATCATGGTACTAGTCTTAGTTGGTGCCACAGCCTATTTACTCCTCAAAGGTGATGGCAACATTGACATGGGTGGCGAAAAGCATGGTGCAGAAGCTGCACATATGGAAGAAGCTAAAAAAGATGCTCCAGCTGCTGCTCCAGCCGCTCCTACTGCAGCTCCAGCTGCTGATGCTAAGAAGTAATCTTTTCTTTTGCGTATAAAACCGCGGTCCGCCGCGGTTTTTTTATCTCCATATTTTAATGAAGTCACTACTTTTTCTACTCACATCGCTTGTGCTTCTGTGCTCATCTCAATTTGCTATTAGTCAATCATCTGCCACCATGAAAACCATTGATTCCATATCGCTCACCTCTTTTGCGCCAACTGGCACTCTGCGTGTCGGCATTAATTTAGGCAATCCCATTCTTGCAAACGAAGATCCCGCTTCAAAAAATCTATATGGAGTAACAATTGATATAGCCAATGAAATTGGAAAACGTATTTCATTGCCTGTGCGACTCATCCCCTTCAAAACTGCGGGCGCAACGGTCGACGCAGTTAAGACTAGAGATATCGATTTAATATTTGTGGCAATCGATCCCGTTCGCGGCGCCGATATCAGCTATACCCCAGCTTATATTCAAATTGAAGGGGCTTATATGGTCAAGACTTCATCCCCTTTAAAGACGAATGCAGAGGTGGATGCTGTAGGCAATGAAATCGTCGTTGGGAAAGGAAGCGCCTATGATCTTTATCTGACGCGTGAGATTAAGAATGCCGCTCTGTTAAGAGCAGCGAGCTCGCAAGTAGTAATTGATGACTTTATGTCTGGGCTAGGAAATGTGGCGGCAGGTGTAAAGCAGCAGTTAGAAAGTGACGCAAAGCGCTACGAAGGACTCCGCATGCTACCAGGTCGTTTCATGGTTATTCATCAAGCGATTGGCATTCCAAAGTCCAGGCCTAGCTATGAAAGCACCAATGCTTATTTGAGTAGTGTTATTACAGAATTAAAGCAATCTGGATTTGTAGCTGAAGCCATGAAGCGTCACAACATCCAAGGCGCAAAAGTAGCCGACTAATTGCTCTAACTAAGCTAGCACTGATAAGAACGTAAACGCTCAGGGATAATGACATTATCCCAATGCAATTCTTCTCTAATGCTTGCAGCCAATACCGAAGATGATTCTGGCTCACCGTGTACAACAAATACTGCATTCGGAGGACGCTCAAACCCCTTGAGCCAGTCTAGTAATCCGGCCTGATCGGCATGGGCAGATAAACCGCCGATCGTATGGATCGAGGCTTTTACAAGCACCTCCTCACCAAACAATCGTACCTTCTGCGCCTTATCGACCAAGCGCCTACCAAGACTTCCGTAAGCCTGAAATCCCGTTATCACAATGGCATTTTGTGCCCGCGGCAAATTGCTGGCTAGATGATGCACTATACGACCAGCATCACACATACCGCTGGCAGAAATAATAATTGCACCGCCCTTAATTTTATTTAGCGCCTTAGATTCTTCAACATCGGCGATAAAGCGAAGATCTGCTGCGCCTGGATTATTTTTATACCAATCAAAAGTGGCCTGGGACTGGCCATCTAATTGAGAGAAAAAATGCTGTGTGAGATGGGTTGCTGCAGTAGCCATCGGTGAATCTACCCAAATATTTAAATGGGGTAGGCGACCCCTTCTGACCAAGTCAATCAAAAGAAATAGTATTTCTTGAGTACGCCCAACCGCAAAAGCAGGCATCACTACATTGCCATGTGCAGCTATCGTTGATGAAATCACCTCAACCAACTCATCCTCAGTATCTTGCAAGCTGCGATGTAGGCGATCACCATAGGTAGATTCAACTACAACGATATCCGCACTTTTAATTAGATCAGGGTCAGGCATTAAGACCTTCCCCTTCATGCCAATATCTCCCGAAAAGACACATGACTTTTTATCAAGCCCATCTTCTTTAATGTTGATAAGAGCAATTGCGGAACCTAAAATATGGCCAGCATTACGAAACTCTAGCTGGATTCCTGGCAAGAATTCAACTAACTGCCCATACTCCAATGGCTGGAACTGGGTCAGCGTCATCTCAACCTCTTCCATGGAATATAAGGCAACCGGCACTTCTCCGCGCCACTTCCCAGCCTTTATCTTTCTCTGCGCCCTCTCTACATCTGCGCGCTGCAAATGGGCACTGTCGAGCAACAGAATTTTCAATAACTCAAAGGTAGCATTTGTACAGTAGATGGGCCCCGAAAATCCTTGTGCGCAAAGACGAGGCAATAAACCACTATGGTCAATGTGCGCATGTGTTAACACGACAAAATCGAGATCTTTTGGTGAGAATGGTAATGGTTCGAGATTTTTATTGGTGGCCTCTCGCCCACCCTGAAACATTCCATAGTCAACCATGAAATGTCTGAGCTTTCCAGATAACATGACCTCAACTGAATGACGTGAACCCGTTACCTCGCCTGCCGCACCAAGAAATTGGATCTTCATGCGATCAGGATACTCCTTCCTATAATTAGCTCAATACCGCCCAATTCAGAGCGATACTACTCATATGAACTCGCAACTAGCCACCTTAGACGCTCTCAAGTTAACCAAGCTACTGCGGCGCAAACCCGCAGAACATAAAGGTAATGCTGGGAAAGTTGTTTTAATAGGTGGTGCGCCAGGAATGGCTGGCGCCCTTATTTTGGCGGGTAATGCCTGCTTACATCTAGGTGCCGGCTGGACTATCTTGGAAATGTTAGACCCTGCTTCAGCGCATGCTGACGCCAATCAACCTGAACTCATGATTCGTCTTGCCAAAGACAATATTGAGGAAGTGCTCATCGCTACACAGCCTGATGTCATTGCCATAGGTCCAGGACTTGGTAAATCGGAATTGGCTTATCAATGTCTACGCGCATCACTTACCTATCCCAAGATTCCATTGGTTATTGATGCTGATGCTCTCAATCTTATTAGCGAGAATGAAGAGCTATTAGCCTGCTTGAAGCAACGTAATACCGATTTTCCAGGGCTTACAGTTCTCACCCCTCACCCTGGCGAAGCAGCTAAGCTTTTAAAGACCACAACGGAAGTAGTGCAAGGCAATCGCGTAGATGCCATTCAACAACTCATTGAACTTACACAATCGATTGTGGTTCTGAAGGGACAGCACACTCTCATTGCCTCACCACAACATCCACCCGCTCAGTGTCTCGCCGGCAACCCGGGTATGGGTACTGGGGGCATGGGAGATATTCTGACGGGAAGTATTGCTGCTATCGCCGGTCAAGGCATTCGCCATCAACTGGATCTCTGGCAAGCCACCGGGATTGCAGTTGAGCTACATGCCCATGCGGCAGATAGCCTAGTGAGCAAAGGGGTTGGGCCTATTGGTCTTACTCCCTCTGAGACCATTTTAGAAATGCGAGCACTTCTCAATAAACTGTTATAAATAGCGATGCATTCTGTAAGCGCAGCTCACCATCATCGACGCTATCTCTATGGCATTTTGATGGCCGGCGTAGGTTCCATGCTTTTCTCTGGAAAAGCCATTCTGGTGAAACTAGCCTTTGAACACGGAGCGGATGCAGAAACTTTTTTGGCCTTGCGCATGCTCATGGCTCTTCCCTTGTTTTGGGGAATCTTCTGGTGGGAATCTCGCCGTAAAGAAATGGCCCCAACTACCTGGCTTGATCGCGGTAAATTATTTTTCCTCGGCTTTTTAGGATACTTCTTAGCAAGCTATATCGACTTCTTGGGTCTTCAATACATCTCGGTTGGTCTTGAAAGAATTGTTCTTTATCTCACACCTACGATTGTTCTATTGATCTCCTATTTTGTTTTAAAGAAACCCGTTTCTCGATTGCAGTGGTATGCATTAGTCGTTGGCTACATCGGGGTTTTTATCGTCTTTATTCAAGATGCCAGCTCTACCGGAATCAGTGCTTGGTTTGGCATGGCCCTTGTATTTGGAAGTGCTTGTTCCTATGCAGCCTATATGATTGGCGCCGGCGAGATGGTCAATCGCATTGGTAGCGTTCGCTTAGTTGTCTATGCAAGCTCCGCGTCCGCCATTATGAGTATTATCCAGTCAACCATTCATAATCCGTTGGCAATTTTTCAACAATTGCCGCAGATCTATTGGTTTAGCCTTCTAAATGCTAGTTTGTGCACTGTCATTCCAATGCTACTGATCATGATTGCTATTAATCGGATTGGGTCACCCTTAGTGGCACAAGCTGGAATACTGGGTCCAGTGTCTACCCTCTTCATGGGGTATTTCATTTTGGCAGAACCCATTACCTGGACGCAAATTAGCGGGATGACTTTGGTTATTGCGGCGATGTGGCTGCTAGTGCGCAAGGATGCTCCAATAAAAAAATCACCAGACCCCAAAAGATCTGATGATTTCGATAGTGCAGAACCCCTTAATTAAAGGGGTTGATTTACTTTACTGAGCTGCAGCGTCAGCGGCTGGTTTAGATTTCTTCTTCGATTTCTTTTTCGCTTTTTTCTCAGCCTTTTTTTCTTTCTTGGCTTTTTTCTTAGCTTGCTTCTCGGCAGACTTTTCAGTTGGAGTTGAAGTAGGCGCAGCTACAGGAGCCGCGGCTGGTGTTGTTGCAGGAGCTGGATCAGCAGCCATCACAGTAATTGGAGTAATACCGATAGCGGTAGCAATAAGGGAGGCTAGGCTCAGGCGCACAATACGTGAAAACATGTCATTCTCCAAGAGGGTTTGTGGATAATTTGATAATACTCAAAAATTTGACATTAATGCTTCATTTTTAAAAGGTTGGTTATGGGCCATTTCCCCAGCGACATTTTTACTGAGCCCCAAGGCTATTCAGTAAACACCTTAGAGCAGCTTGGGCCCTTGACTGGCTTAGCCGGAATTTGGGAAGGCATTCGTGGTTTAGATGTCAAACCCAAAGCTGAGGGCCCAAAGAAGCAAGCTTATGTGGAACGCATTGAGCTTCAACCTATCGACCCTCAAACAAATGGCCCTCAATTGTTTTATGGCTTGAGATATCACACCCACATCACCAAACCTGATCAAGTCAAGACCTATCATGATCAGGTTGGCTATTGGTTATGGGAGCCTGCGACCGGTAGCGTGATTCATACACTGAGCATACCGCGTGGCATGATTACGATGGCCACAGGCAACACCACCTCAGATGCAAAGCAATTTGAGCTTTACGCCAAAGAAGGCGATCGATGCGCAGGAATATCATCCAACCCATTCTTAGATTACGCATTTCGAACGGTAGAGTTTCGTATTCAGGTATCCACCCATAATGATGGCACTTGGTCTTATGAGCAGGACACTGTCATGAAGATCAAAGATCAGACAGAACTATTCCATCACGTAGACAACAACACGCTTCATAAAATTGGTGACGCTACCCCAAATCCCCTAGCTAGATAAGTCACTTCATCAATTTGGATTTAATTTCCCTAGATGTAATAAAGGCCATCGCTTGATGGCCTTTATTTGAGATGCTGAACTACTTGAGTTGATTAGGCAGGCTGAGCTTCAGCCTCAGTAATTTTCTCTAATGCAGTCGCAAGATGTCCAACTGTGCGATCAACATGGGCTAACTTTTCTAATCCAAACAAACCAAGACGGAAGGTACGGAAATCTGGGCGCTCATCACACTGTAAAGGAACGCCAGCAGCAGTCTGCAAACCCAGAGCAATGAACTTCTTACCAGATTGAATTTCAGGATCTTTAGTGAAGCTCACGATGACGCCTGGAGATTGATAGCCATGAGCAGCTACTGAAGGGTAACCTTTAGATACCAAAAGATTGCGAACCTTAGTACCCAATTCAATTTGCTTGGCTTTAAGTGCCGCAAAACCAAGTGACTGGGTTTCTTTCATCACGTTGCGCAAAATCTTTAAAGCATCAGTAGGCATGGTGGTGTGATACACGTGGCCACCTTTTTCATAGGCCTCCATAATCTGCAACCATTTTTTTAAATCCATCGAAAAGCTAGTACTTTGAGTGGAGTCAATGCGCTCACGACCTCTCTCGCCTAGGGCGATCAAAGCGCAACATGGTGAGCTACTCCAGCCTTTTTGCGGTGCTGAAATCAACACATCAACATTACATGCCTTCATATCAACCCACATTGCACCAGAGGCAATGCAGTCCAATACAAAAATACCATCAACAGAACGCACTGCCTCACCAACTGCCTTGATGTAATCATCAGGAAGAATGATGCCGGCTGAAGTTTCAACATGCGGCGCAAAAACAACCGCAGGCTTTTCCTTCTTAATGAATGCAACTACCTCTTCGATCGGAGCAGGCTCAAAAGGACCTTGAGCAGAGTTATCTACTTGTCGACCTTTTAAAATGGAGATATCTTTAAAGGAACTGTCCATGTCAAAAATTTGTGTCCAACGATAACTAAACCAACCGTTTCGTAGAACTAAGCATTTCTTATTATTGGCAAATTGGCGGGCAACTGCTTCCATACCAAAAGTACCGCTACCAGGAACGATTACTGCAGAGCTGGCGTTGTAAGCATCTTTGAGGACGCTCGAAATATCGACCATTACGCACATAAATTCTTCAGACATATGATTCAAAGAACGGTCGGTATACACAACCGAGAACTCTAATAAACCGTCTGGATCAACATTGGGGAGTAAGCCTGGCATAGTAATTTCCTAGGGATTGCAGTGATTAGCCCTAAATGATACCGATTTACGACTTTTTTGGGGGCTCGAGGCTAAAAACCCTCTTAAAAGGGCATTTTTGGCTGTTTTGCCTGATTTATCTGACTTACCTTCCTCTTTTAGAGGAGATAACAATGCCTGCAACAATCAAAGTAAAGGCAAGGCCATGAAAGATCTGCGGAGGCTCACCCAACATCGCGGCCGATAGAAGTGCAGTAAACAAGGGGATGAAATTGGCAAAAAAGGCGGCTACCGTAGGGCCTGCCCTATTAACACCATAACCCCAGCAACGATAGGCAATGAGAGAGGGGCCAATGGCGACAAAGACAATTAAAGATACAGTCCACCAATTGAGATCAATAAAAGCGTGGCCAGCTGCAATCTCAAAGCTGTCAAAAAAACCTGTCCACAACAGACCTATCGTTACTTGCGCCATTAAAAATTCAGCCCATGGCCATTGACGCTCTGTACTTGAGCCCGGACGACTTAACATCCAACTATAAAAAGCCCACAAGATTGTGGCCAGCATAATTAAAAGATCCCCAACTACCATCTGCATAGACAGAAGGGCTGCTAGATCTCCTCGTGAAAGTACTATGCCAACACCTAATAAACTCACCACTGCACCAACCATTTGCAAGATGCTTGGCTTTGCTTGATAAAACACTGCGCCAATGAATAACATCCAAATCGGCATGCTGGCACCAATCAAGGTGACATTAATAGCGGTTGAGGTTTGCAGCGCAAGGTAGAGCAGCACGTTATAACTACCTACTCCGAATAAACCCAAGATTAGAAAGCGTTTCTTGTTTTGCCACAAGGCGCTTCCTGGAACAAAGACACGCCAACCCAAAGGAAGCAAAAGTAAGGCAGCCAATCCCCAGCGAACTGCACTTAAGGTAATTGGAGAGATGCTACCCACCAATAAACGCCCAGCAATAGCATTGCCAGCCCATAAGGCCGTAGCTGTGAGCAAGGAGAAAATGGTGGAAAAATTCAGTTGATGCATTCAGCAGCTTAATGGGGAATGAGTTATTTGAGGTCCCTAAACAAGGGATACACTGGCATTGTAGAAACAAATCCCCGGTATTGCTAAGATAGAGCTTAAATTAAGCTTTTGCTTCAATAAATTAGCGTCAATCAGAAGGAACCATTGTGGCAATCATTACCAATATAGAAGACTTGCGGGTCCTCCATCAAAAACGCACCCCTAAGATGTTCTATGACTATGCTGACTCTGGATCATGGACTGAGTCAACCTACCGTGCCAATGAATCCGATTTTCAAAAGATTAAGCTGCGCCAGCGTGTAGCGGTAAACATGACTAACCGCACCACTAAGACGACGATGATCGGTCAAGAAGTGGCAATGCCAGTTGCTCTTGCGCCTACTGGTCTTACTGGAATGCAACATGCTGATGGTGAAATATTGGCAGCTAAAGCCGCCGAGAAATTTGGTGTGCCATTCTGCTTGTCTACTATGAGCATTTGCTCGATTGAAGATGTTGCGGAGCGCACTACAAAACCATTTTGGTTTCAGCTATATGTCATGAAAGATCGCGGCTTTATTGAGCGCTTGATTGAACGCGCTAAAGCAGCAAAATGCTCTGCTCTCGTTTTAACCTTAGATTTGCAAATTCTGGGGCAGCGCCATAAAGATTTAAAGAATGGTCTCTCTGCCCCTCCTAAGCTGACGATTGCCAATATGATCAATATGGCAACCAAGCCACGCTGGTGTCTTGGAATGGCAATGACACCGCGGAGAACTTTCCGCAACATTGTTGGGCACGCTACTGGTGTAGGTAATATGTCCTCCCTATCCTCTTGGACTGCAGAGCAATTTGATCCAGGCCTCAATTGGGGTGATGTTGAGTGGATCAAAAAACTTTGGGGTGGCAAACTGATCATCAAAGGAATCTTGGATGAAGGTGATGCTCGCTTAGCGGCAAACTCTGGAGCAGATGCATTAATTGTTTCTAACCATGGCGGTCGTCAATTAGATGGTGCGATTTCTAGCATTCAGGCCTTACCTGGAATTGTCGATGCGGTTGGTAAAGATATTGAAGTGTGGATGGATGGCGGTATTCGTTCCGGACAAGATGTTCTTAAAGCCTGGGCATTAGGTGCGCGCGGCACGATGATTGGTCGCCCATTTCTCTATGGCTTGGGTGCTATGGGTGAGGCTGGTGTTACCAAGTGCCTAGAGTTGATTCATAACGAATTGGATATCACTATGGCATTTACAGGCCATCGTGATATCCAGAATGTAACTAAAGATATTTTGTATCCAGGAACTTTTTAAATTTTTCATCTCCTTAACTACCCTCTCGCAATCTTTGGTATATCGCTCCTAGTATTTTCCCTCTCCGTTTGGTTTGGGCACGCCGTACTGAGTCGCTATCGTACAAAAGATACTGAGACATCTGCAGATCTTGGCATTATTCAGACGGCTACATTAACTTTGCTAGTCCTGATTATTGGCTTCACTTTTTCCATGGCTATCGATCGCCATGATCAGCGAGAGATTTTTGAGGAGGGCGAGGCAAATGCCATTGGAACCGAGTATTTAAGGGCTGATCTGCTACCCCCTAAAGCGTCAGCAGCAACCAAAGAATTACTCCTTCAATACATAGACCAACGCATTCTGTTTTATTCAAAACAGAGTCCAGAAAAGGTTCGAGAAATCCGGGGTAAAACAGATCAATTACAAACTGCCCTTTGGAATGAAATTCTTCCAACTATTCGAACACAAGCTACCCCAGTCATGGCGCTGGTTGCTTCCGGCATGAATGATGTTCTCAATTCCCAAGGGTATGTGCAGGCTGCTTGGTGGAACCGCATCCCCTTTACCGCCTGGGCATTGATGGCGGCGATCGCCATTTGTGCCAACCTCTTGGTCGGATTTGGTGCGCGTAATTTTGAGAAGAATATTGGTCTATTCATGATCTTCCCTTTCGTTGTTTCAGTGTCCTTCTTTTTGATTGCTGATATTGATAGCCCTAGGGGTGGAGTCATTCGCATTGAGGCCAGAAACTTGGTGGCATTAAAAAATAACCTAACTCAACAGATGAATATAAGTAGCCCATCTGTCGGCAACAAATAAGCCTCACCATAAAGGCGGTCCAGATGAAACGTGTAGTTGATGTCTTTAAAAACCGTGGCCGTGAGCTGGTCTGGACTTATGTCATTCACCTACGGAATGACGAGGAATTTCATCCTGGGCAACTAGACTTTGAAGTTGAAGCTCTGAGGCTCTCCCAAGTGGATAAGCGAGGCGCAGTAAACGAACTCAGCGCCAAGGTTAGACTCAATAACTGAAATTTGGCGGCTAATTTAGGGAAAATACCCCTGATATTGCTAATGTTAATGAGATTCATTATC
>CANCPL010000040.1:0-20691 GCA_947380065.1 Burkholderiaceae bacterium | reverse complement strand
GTTAATTTATCTATTCTCATTTTTGCACTCCATATATCTATCTATAGAATATAAGGGCAATATGACATATTTCAAGGTTTTTACACCCACTTTTTAAGCAAAATTACTCCATTTTGACCTGGCTTGTTTACCTCCTCGAATGCGCTGACGGCACCTACTATGCCGGCATCACTAACCGTCTTGAACATCGCTTAGAAGCCCATAATTCAGGGCAAGGTGCTCGCTATACAAGATCTCGTCGTCCAGTAATCCTTTTGGCTACTCAAGATCATCCAGATCGATCTGAGGCCTCGAAAGCTGAGGCCAAATTAAAACAATTACCTAGAAACCAAAAGTTAGATTTCTTTAAATAGCCTGTTTTCCATAGCACCAGCAGTCACTCCCTCAAGCCTAAGCTTCGGCTCAAATTGGGTACAACTCTATAGAAAATCAATATACAGAGCAGTTATGTGTTTCACTGCACAGAAGTTTGCTATCGTTTCACTAGATGAACAAATGCGATCACTTTTCACAAAACAAGCCTATAGCAACTGCTTTTGCTCTGGCCCTAGGCGCTGCAATATCTCTTGGTCTCACTAGGTTCTCTTACGCACTATTTTTACCAATCATGCGTGAAGATTTAGATTGGTCATATATGGTTGCAGGCATTATGAATACAGCCAACGCAGGTGGATATTTTTTAGGGGCGCTGTTGTGTCCCCAACTCTTTAAAAGAGTGGCGCCCTCTAAAATTTTTATTATTGCTGCCTTTTTAACCTCTTTATTGCTCGGGTTTTCAGGAGCAGTTTCGGGCACCTATTCATTGCTTCTTTTAAGACTCTTGGCTGGGGTTTTTAGCGCTTTTGTTTTTGTTGGTGGTGGAATCCTATCTGCCCAGCTTGGTAGCATGCATCCCACAAAATCTGGGCTAGTTCTGGGTATCTACTATGGTGGCACAGGAATAGGCATTGTGCTATCAAGCTTAATTATCCCCGCCTCCACTGATTGGGCTACCAGCCAGCAATGGGCACATACATGGCAATTAGGTTGGTGGGTGCTTGCATTAATAGGCTGCCTATTTTCTCTAATCCTGATGAGGCCAATCCTATCAATTCAACTGTCGCTATCCAAACAAAATATCAGTCAGCCGACTGCTATATCAAGTTACAGAAACATTATTTTGGGTTACTGTTGCTTTGGAATGGGTTACATAGGCTACATGACGTTTGTTGTCGCCCTCCTAAAACAACTAGGTATGGGCGGTACCTCTATTCATTTTTTCTATGCGCTGCTAGGTATTTGCGTCATGATCTCATCAAAGGTATGGGCCAGAGTGTTAGATATATATAAAGGGGGCACTCCTCTTGGGATACTAAATACCCTGCTCGCCTTTGCAAGTTTTATCCCGGCAATCATTGCTTTAAATCTACAGACTAACGAATCCTTAAGCTTTGTAAGCGTCTGCGCCATTTATCTTTCTGGAATCATTTTCGGGGGCTGCTTTCTTTCAGCCGTGGCAGCGACTACAGCATTTGTTAAACATAATCTCCCACAACAGCAATGGGTGTCTGGTATTACTGTTTTCACAACGGTCTTTGCTATTGGCCAGGTAATTGGGCCAACCTTAACGGGCTGGATATCCGATCGATTTGCCAGTCTGACTACAGGTTTTTTACTTTCAAGCTTCGTTCTTGGGGTGGGCGCAATAGTGGCTTTTACTCAAAAACCGCTACATAAGAGCGTTACTTTATAGTCCAACGAGCCATTGCAGCATCGTCAGCTACCCTAGCGTCAACCCAACGATCACCCTCAGGCGTGTCTTCTTTTTTCCAAAATGGTGCTGCTATTTTGAGGTAATCCATGATGAATTCACAAGCGGAGAAAGCCTCACCTCGATGTGCACTCGTTACGGCAACTAAAACAATTTGATCTTCGGGCAGCAAAGGCCCAACACGATGAATGACGAGAGTCTGATAGATGTCCCAACGTGTTTTTGCTTGAGTCAGAATATCTTCTAAAGCCTTTTCTGTCATACCTGGGTAGTGCTCAAGCGTCATACCCTTGACTTGACTTCCATCATTCATATCACGAACAGTGCCCAAGAAAAAGACTACTGCACCTACGCGAGGATCACCTTTACGGAGCGCTGCTATTTCAGCGCTAATATCGAAATCACCTTCTTGAATTCGAATAGAAGAATTTGGCACGTTAGCCTCCAGTCACCGGAGGAAAGAAAGCTACTTCAGCACCATCTTGCAATGGGGTACTCGCATCCACCATGTGGTGATTTAAAGCGCAGCGCAATACTTTGCCATCAGCCAACACTTCAGACCATGGATGACCGCGCTGAGTGAGATGGCTTCTGAGATCTGCAATTGTTTTTACAGCCTCAGGAATCGTAATATCCTCTTGGGATACGCCAAGAGCTTCACGTAGGGAGGCAAAAAATCGTAACTCAAGTTTCATAAGCGAATCGTAAACCGATTATTTGAGAAGCGCATCAAAGGGAATGTACTTCACCAAATCTCCAGCCTTAATGGGCTGATTTGGTGGACAGTCCACTAAACCATCACCCCAAGAAGCACTAGTAAGCACGCCAGAGCTTTGATTAGGGAATAAATCTAGACCTCCATTGCTATTCAATTTGACGCGCAAGAACTCATTGCGACGATCAGCTTTTGACCATTCAAAGTCAGCGCGCATGAAATAGGATTGCGGAAGCTTAGCTTCACGCCCTTGCAACTTCAAAATAAAAGGACGCACAAACAATAGAAAGGTTACAAAGCTGGATACCGGGTTGCCAGGCAAACCAATAAACCAAGCCTCGCCATCGCTGGCTTCGTCTGATTTACGTACCGCTCCAAATGCCAGTGGTTTGCCGGGTTTAATAGCGATCTGCCACAGATCCAATCTACCTTCAGCAGTAACAGCCGGCTTGATGTGATCTTCTTCGCCAACCGATACACCACCGGAAGTAATGATCAAATCATGATCTTTGCTCGCTTTACGGAGCGCTGCTCGTGTTGCATCCAAGCGATCGGGAACAATGCCTAAATCCGATGCATCACAACCTAAGGACCTTAGGCAGGCTAATAAGGTGTCACGATTCGAATTATAAATACCACCTGGTTTTAGAGGCTCTCCTGGAAGAGCCAACTCGTCACCCGTAAAAAAAGCAGCAACCCTCACACGACGTTTTACATTGAGGTGAATGAGCCCTGCTGAAGCAGCAACACCCAACTCCTGCGGGCGCAAGAAAGTACCTGCGGTAAGTGCTGTTTTTCCTGCAGTTAAATCCTCGCCTTTGCGACGAATCCACTGACCCGATATCGGAGCGATATTGATGGTGACATGATCAGCTTGACCATCTACCGCACAATCCTCTTGCATAACAACTGCATCAGCACCTGGAGGTATAGGGGCGCCGGTGAAGATTCTGGCAGCAGTGCCTGGCTCTAACTGAGTTCCTATAGAGCCAGCAGGAATACGTTGAGCAATTCTTAATGCTTGACCTGGCGAAGCAGTATCAGTGCAACGAACCGCGTAGCCATCCATGGCGGTGTTATCTAATGGCGGCACATCGACCAAGCTATGGACGTTTTCAGAAAGCACACGACCTAAAGCGACCTGCATTGCAACCTTCTCACTCTCACCAACAGTTTTAGCATGCGCAAGTAAGTGGTCTAAAGCCTGCTGCGCAGTCAACATCGGTGGCTTTGTCATGGCGGCTTGTATTACCAGGTGAGTATTAATGGAGATGCGTTGTGATGAAATCTTTAACCTGATTCACATCTGCATCGATATTCTCTACACGTTGCGGCTTAGACTTGATATCTTTAAATGCAAGTGGGCATTCAGCAGGACGTCCAAGGGCAATTTCAATCGTTTCTTCAAACTTGATTGGTAATGCTGTCTCCAACACAATCATGGGAATGCCAGCTTGCAAATGCTCACGGGCGACCTTCACACCATCAGCGGTATGGGTATCAATCATGACGCCATAACGTTTATCAATATCACGAATAGTTTCTAGGCGATTCTCGTGTGTACTGCGACCAGATTGGAAGCCGTACTTACCGAGCTCCTTAAACACTGACTCTTTGGAAATATCAAAACCGCCAGCTTCATCCACTTGCTTAAACATGGCAGCTGTAGCTTTGCCGTCTTGCCCCATAAAATCAAATACGAAGCGCTCAAAATTGCTGGCTTTAGAGATATCCATCGAGGGGCTAGAGGTATGCAGTGTCTCTGCAGACTTGCGGGCACGATAGACGCCAGTGCGGAAAAACTCATGGAGTACATCATTCTCGTTTGTAGCAGCAATCAAATGCTCAATTGGTAAACCCATCATGCGAGCAATGTGGCCTGCGCAGATGTTGCCAAAGTTACCTGAAGGAACAGTGAATGAGACCTTCTCAGAGCTAGACTTTGTAGCTAAAAGATAACCCTGGAAGTAGTACACCACCTGAGCTACCACGCGACCCCAGTTGATGGAGTTCACAGTACCGATTTGGTTCTTGGCCTTGAAGGTGTGATCATTGCTTACTGCTTTAACAATATCCTGGCAGTCATCGAAGACGCCAGCAACTGCTAAGTTAAAAATATTAGGGTCTTGCAGCGAATACATCTGCGCAGACTGGAACGCACTCATCTTGCCGCGCGGTGAAAGCATGAATACCTTCACACCTTCTTTGCCACGCATTGCATATTCTGCGGCGCTACCAGTATCACCAGAAGTGGCGCCCAAAATATTGAGCTGCTGACCATTTCTCTTCAGAGCGTATTCAAAGAGATTACCCAGTAATTGCATGGCCATATCTTTAAAAGCCAACGTTGGACCATTTGAAAGACTTAATAGACCAATGCGTGTTCCCCGCTCCTCGCCCAGCCAATGCATAGGGGTAATGTCTTTAGCATTGTCCTGCGCACGGCCATTGCAATACACCTGATCGGTATACGTTTTACGCAAAAGTGCACGCAAGTCTGCCTCAGGAATATCGTCGCAATAGAGGCTTAAAACTTCATATGCCAAATCAGCATAAGACAAGCTGCGCCAAGAATCTAATTGCGCTGCTGTGACTTTTGGATACTGAGTTGGCAAATACAATCCGCCATCAGGCGCCAATCCACCCAACAAAATTTCTAAAAAGGATTGTTGTGGACTATTGCCACGAGTAGATTGGTAACGCATGTATTTTGCTGAGTTTTACTTAAGACAGATTTTCTAAACGGATCTTTACTACTTCGCCTGCAACTGTCTTGAGATTCTGAATCTCTTTAATTGCGGCAAGCATATTCTTTTCTTTGGTTTCATGAGTCAAGGCAACTAAATCGGTTTGACTCTCGCCCTCATCAGCCTCTCTTTGCAAAAGAGCATCAATTGAAACGCTGTGTGAAGCTAAGATTTTGGTAATGTCGGCCAATACACCTGCCTGGTCCGCTACGCGTAAGCGCAGATAGTAGCTAGTCGTGATCTCTCCGATAGGCAATACTAGCGTGTCATGCACAGCATCTGGCTGGAAGGCCAAGTAAGGCACGCGATGCTCGGCATCTGCACTTAATAAACGAGTGATATCAACCAAGTCGGCGATCACTGCGGAAGCAGTAGGTTCTGCGCCAGCGCCTTTGCCGTAATACAAGGTAGTTCCCACCGCATCGCCAAACACTTGAACAGCATTCATGGCACCTTCCACATTTGCAATCAAACGCTTAGTAGGGATCAAAGTTGGGTGAACGCGTAACTCAACGCCAGTTGAAGTTTTCTTGGCAATACCCAACAACTTGATACGGTAGCCTAATTGCTCTGCATATTTAATATCAATGGCATCTAATTTGGTAATGCCTTCAACGTGCGCTTTTTCAAACTGCATTGGAATACCAAATGCAATCGCACTCATGATGGTGGCTTTATGCGCTGCATCAACACCTTCAATATCAAACGTTGGATCTGCTTCTGCGTAACCCAAACGTTGTGCTTCTTTTAGAACGGTTTCAAAATCCAAACCTTTGTCACGCATTTCTGACAAGATAAAATTCGTTGTGCCATTGATGATGCCGGCAATCCACTCGATACGATTAGCAGTTAAGCCTTCACGCAAAGCTTTGATGATCGGAATACCGCCCGCAACAGCAGCTTCAAAGGCAACCATGACGCCTTTAGCGTGAGCTGCTTTAAAGATCTCATTGCCGTGAACAGCGATCAATGCCTTATTTGCTGTAACAACGTGCTTACCAGCGGCGATAGCCTCAAGAACCAAGTCTTTAGCAATACCGTAACCGCCAATTAATTCAACAACGATGTCAATCTCTGGATTATTAATCACGGCGCGAGCATCATTTACCACTTGTGCACGGTCTTTAACCAACTCTTTGGCGCGCTCTATATTTAAATCGGCAACTGTATTAATGCGAATACCACGCCCAGCACGACGAGTAATCTCATCTTGGTTACGCTCGAGAACAGTGAATACGCCACCACCAACGGTGCCAATACCTAATAGACCTACTTGAATCGGTTTCATAATGCCTTTGCTGCAGTTGAAGAAGCCTTACGGCTGTGCTTATTACGATAACGCTCCAGAAAACGTGCAAGGCGTCTAATGGCCTCCTTCAGCACATCTTCGTGAGGCAAGAACACTACCCGAAAGTGATCAGGCTTACCCCAGTTAAAACCAGAGCCCTGCACTAACAATACTTTTTCTTCTTTTAAAAGATCGGCAACGAACTGTTGATCATCTTCAATTGGGTAGATCTCAGGGTCTAGCTTTGGGAATAAATACAAAGCTGATTTTGGTTTTACGCATGTGACTCCCGGAATATCTGTAATGAGTTTCCATGCAAGATCGCGTTGCTTTGCAAGACGACCGCCTTCGCCCACCAAATCATTAATACTTTGATATCCACCCAGCGCCGTTTGAATCGCATACTGACCTGGTACGTTTGCACACAAACGCATTGAAGCCAACATGTTTAAGCCTTCAATGTAATCACGCACCATTTCTTTATCGCCTGAAACCACCATCCAGCCAGCACGGTAGCCGCATGAACGATAATTTTTAGAAAGGCCATTAAAAGTAATGGTGACAACATCAGTCGATAAAGACGCTAATGAAATATGTTTTTCAGCGTCGTACAGCATCTTGTCATAAATCTCATCCGCAAACAAAATTAAACCGTGTTCACGTGCAATTTGCGTCATTTCCAATAACACTTCTTTGGAGTAAATTGCGCCGGTTGGATTGTTTGGATTAATCACCACGATCGCTTTAGTGCGCGGGGTGATTTTTTTACGCAGATCGCTTAAGTCTGGAGCCCAGTCTTTAGATTCATCACAAAGATAATGAACAGGAGTGCCACTCGACAAACTCACAGCAGCAGTCCACAGCGGGTAATCCGGCGCTGGAACTAAGACTTCATCACCATCATTTAAAAGCGCATTCATCGACAAGACGATGAGCTCAGAAACACCATTACCGGTATACACATCATCCAAGGTCACGCCATGGATGCCTTTTTCTTGGCAGTACTGCATGATGGCTTTTCGAGCAGCAAAGATTCCTTTGGAATCAGAATAGGCTGAGGCATTACTTAAATTGCGAATCATGTCTAACTGAATTTCTTCAGGCGGATCAAAACCGAAAACCCCTACGTTTCCGATATTCAATTTAATGATTTTGTGACCTTCCTCCTCCATACGCTGAGCAAGCTCAAGCACCGGGCCACGTATGTCATAACAGACGTTATCGAGCTTTTGGGACTTTAGGATCGGCTTCACAATAAATTTAAGGGTAAGTTCTTGAAATATTAGAAAAAACAGCTAGCTATAATCCACATAATTATGACAGAGAGTCCACTTGAAGCTTCAATCTGATCCCCACTCCGGAGCGAATACGATCACTGGCTACGGCCCTGGCTACGTAGAGATCAATAAGACCCCTTACGCCCATGCGGTCCTGCTGAGTTCGGATGGCGCCATCTCGAACTGGTCTGCGCAGACATTTGACAGCTTAGTGGCCAGTCATTTCGCCCAAATGGTTGATTTAAAACCAGAATTAGTCCTTATTGGTACAGGTAATCGCCAGCGCTTTCCTAGGCCCGAACTTCTCAAGGCCTTAATTGAGGCCAAGATTGGCTTCGAAATCATGGATTCTCAAGCCGCCTGCCGGACATACAACATCTTGGTAGGGGAAGGACGCCAGGTCCTTTTAGCCCTCATTGTGGAACCCATTTAATGCAATTTGGCCAAATTCGGCAGTCATCAGCCTTGCATCCAGGCAAGATTTTGCTGTTAATCATCATTTATGCCCTACTGTGGTTTGGCACACTCAATTACCGCCACCTCATTCCTTCCGACGAAGGGCGCTACGCAGAAATCGCCCGGGAGATGCTGGTCACCGGCGACTGGGTCACGCCCCGTTACAACGGTTACAAGTATTTTGAAAAGCCTCCATTACAAGCGTGGGCAACTGCCGCAACTTTTCAAGCGTTTGGTATTGGCGAATGGCAGGCAAGACTTTGGACTGCATTAACTGGCTTTCTTACCATTTTGATAGTTGGATTTACTGGCGCTCGAATTTATAACGCTAGAGCTGGTTGGCTGGCTTCAGTTGTATTGGCATCAAGTCCGATGTGGATCATCAGTGGCCACCTCAATTCGCTCGACATGGGCTTGTCCTCTTTCTTGGTAGCTGCGCTCTGCAGCTTGCTACTTGCACAAACCTCTCACAATCAAAATAGTTGTCGCAATTGGATGTGGGCTTGTTGGGCTTTCATGGCGCTCGCCACTTTATCCAAGGGCGTGATCGGTGCTGCCATTCCTGCAATGGTTTTCATTGTGTACTCGCTGAGCACTTGGGACTGGAAAATTTGGTCTCGTCTACGCTTATTTAGCGGCGGTATTTTATTCCTAGCCATCACCGCACCTTGGTTTGTATTGGTTGCGCAACGCAATCCTGAATTTTTAGAATTCTTTTTTATTCACGAACATCTTCAACGCTTCACGCAAGACGCGCACAGCAGAACCGGTCCTATTTATTACTTTGTTCCGCTACTACTGATTGGCATACTTCCTTGGGTCCTTCAAATTCCTGGAGCCATTGCACAAGCTTGGAATGAGCGTCGCCGCGAGTTCTCTGCGGGTTGGTTATTGGTATGTTGGTTTTTAGTAATCTTTGCTTTTTTTAGTGTCTCTCGCTCCAAGCTACCCGGCTACATCATTCCTGTTTTTCCTGCGCTCGCATTGATTATTGGCAATCGCTTAGATCGCTTGCTTGGGCATAGCAATACTATGGCGCTGCCATGGAAAATACAAACTCTTGGATTTGTGCTGCTGGGCTGCGTTGGATTTTTCTTTTTAGATGCGATTGGCAAGCAGGCTAGACCTGATGAAATTGAAGCCTATGCGCAATATACCTATTGGATCATTGCTGCATTATTGGCGCTGGGGAGTTGCAGCGCCTTCGCAGCTTGGCAAAGTAAGCGAAATGGCATTCAAAGTATTGTCAGTTTTGCATGTGGATTTTTTCTGTGCGCCATCATCTCAGGTACAGGTCACGAGACTTTAGGTCGCGCAGTTTCTGGCATCGATCTCGTTGCGAGAGTGAAAGCCTCCATTCCTCCAAAAGTAAATTTCTATTCAGTGCGCCTTTTAGATCACACCGTGCCCTTCTATCTAAACAGAACGATGATCATGGTCGAGTCTCCCGATGAGCTCGAGTTTGGGGTCAATCAAGAGCCAGATTTATGGATGCCCACCTTGAATGCGTTTATTGGCCGCTGGCAAGAAGATCAAACTGCCTACGCTTTAATGGTTCCAGAGCAGTTTGATGCTCTAAAAGCTCAAAACTTTCCAATGCAGGAAGTCGATCGTGACTCCCGCAGAGTTATTGTGAAACATCCGGATGTATCGAACGTGACGCAGTAATATAGAAGCATATGTCTGACTCTAATTCCCCTTTCATCCCTTTTACGCGCCCCAGCTTTAATCAGGAAACGATTGATGCTGTTTCAGAAGTGCTGCGTTCAGGCTGGGTTACATCGGGGCCCAAGCTGGCAGAGTTTGAGACCGCTTTAAGTAACTATTTTGACGGTCGTCCAGTGCGTTGCTTTGCCAATGGCACCGCAACTATGAAGATTGCTTTACAAGTTGCCGGCATTGGTCCTGGCGACGAAGTGATCACCACCCCCATTTCATGGGTAGCTACTTCCAATGTCATCTTAGGCGTTGGCGCAAAACCGGTGTTTGTAGATATTGACCCAGTTACACGCAATCTTGATTTGAATAAGCTTGCTGCTGCGATCACACCAAAGACCCGTGCGATCATGCCGGTCTATTTGGCTGGTCTGCCTGTTGATATGGATCAGCTCTATGCATTGGCGAATCAATATCAGCTTCGCATAATTGAGGATGCAGCACAAGCCTTTGGCTCAAAGTGGAAAGGCAGGAAGATTGGTAGCTTTGGCGACTTAGTCAGCTTCAGCTTTCAGGCCAATAAAAATCTCACCACTGTTGAGGGTGGCTGTCTTGTACTAAACAATGATGATGAAGCAAAACTTGCCGAGAAGTTCCGCCTTCAGGGATTAACTCGGCATGGTATGGATGGTATGGATGTTGACGTATTGGGCGGTAAAGATAACTTGACTGATGTAAATGCAGCCATTGGTCTTGAGCAACTCAAGCAACTCCCTTCATATCAAGTGCGTCGTGCCGAACTTGCTCGTCAATACTTTGAGGTGATTCGCGCTGAATTGAAATCTGCTAATTTGGAGAATTTGAGATTAGAGCTTCCAGTAGAAAACTTTACCGATAGCAACTGGCATATGTTTCAAGTTGTTTTGCCACTTGAGCAGTTAACTGCGGATCGTGCTCAAGTAATGACAGAGTTAAAAGGCTTGGGCATTGGCACAGGCGTTCATTACCCCGCTATTACTGGCTTTACGCTGTACAAAAATCAAGGTTACAAAACATCTGATACGCCCATTGCCGAACGCATTGGTGGATCTATCCTCACCCTCCCCCTATTTCCCGCAATGGCCGATGCAGATATAGGTCGAATAGCCAGGGGATTAGTCGGAATATTGCAGAAATACCTCAAAAACTAGTGTTCTTGGGTTAAATCTAGAGAATCAGGCAAAATTGCAGCATGACTGCAAATTTAGCTGCCAATCCAACGCTTAGTATTGTGATCCCCGTTTACAACGAGGAAGATGGCCTACAGGCCCTATTTGATCGTCTCTATCCAGCATTAGATGCACTGACTGCCAAACGCAAGATTGCTTACGAAATCGTATTCGTCAACGACGGCAGTAAAGATCGTTCGGCCGGCATCCTCTCTAAGCAAGTTGAATTACGTCCTGATGTGACTCGTGCTGTTTTATTTCACAGCAACTTTGGCCAACACATGGCCATCATGGCGGGCTTTGAGTATGCCAAGGGCGAACACATCATCACTTTGGATGCAGACTTACAAAATCCACCTGAAGAAATTGATGCGTTGACTGAACAACTATTAAAAGGCCATGATTACGTCGGCACCATTCGCGCCGATCGTCGCGATAGCTTCTTTAGAAAATTCGCCTCACGCGTCATGAATCGTTTGCGCGAAAACATTACGCGCATCACGATGACCGATCAAGGTTGCATGCTACGTGGATACAGTCGCCGCATTGTTGACCTAGTTCGTCAATGTGATGAGAGCAATACCTTCATCCCAGCACTGGCTTATACCTTTTCTGCAAATCCAGTAGAGATCACCGTCAAACACGAAGAGCGTTTTGCCGGTGAATCTAAATACAGTCTATATCAACTCATTCGCCTCAACTTCGACTTAGTCACCGGATTCTCTGTAATGCCGTTGCAGATTTTCTCAATACTCGGCATGCTTCTATCCCTTGCTGCTGGTAGCTTGTTTGTCTATCTGCTAGTACGTCGCTTTCTTCTCGGCGCCGAGGTTGAGGGTGTATTTACCCTCTTTGCGCTGACTTTCTTCCTGATTGGCGTGATGCTCTTTGGGCTTGGTCTTTTAGGCGAATACATTGGTCGCATCTATCAGCAAATTCGCAAGCGCCCTCGCTATGTAGTACAAACTGTTTTAGAGAAAAAATAATTGCACGCAGTCGTCTTTGCTTATCACGACGTTGGCGTCAACTGCCTAAAAGCACTTCTCAATGCGGGAATACAAGTTGATTTGGTAGTTACCCACGAAGATGATCCCAATGAGAATGTTTGGTTTGGGAGCGTTGCAAAACTCTGTCAAGAAAAAAATATCTCTTACATCACGCCTAGCGTGACTGATTTATCAGCTTTGCTTCCGAAGTTTCAAGCGATTGCGCCAGACTATATTTTTTCTTTCTACTATCGCTTCATGATTCCGGAGCAGATTTTGGCTTGCGCCAATATTGCCGCCCTCAATATGCATGGCTCACTACTTCCGAAATATCGTGGGCGTGCGCCGGTTAATTGGGCCATTCTGCATGGTGAAACCGAGACTGGTGCAACTTTGCACATCATGGAGTTAAAGCCGGATGCGGGCGATATTGTTGGGCAAACCGCAGTCAGTATTGGCCAAGATGAAACCGCTACAGAGGTCTTTGGCAAGGTAAGTCAGGCTGCCGTAAGCGTAATAGATCAAGTCTTACCCAGCCTTCTAAAGGGAGTGGTCCCCCGCAAGCCCAATGAACTCCAAAAAGGCAGTTACTTTGGCGGTCGAAAGCCTGCGGATGGGCAAATTCAGTGGAATCAAACGGCCAAACAGGTTCACGACCTAGTGCGGGCGGTTGCACCCCCTTATCCAGGCGCTTTTACAGACTACGAGGGCAAAGCCATGATTGTGGCTCGCACCACCTTAAAAGGCCCATTTCCAGCCCAGATCAATCTTGGGGTTTGCGGTATCCAAGTGGTTGATAATCGGGTATTCGGCATTTGTGGTGACCATCAAGCAGTTGAAGTATTGGAATGGTTTCCAGCAGGCAAATAAATTAGATTAAAACGAGGCAGTAAAGATGAAAAAAGTACTCATTCTTGGTGTTAACGGTTTCATTGGTCACCACCTTTCAAAGCGCATTCTTGAGACGACCGATTGGGATGTCTATGGAATGGATATGCAAAACGATCGTCTAGGTGACTTAGTAAATCATCCGCGTATGCACTTTTTCGAAGGTGATATCACCATCAATAAAGAATGGGTCGAATACCACATCCGTAAATGCGATGTCATCTTGCCATTAGTTGCCATTGCAACTCCAGCAACCTATGTTCAGCAACCACTTAAAGTATTTGAGCTCGACTTTGAAGCCAATCTTCCCATCGTACGCTCTGCAGTTAAATACAAAAAACATTTAGTGTTCCCATCGACTTCTGAAGTGTATGGAATGTGTGAAGATGGTGAATTCGATCCCGCTAAATCGAATATGGTTTACGGCCCAATCAACAAGCCACGTTGGATCTACGCTTGCTCCAAGCAGTTAATGGACCGCGTCATTTGGGGCTACGGTATGGAAGGTTTGCGCTTTACACTCTTCCGCCCCTTTAACTGGATCGGCCCTGGCTTAGATAGCATCTACACACCAAAAGAAGGTTCTTCCCGAGTGGTGACTCAGTTCTTAGGTCATATTGTTCGCGGCGAACCCATCAACGTCGTTGATGGTGGCGCTCAAAAGCGTGCATTTACTTATGTCGATGACGGCATCGATGCTTTAATGCGAATCATCGATAACAAAGATGGTATTGCCAACGGTAAGATCTATAACATTGGTAATCCAAAGAACAATCACTCTATTCGCGAACTAGCCAATCAGATGTTAGAAATTGCTCGTAGCATTCCAGAGTATGCAAAGACTGCTAATGAAGTGAAAATTGTAGAAACCACTTCTGGAGCTTACTATGGCGAAGGCTACCAAGATGTACAAAATCGCGTTCCCGCAATTGACAATACGATGAGCGAATTAGGCTGGAAGCCAACTACAACGATGAGCGATGCGCTCAAGAATATTTTCGAAGCCTATCGTGAAGATGTTGAAAAAGCTCGCACCTTAGTAGACAAAGAATAAGCAAAAGTAAACCCAAAGGTACATGGCTAAGATTGCTCTCAAGGTTGATGTTGATACCTTACGCGGCACCAAAGAAGGCGTGCCAAACCTTGCTCGCACTCTACAGCGTTTTGGCCTTAAGGCTACCTTTCTCTTTAGTCTTGGACCCGACCACACCGGCTGGGCATTAAAACGGGTGTTTCGTCCTGGCTTTCTGAAAAAAGTAAGCCGTACATCTGTTGTCGAGCACTATGGCATTAAGACGCTTCTATACGGCGTACTTATTCCCGGACCAGACATTGGCAAAAAAGCTGCTGCAGAAATGCGCGCAATTGACAAATCAGGTCACGAAACAGGTATTCATACTTGGGACCACGTTGCCTGGCAAGATGCGGTTCGCAATCAAGATGCATCATGGACCAAAGCCATGATGCAAAAAAGTTGGGATCGTTTTGTAGAAATATTTGGTCATGCGCCTATTACTTATGGCGCTGCTGGCTGGCAAATGAACGAGGCTGCCTTTGAGCAGCTTGATCAATGGGGTATTGCCTACTCTTCAGATGGTAGGTCTGAACCAAACCTCATGCCCTACCGACTTGCCTTAACTTCAGGCAAAGCAAAGCATGTGCAGTACCCAACAACACTGCCCACCTTTGACGAACTCATTGGTATCGATGGCGCAGATGAGTTTGGCGCGGTAAAAAAGCTTCTAGAGATCACTCAAAGCAACCCAAACGACCAAGTCTTCACATTGCATGCTGAACTGGAGGGGCAAAAGCTATTGCCTGCGTTCGAGCAGCTATTAGCTGGATGGCTAAACCAAGGCCATGACCTTGTCACAATGGGGGAGCTTCATAAATCCTGGGAAGCCACTAAGCAACTAGATAAAATAGCTGTATTACCGCTGACCTGGGGTGAAATACCAAATCGCAGCGGTGATTTGATCATTCAAAATAGCGAATCAGTTCAATAAGACTTCGAGACAATTAATTAACAAAGGATCATCATGACAGTAGCAATTGGTCAACCTATGCCACAGTGTGCGATTCCAGCAACATCTGGATTAACATTTTCTCCGGCGTCCGCAAAAGGAAAAAAACTGGTTCTTTACTTCTACCCTAAAGATATGACTCCGGGATGTACCGCTGAGTCTGGTGAATTTAGAGACAATATTGAAGCATTTACAAAAGCCAATACTCTGGTAGTGGGGGTGTCCCGAGATAGCCTCAAGTCACATGACAACTTCCGTAGCAAACTAGAACTCCCATTTGAGCTAGTTGCCGATACCGAAGAAACGCTTTGCCAACTCTTTGGCGTCATGAAGATGAAGAATATGTATGGCAAACAAGTCCGCGGCGTAGAGCGCAGCACCTTCTTATTTGACTCGTCTGGCAAGTTAGCAAAAGAGTGGCGCGGCCTCAAGGTTCCTGGTCATGTGACAGAGGTTTTACAGGTTGCACAAGCCACTAGTTAATTTTTACAATAATTTGTTCTGAGGTGCTTGCAAACCCCAAATTTTGGGGTAAAGTGATTCATATGCACCGTAAACGACGGGAAAGTCTGACAATCCGTTTGAATCAGAAACCTGAATATCTCAGATCAGGCGCGGGGAGTAACCCCCTCCGTTTTTCCAGTACCGTTTCAACCAGTTTCGTAATAAACCGTCAACGCACTTCGCTTGGCGGTTTTTTCTTTTAGGAGAGTCCATGCCACTGCCCCCAATCCCCACTCAAATTGCTGATCAAGTGAAACTCAGTCGCAAAGACACTCCCGACTTAAAGAAACGCCCTGCTCAAGCAAAACCGGTGGTAGTGGAAGCCGTTGATTGGACTCATGACGCAGAAGAAGACTTATCTGCAGCAGAGGTTGCTCTCGAAAAGATTAAAGCTGATCATCGCCCTCTTCATCATCAACGCAATGAAAGCAACGAGAGCAAAGTACCGACACCTGCAAAACCAAAGCGGGTAGTTCGTACTGGTCCGCCAAGCCTATTTGTTTTAGATACCAATGTATTGATGCATGATCCAAGCTCGCTCTTCCGTTTCTCAGAGCATGATCTGTACCTACCAATGACTACACTAGAAGAGTTGGATAACCATAAAAAGGGGATGACCGAGGTAGCCCGTAACGCCCGTACCGTCAGTCGATCGCTTGACCAACTCATTGCTGGGACTAGCGGCACCTTAGACGAAGGTATTCCACTGAATAAGTTAGGCAATCAAGATGTGACTGGTCGCCTATTCTTCCAAACTAAATTCTCTACCCAAGCATTACCTGAAGGCTTACCTGAAGGCAAAGGTGACAACCTCATTTTGGCAGTTGTTAGTGAACTGCAAAAAACTCGCAAAGGTCAAGAGGTGGTGTTGGTATCAAAAGATATCAATATGCGCATTAAGGCACGCGCACTGGGATTGCCAGCTGAGGATTACTTCAACGACCAAGTATTAGAAGATCGCGACTTGATGTATGCCGGTGTAATGGCATTGACGGCAGATTTTTGGCCAAAGCATGGCAAGGATATGGAAAGCTGGGCGGACTCAAAGTCTGGCACGATGTTCTACAGGGTAACTGGCCCTGCAGTACAAAGCATGCTGGTTAATCAATTTGTCTATCAAGAAAATCCAGACGGCTCCACACCTTTCTACGCACAGGTTAGAGAAATCAATGGCAAGACCGCTCTCTTGCAAACCTTGCGTGACTTCTCTCACCAAAAGAACAATGTTTGGAGCGTAACCGCTCGTAATCGTGAGCAAAACTTTGCCATGAATCTCTTGATGAATCCTGATGTGGATTTTGTGACCTTACTTGGTCAAGCAGGAACCGGAAAAACTTTATTGGCATTGGCTGCAGGTCTAGAGCAAGTGCTTGATAGCAAACGCTATAACGAGATCATTATTACTCGTGCGACAGTTCCAGTGGGCGAAGATATCGGCTTTCTACCAGGCACGGAAGAAGAAAAAATGCAGCCTTGGATGGGTGCATTTGATGACAACCTCGAAGTATTACAACGCAATGAGGATGGTGGGGCTGGTGAGTGGGGTCGCGCTGCCACCCAAGAGTTAATCCGCTCGCGCATTAAAGTAAAGAGCATGAACTTCATGCGCGGCAGAACTTTTGTGAGCAAATTCGTCATCATTGATGAGGCGCAAAACTTAACGCCTAAGCAAATGAAAACCTTGGTTACTCGCGCAGGTCCTGGAACCAAAATTATTTGCTTGGGTAATATTGCCCAGATTGATACGCCTTACTTAACTGAGGGATCCTCTGGTCTCACCTATGTGGTGGATCGCTTCAAAGGCTGGCGTCACGGTGGGCATGTCACTTTAGCTCGTGGCGAACGTTCACGTCTTGCGGATCATGCTGCTGACGCACTCTAAGCAAACCCTCTCATGCCGCACTCTCCTGGGGTGCGGCATTTTTATTTGTAGCTTGCTCATCCTCAGTGGATGCAGCACGTTCAGCAGCAAATCTAACACCTCGAGGGTTTCTCAATTCAAACAAGATACCAGTGTTGGTACCGAAGATATCTCCATTGCAGCCGTGGGCTTGGTAGATGTTCCTTATCGATACGGAGGAAATACTCCTAAAGGTGGTTTTGATTGCAGCGGGCTGATTGTGTATGTCTATAACAAAGCAGTTGGGGTCAAACTTCCACGAACCATTCAATTAATGAGTAGTAAAGGCATAAGTATTGAGGATCAACCCCCTGCTCCAGGAGACTTAGTTTTCTTTAACACCACTGGTGAAAAGTATTCCCATGCTGGAATCTATGTTGGCCAAGGAAGATTTGTTCATGCCCCTAGCGCCGGTGGAACCGTACGCCTCGACTACATCACGGCGCCATACTGGGCAGCAAAGTTTACAGAAGCGCGTCGTATAGTGCCTTAATAGCTGCTTTGGGACTCATATGAGTTTCCCTATATTCACAAGTCAATTTATTTGTTTTAAAGTAGTCTGCTAAGTAGCACTTTCAATCTTGTCCTTACCAAACAGGGGAATAATATGAAGAGAATCATCATTGCTTTAAGTATTGCACTGAGTTTTGCACTTCCAACTTACGCTTTTGCCGACCAAGCAGCCTGTGAAGCTAAAGCATTGAGCAAAGATGGCAAGCCGCTCTATGGCGCAGCCAAGGATGCCTCAATTAAAAAATGTATGGGCGGCGCAAAGGTGGATGATTGCGAAGCTAAAGCAGTAAGCAAAGATGGGAAGCCTTTGTATGGCGCTGCTAAAGCTGCCTCCATTAAGAAATGTGAAGGCGGTAAATAAGCTTTATCAATTCAGCTTAATTGCCGTATAAAAAAAGCCTCACAGTGTGAGGCTTTTTCTTTGGGCAATTTGTTTTCTTATTTGGATTTAAAAAGGCTCGTATCCACCAGAAGAGTAACCGACAGAACCCATCGCTAAGTTATCAAACTTAGTATATGGACCTTGCCAGCTTACCCGAATAGTTCCAATTGGGCCATTACGCTGCTTGCCGATGATGATCTCAGCTATACCTTTATCAGTAGTGGTATCTGGGTGATAAACCTCATCACGATAGATGAACATAATTAAGTCTGCATCTTGCTCAATAGCACCAGATTCACGCAAGTCTGACATGATTGGACGCTTATTAGGTCTCTGCTCAAGGCCACGATTTAACTGTGAGAGCGCAACGACTGGGCACTGCAATTCTTTTGCGAGTGATTTGAGTGATCGTGAGATTTCTGAAATCTCAGTGGCACGGTTTTCAGAACCGGAACCACTCATCAACTGCAAGTAATCAATTACCACTAATCCGAGCGTGCCGCCAAAGTTTCTGGCAATACGACGTGCACGTGCACGCAATTCTAAGCTTGATAAAGAGCCAGTCTCATCAATTAAAATTTGGGTATTACTTAAACGCGCAATCGCATCGGTAACGCGCGGCCACTCATCGTCTTGCAGCTTACCGGTACGCATGCGACTTTGATCTACGCGCCCAACTGAACCAAGCAAACGTGCGGCCAATTGCTCACCAGACATTTCCATAGAAAATATAACGACTGGCAAGCCTTCGGCTAAAGCTACGTTTTCAGCAATGTTCAGTGCCATCGCCGTTTTTCCCATCGACGGTCTTCCGGCAATAATCACTAAGTCCCCTTTTTGCAAGCCACTAGTTTGCTTATCTAAATCTATGAAGCCAGTCGCAATGCCAGTAATGTCGCTACCGCCTTGGCGGTTATAGAGCTCATCAATACGGGCAACAACAGCCTTCAGCAAGGGCTCAATCTCAAGATAGTCAGCCTTGCGGCTACCTTCTTCACCAATCTGAAGAATGCGTGACTCAGCCTCATCCAACAAGGTTCTAACTGTACGACCCTCTGGAACGAACGCTGAATTGACAATGCTGTCTGAAACTTCGATCAAGCGACGCAAAATACTGCGGTCACGAACAATATCGGCATAGCCTTTGATGTTCGCCGCACTGGGAGTGTTTTGCGCCAAAGAATTAAGGTAATCAATACCAACTAAATCACCACCCTGCTCAGATTTAATTGCATCATGAACAGTAATGACGTCAGCAGGATGATTGTCGCCAACCAAACGAGCAATTGCTTTGTAGATCAAAGCATGTTCGGGGCGATAGAAATCTTTATCGTTTAAGACTCCACCCAGGTTATCCCAAGAGGAGTTATCGATCAGTAGACCGCCGAGCAGTGATTGCTCGGCTTCTACAGAATGCGGTGGAACTTTTAAGGCCTGCACGACTGCATCCCCAGAACCCATCATGCCGGGATTCAGCGTAACGGAACGTGAACGGGATTCAGCCATGAGGCTAGCGAAGTTCCTAAAACCTAAGTTTTACTTAAGCTTGCTCGCCAACTACACGAATAGTGATATCTGCAACTACGTCGGTATGGACAGCAACCGCTACAGGATGATCACCAACCATTTTCAATGGACCAGTAGGCAGACGAACTGAAGACTTCTCAATTGTGAAGCCTTTAGCTTTTAAGGCATCAGCGATGTCATGATTGGTTACAGAACCAAACAAACGACCGTCAACACCCGCTTTTTGACCGATTTCGAGAACCAAGTCCTTGAGCTTTGCGCCAACTGCTTCAGCAGCAGCCAATTTCTCAGCAGCTAATTTTTCCAACTCAGCACGACGAACTGCAAAATCAGCAATTGCTGCTTCAGTTGCACGACGCGCTTTGCGTTGTGGGATTAAAAAGTTACGAGCGAAACCGTCTTTAACGCGAACTACGTCGCCGAGGTTGCCCAGGTTAGTTACTTTTTCTAAAAGAATGATTTGCATTGAGGGCTCCCAATTATTTCTTATGTTGATCTGAGAATGGCAATAAAGCCAAATAACGAGCACGCTTGATAGCAGTGTCCAACTGACGCTGATACTTTGCTTTTGTGCCTGTCAAACGAGCAGGAGTGATCTTGGCGTTCTCGCCAATGAAGTCCTTCAATGTATCTACATCTTTGTAGTCGATTTGCTCAACGCCACCAACTGTGAAACGGCAATAACGCTTACGCTTGAACAATGGGTTCTGAGCAGGTTTCTTTTTGAAATCGGGTTTCTTTCCAAACGCCATGATGATTTCCTCTTTAATTTTTCAATTGAATATGGGTAATATGGAAAACAAGTCTTTGATTACGTAGAGTCTTGGGTGCTAAGAATCCCTCAAACACTGCCTCAGTTCCTAAATCCAT
>CANCPL010000039.1:0-20782 GCA_947380065.1 Burkholderiaceae bacterium | reverse complement strand
CTCAGATTCGCAGCTTCTAAAGCCTCTATCACGCGGCCACGATCAATTCCCTCTTGACCGGTTGCACCATATGCCACATTCGCAGCAATCGTATCGTTAAAGAGAATGACGTCCTGACTCACAAAAGCAATTTGTCGACGCACATCAGCCAGCACGATATCTTCCAGAGGAATATCGTCCAGGAAAATATGGCCACTTGTAGGCCTAAAGAATCGAGGCAACAAATTCACTAGGGTTGATTTACCGCCGCCGGATGGCCCAACAAAAGCAACCACCTCTCCCGGCTGAATAGTCAGGTTTATATTACTTAAGGCATCTTTACGTCCCGCTTCTTGTTGATAAGAGAAACCTACTTCCTCAAAACGAATACCACCCTTAGCCTTATCGAGCGACTTCATGTTTTGCTTGCGATCCTCATCCTCTTCAAAGGGTTGATCCATTAACCCAAAGATCATTTCTGCGGCGGTCAGACCCCGCTGTAGTGGCTGATTGATATCGGCTAAATGTTTTAAAGGAGAAATCACCAACATCATGGCAGTAATAAAGGCAGCGAATCCACCGACAGTAGTACCCTCAGATGCCGACTGCATTAGGGCGATGACCAAGACAACCGACAAGGCCATGGAGGCAATGAGTTGAGTGATTGGCTGGTTCAGGCCACCAGCTACTGCTGACTTCAAAGCAAACTGTCGTAATCGCTCTGCCTTTTGTTGAAAGCGCGTCATTTCATATTCTTCTGCGCCATGAACTTTAACGATTTTGTAACCTGCTGCTGCCTCTTCAACGATATAAGCCAGTTCACTGGTAAGCGTCTGCTGTTCTCTATTCAAGGATCTTAAGCGGCGATTAATTTTGCTCATGATGAATGCAATCACGGGGAAAATGACCAAGACGACTAGCGTTAATTGCCAGTTCAGGTAAATTAAATAACCCATTAATCCGACTACTGTTAACGAGTCTCTCACTAAGCTAATTAACATTCCACCCATGACGGAGAGAACATTATTTACTTCGAAGACCACCCCATTAATTAAAGTCGATGCAGAGTTCTTTTGAAAAAAAGTGGTACTTGCATGCAAGAGAGTCTGAAACATTTGCTCACGCAATTTGAGCAGCACAGAATTAATGACTCTCGTGAGTAAATAGTTCGACAAAAACTGAGCCAAACTTCGAACCAAAGCTAGCCCAACCAAGAAAACGGGTATTTGCCATAGTTTGCTATTGAGCTGACCGGTAAATCCGCGGTCTAATAAAGGCTTCATTAAAGCCGGAATCGAGGTTTCGGCACCAGCCACTAGCGCCATAGACAAAAGTGACCCAATAATCAAGCCAGTATGGGGCTTTAGGTAGGTAATTAAGCGATTTAGGGCGGTACGGTCTTGAGCATTCATATAATGAATTATGCCCACCTTATCAGTCATACTCATCACCCGCAATGAAGAGGCCAATTTGGACGATTGTCTAGCCTCCCTAGAGGGTATCGCCCAACAGATAGTCGTTGTTGACACCAATAGCTCCGACAACACCCTAGAAATAGCTAAAAACCATGGGGCAACCATATCTCAGCCGTCTGACTGGCCTGGTTTTGGCCCACAGAAGAACCGTGCCTTAGATCTAGCCACCGGCGATTGGGTTCTATCCTTGGATGCCGACGAAAGACTGACTCCCGCCCTTAAATCAGAAATTTTGACCGCAATAAACCACAGCGCCCATGTAGATTGCTTTGCCATTCCTAGACTATCTTGGTATTGCGGACGATTTATTCGCCACTCTGGCTGGAGTCCTGACTATGTAGATCGTCTTTTTAAGCGTGGGACAGCACGCTTCTCAGATGACCTCGTCCATGAACGCCTCCTTCCGAATGGCCAAGCAGCCAAATTAGAGAATCCCATGCTGCACTACAGCTTCATGAACTACTCTCAGGTATTACAAAAGCTAGATCGTTATTCCACTGCATCGGCAGAGCAAGCTTTTGCCAAAGGTAAAACTAGCAACCCTCTTAAAGCCCTACTGCATGGTGCTTGGGCATTTTTCCGGACCTATATTTTGCGCGCGGGATTTCTAGATGGTCCTCAAGGATTTGCATTGGCTGTATCGAACGGCCAAGGAACTTACTACCGCTATCTTAAGTTGTGGCACCTAAATCAGGAAGCGGGCAAATGATTTCAATATTGCTGGCCACCTACAACTGGCCACAAGCCCTTAAGCTTTGCCTAGAATCACTGGCAACTCAAACCGACAGAAACTTTGAAATCATCATTGCGGATGACGGCTCTACCGAAAGTACCAAACATCTAATTGAGTCTATTAAAGACTCATACCCAACATCCATCACCCATCTCTGGCAAGATGATCAAGGCTTTAGGAAAACGAAAATTCTGAATCAAGCAATATTTGCCGCTCATGGTAACTATTTAGTTTTCCTCGATGGCGATTGCATTGTGCAGCCGGACTTTGTTGCTCGGCATCGTGAGTTGGCGCAAACCGGTTATTTAGTCACCGGTAGTAGAGTCCTACTGAATGAAAGCCTCACAACAGCATTACTCGCATGGCCCCACTGGAGTTTTCAAAAATTCTGCGCAAGCTTATTAAGCAAGCGCTTCAATGGTGGTATCAACAAATATTGGCCTCTTAAAATTAAACTGGGTAATGGCTCTTGGCGTGATTACAAAAAATTTGTATGGCGTCGCATTAAGGGTTGCAATATGGCCTGCTGGAAAGCTGATGCTGAAGCAATCAAGGGCTTTGATGAAACGATGACGGGCTGGGGTCATGAGGATGCTGATTTTGTATTTCGCTTGCAACGCCATGGCATTCATCGAAAATCAGGCTCATGGTCTACCGAAGTGCTTCATCTCTTTCATAAAATCAACGATCAAACTCAAGCTGCCGAGAATGCCCGTCTCGTCCGTGAAAAGATCTTAGCTAAGGCACTTTAAGCATTCACACTGCTATGACTAGTTACTCCAAGCTCAAACCTAAAAAGGTGCTATTTATTGCCACCCGGCAAATTGGTGACGTATTAGTAACAACACCACTGATTAGCAAAGCTAGGGAGCTCTGGCCTGATGCAGAATTTCATTTCTTAGGTTATCGCGGCAAGTTAGAGATGCTTCATGGAAATCCCGACATCGCTGAAGTAATTGAAAGTTCAGATCGCCCCAGCTTTAGCGAATACCTTGCACTCTTTAACCGTCTATTTCAGCGCTATGACCTGGCTGTTGTGACGCAACCAAGTGACCGAGCCTATCTGTATGGTTTAGTGGCAGCCTTTAGAAGGGTCGGAGTACTGGGCGGTCACCCTCAAGGCAAAGATGCACAAGATCAACAGAAAAGAAATAAGAGCGAGAAGCAAAATGCTTGGAAGAAATTCATCTGCATGCATACGGTAGATGTTGACTACTTTCATCAGCATGTCATTACAGAAAAGCTTCGCCTCTTAGAGGGCTTTTTTAAAAGCCCGACTGAATTATTTTCCAAACCTATCTCGGTGACACCGCCCGCTGGCGAACCTCTAACACCCGCCATTACTAATGAACTCAAGCAACCCTATGTCGTTGTGCACCCGGGACCACTCACTGCATACAAACGTTGGCCGCTAGCGTATTGGCAGATGCTCATTACTTGGTTAGTTAAGCAGGGTTTTCAGGTGGTACTAAGCGCCTCTCCAGCAAAGCAGGATGTGCAACTCAATCACGACATCATTTCATTGCTGGATGAAGAAACTAAGGTCAAGGTGATCAATGCTGCCGGCAAACTATCCATTCCACAGGCGGGCACCCTTATTCGCAGTGCCGTTTTATATATTGGGGTAGATACCTCCATTACCCATTTGGCCGCTGCTTGCAATTCCCCCACCATTACCCTCTTTGGGGCCACCCCGCCCACGAACTTTGGCCCTTGGCCTAATGGCTTTATCGGCAAGCAGCCTTACCAATTGCGCGCCCGCTCTCAAACCATAGGAAATGTCACTATCCTTCAAGGCCCTGGTGAATGTGTACCTTGTCGTAAAGCGGGATGTCTAGATAAAGCAGATAGCTATAGCGAGTGTTTAGATTTACTAGAACCTCAGCAAGTGATTGAGGCTATCCAGAGAGTATTACCAAGCTAAAACCGGTTCAATTTTTAAAGGTATTGAATCTGCACAGGATCTTTTTGCTTAGAAGCTAGGATTTGATTTAAGCCATGTAAGCAAGCATCGTCCGGGTAAATGCGAAGCTCTTCTGGGAATTGCATTAAGCAGGCACCGCCACTAGTAGTAACAGCGGCCGTTAGCATCAAGCCCTTCATGCCATCGTTTGATCCCGGTGCAGCGGGAGCAGATGCGCCCAACTTCGGATCGCGTACGCGATTAGCCATGAGGTAGGGATTAATTTGACTGCGAAGCATCTTGACATCAATCGCGTTATCAATACAAACATGGACGTTACGAGCAAACCGCATGCGTGCGCCAGTAATATCCATTACTGCCTCAGAGACAATGCGCATACCTCCCGAGAATTTATCTGGCGTTACATTCACCTTAGCAACCAAGAGCTCATCTTCTTTTAACCAAGAACGATTTGGTTCATAAACTTCGCTATACAAAGTTACCTCTAGTGCAGCACTACCATCATCGATGGTTGCAATCATCATCCGACCACGTTGTCCAGTCAGCATCCGCGCAGAAGTAATAATGCCGGCAATAAGTTGATCCTTGCCCTCTGTTATCTTGGATAAAGGTTGACGAATGAAATGAGAGGTCTCATCCCGATATGCATCGAACATGTGGCCCGTTAAACAAAGACCTAAAGCGGTCTTTTCTTCTTGCAGGCGTTTTTTCTCGGACCAGGTTGGCTCGCGCACCAACTCTGGAAGATGTCGATTCTCTTCGCCGGCCACATCAAACAAACTCACCTGATGAATAGATGCCTCAGCCTGTTCAGCAGCCTCAATCGCTCTTGCTAAAGAGGCGAGTAAAGTAGATCGGATGTCGTATAAATTCCCACCCACAGGCACAGCGTCACGATATAAGCTATCGAAAGCACCAGCACGCATCAGCGCTTCGATGGCACGGCGATTCACTTGACGGCGATCGACTCGTGCGCAGAAATCAAATAGATCTTTAAATGGGCCACCAGTTTCACGCGCTTTCACAATAGATTCAATAGCAGCCTCGCCAGTACCGCGCACCGCACCTAAACCATAACGAATATTACTGATTGAGGAATCTGGAGCGGCATCTGGCGCACGCAATGGTGTGAACTCATAAACACCGGTATTGATATCTGGTGAGAACACCCGAATGTTATTAGCTAAGCAATCGTCATATAGAATCTTCACCTTATCGGTGTCATCCATAGCGAGTGATAAGTTGGCTGCCATAAATTCAGCAGGATAGTAAGCTTTCAACCAAGCAGTTTGGTAAGCCAAGAGTGCATATGCAGCCGCATGGGACTTATTAAATCCGTAGCCCGCAAAACGCTCCATCAAGTCATAGATCTCATTTGCCTTTGACTCTGTGATGCCGCCCGCTTTAGCACCATCACTAAAGATTTTCCGATGCTGAGCCATTTCTTCTGGCTTTTTCTTGCCCATCGCACGACGCAACATATCAGCGCCACCTAATGAGTAGCCACCAATCATCTGCGCCATTTGCATCACCTGCTCTTGATAGACCATGATGCCGTAGGTCTCACGCAGAACTGGCTCGATACGAGGATCTGGATACTCTACTTTTTGACGACCATGTTTGCGCTCAATAAAGTCGGGAATCAAATCCATCGGACCTGGGCGATATAAAGCCACCAAGGCAATAATGTCCTCAAAGCGGTCTGGCTTAGCTTCACGCAGCATGCCTTGCATGCCGCGGCTTTCTAGCTGGAACACGGCGACAGTATTGGCGCGCTTCAGAACATCAAATGCTTTTTCATCATCGAGTGCAATCTCACCGATATTCCAGTCTCGGCGATCAGCATGTAATGCTTTAATCCAACGCTCTGCTGCTGCCAAAATAGTAAGTGTAGTCAGACCCAGGAAGTCAAACTTGACTAGGCCAATCGCCTCTACGTCGTCCTTATCAAACTGACTGATCACAGAGCTACTATCTTGATCTTTACTTTCTTGGGTGTAAAGTGGACAAAAATCAGTGAGGCGTCCTGGAGCAATTAATACTCCACCCGCATGCATCCCGACGTTGCGGGTCATACCCTCTAGCTGCTGCGCTAGAGAAAGTAGTTGACGCACTTCATCCTCATTCTTTTCGCGCTCAGCTAATTGCTTCTCTTCCTTCTTCGCCATCTCAATAGTCATGTACTGACCCGGCTTATTCGGAACCAGCTTTGCGATACCATCAACGAAGTTATAGCCCTGTTCTAGCACTCGCCCTACGTCACGGATCGCCGCTCGCGCAGCCATCGTTCCAAAGGTAGCAATCTGACTCACCGCATCTTTACCGTATTTATCTTTAACGTACTGAATCACACGGTCACGACCGTGCTGACAGAAGTCGATATCAAAATCGGGCATGGATACCCGCTCTGGATTTAAGAAGCGCTCAAAGAGCAGGTTGTAACGCAATGGGTCAAGATCGGTAATACCCAAGGAATAGGCTACTAAAGAGCCTGCCCCAGATCCACGACCGGGACCCACAGGAACGCCATTGTTTTTGGCCCAGTTAATGAAGTCTGCCACGATCAAGAAGTAACCTGGAAAACCCATTTGAGAAATCGTCTTCACCTCGAACACTAAACGTTCGTGATAACGCTTCATTTCATTTTTGCGCTCTTCCAGATCCGGGAAATTACGCTTCATGTGGCGCTCTAAACCAATCTCCGATTGCTGCAAGAGGTAATCGTCGAGCGTAATGCCAGGCGGCGTTGGGAAATCCGGTAAACGTGGTTGACCTAATACTAAGGAAAGATTACAACGCTTGGCAATCTCAACCGAGTTTGCCAATGCGGCAGGCAAATCAGCAAAACGCTTTTCCATTTCCGCTTGGGTCAGAAAATACTGCTCATCATTAAACTTTTTAGCTCGGCGCGGGTTACCTAGTAACTCCCCTTCGGCAATACATACACGTGCCTCATGCGCAGTAAAGTCGCTCTTCTGCATAAACTGTACTGGGTGCGTTGCAACTACTGGCAGATCTAATTCGCTGGCGAGATGACAGGCAAGCTGCAGCTGTTTTTCATCTTGAGGATTACCGCCGCGCTGCACCTCGATGTAAAACGCTTTCGGAAACAGCTTTTCATAGCGTTTAGCAATCACCTTAGCTTGGTCTTCTTGCCCACCCAATAGAGCTGTTCCGATCTCACCCATACGTGCGCCAGAAAGTGCAATCAAGCCATAAGAAAGTGTACGCTTAGCGGCTTTATCTTCCGCTTTGGCAGCGGGCTCGCTGAACCAGGCCGAATCCACTTCTGCACGACCGCGCGATTGATTATCTAAAGATGCTCTACTGAGTAGTTCGCATAAATTGAGATAGCCAGAATGGTTTTGTACCAGCAGCAATAAACGATGAGGCTGATCCGGATCCTGAGGGTTACTAATCCAAACATCCGCTCCGGCAATGGGCTTAATGCCACCAGAACGGGCAGCGGTATAGAACCGCACTAAACCAAATAAATTACTTAAATCCGTAATGGCCAACGCACCCATCTCATCTTTCACTGCTGCGGCAACCGCATCATCAATGCGTACGACTCCATCCGTAATCGAGAATTCGGAATGGATGCGAAGATGTACAAAACGGGGTGAAGCCATGAGATGATTTTAGCTGTGTCCAAGCTCAAAAACCCTTCATCCCCAGCCGACGGCTATCGCGGGCGATTTGCCCCCTCGCCTACTGGTCCGCTCCATGCAGGATCTCTGGTTGCCGCCCTCGGAAGCTGGTTAGATGCCCGCAAGAATGGGGGTAAGTGGCTGCTCAGAATCGAGGATTTAGACATCCCCCGCTGCGTAGCAGGGGCAACCCAACAGATTCAGTCTCAATTACTTGCCTGCGGCCTTTCTTGGGACGAGGAAGTCATTCATCAATCTCAGCGCCAAGATGCCTACCAAAGGGCCTTAGAACGCTTAAATGGGCTTCAATACCTATACCCCTGCACCTGTTCTCGGCAAATGATTGCCAACGCGCTAAAAAGCCAAGGAATTCAAACACCCCGCAATCAAGAAATGGTCTATCTAGGCACCTGTCGTCCTGCCTCATTCAGCGGCAATCCACTAGAAACTTTAGGGAAGTTACAAAAGGCCTGGCGTATCGCGCTTCCCCAAAATTGCCATATTGAATTTGAAGATGTTGCGCTTGGCCCCCAAAGTCAAAATCTCAATGGGGAAGTGGGTGATTTTGTCTTGCGTAGGAGTGATGGCTTATTTACTTATCAACTAGCTGTAGTGGTTGATGATGCTGAGCAAAACATCACCCATATTGTTCGCGGCAAAGATTTATTAAGCAACACTGCAAGACAAATTTATTTACAAGAAGTATTGGGATACAAAAGGCCGGAGTATCTGCACTTACCCCTAGTGCTCGATGAGCATGGTGAAAAACTCAGCAAGCAAACTTTAGCAACCCAAATTCATACCCAAGATGAAAAGCATGCGCTTCTTGAGTTACGTAAAGCAGCAAACCATTTGGGATTAAATCATCTGCCAGATGGCGAGAATGTCACTATTGCAGAGTGGCTACTGGCAGCCACTCATGCATGGCGAAGTGAATTACTGAATTGATTATTTTTTCTTAAAGCCACCGAGTAAAGCACCAACTGCAGGTTTAGCTGGTGTAATACCGACTTTTTTCTGTTCTACCTTAGCATCATCTGAAGCCGCTACTGGCGGTGTGCTTGGCTCGTAAGGCTTATAGAAGAATGGGTCCGACATTTTCGCTGGGGTACTGCCAGAAGAGCGACTCGAGGTTGATCGACTTGGCGAAGGCGCACCCTCAGGCAAAGGTTTCACATCCAACTTACGCTTCATCAATTTTTCGATATCGTCAAGCAAGCGCTTCTCGCTAGCATCTACCAATGCAATTGCATCACCTTTACTGCCGGCACGGCCAGTACGTCCAATGCGGTGAATGAAATCTTCCGCGTTATAAGGAAGTTCGTGATTAATGACACAAGGCATATCCGGAATATCGAGACCACGTGCAGCAACATCAGTTGCTACCAACGCTTCAATGGCGCCAGACTTAAATGCATCCAAAGTTAAAGTACGCTCACCCTGACTCTTATCGCCATGAATCGCGCCGGCCTTAATACCATCACGCTCGAGTGCACGAGATAACTTTGCACAGCCCAAACGGCTATTGGTGAAGATGATGCATTGACGTGATAAACCTTGGCGTGTACGCGCTTCCAATACCTGAACAATCGCACGCTGCTTATCCGCAGAAGAAACCATGTGCACCACTTGTTTGACCGTATCAGCCGCTGCGTTTTGACGGGCTACCTCAACCGTTACCGGGGTACGCAAATAACTTTGTGCCAGCTTTTTGATTTCTGGTGAGAAGGTTGCGGAGAACAATAGTGTTTGTCTTTGCGCAGGAATCAAATCAATGATGCGTTGCAAGTCGGGCAAGAAACCCATATCAAGCATGCGATCAGCTTCATCTAATACTAAAATCTCTACCTGTGAGAGATTAGCGACTTTCGAGCCTATGTGATCAAGCAAGCGTCCTGGGGTTGCAATCAAAATCTCTACGCCATTACGCAAAATGGCAACTTGCTCTTTCATATCCACGCCACCGTAAACAACGGCAGCGCGTAAATCAGTATGTTTTGAGTAATTGGCGGCATTCTCAGATACTTGCACTGCCAACTCGCGAGTTGGAGTCAGAACCAATGCACGAATTGGATGACGCGCTGGTGAAGCGCTATTGCTAGCGTGACGCAAAATCTTTTGAATAATCGGCAACACAAAGGCAGCCGTCTTGCCGGTACCAGTTTGGGCTGCACCCATCAAGTCACTGCCTGCTAATACGTGCGGTATTGATTGCGCCTGAATCGGAGTAGGAATGGTGTAGCCCTGCTCAAGAACCGCTTTTTGTATTTTCGGATCTAAACCAAAATCAGCAAAAGTGATTGTTGCCGGAGATGTAGCAGTAGCATCGGTAACACTAGGGGTAGCGGCATCGGTAACACTAGGGGTAGCGGCATCGCTAACCCCTGTAGAAGAATTTATTTCAGTAGCAGTATTTGTCAAGGTAACTTACAGAATGGCAGCAATGCCGGCCTTAGCGGTTTCAGCATCCTCCGCCGATTTAACGCCGGAAACGCCGACTGCGCCGATGGTAAAACCGTTTACCTCGATATTGACACCACCTTCTAACATACCTGACACGTGTGGGGCAGATAAGAAAGCGTGACGACCGTTATTAATAATTTCTTCGTAAACACGAGTCTCGCGTTTACCCATTGCAGCAGTACGCGCTTTTTCTTGTGCGATATAGGAAGATAAAGGAGCGCAACCATCACGACGAATCAAACCTAACATGTGCCCACCGTCATCACATACCGCAATAGTTACTGCGAAGTTATGCTTAGCAGCATGTTGATCAGCTGCATTCAAAATCTTTTGAACATCAGCTTGAGTTAAGTAAGGTTTAGTAGCAGTCATGTTTATCTCTCTGTCTCGAATATGGTGTATTTGCTTCATGCACTTCTATATAAGTACTTGAATTATAAGGGGTGTAGCGTGATTCCTCATACAGAACCAAGCTCCACCCCATCTTAATGCGCCCCTATTACAGCCTGAGGACGCCCTAAGTGCTTCTTATTTAAGGAACTCTTGAGCAGCAACGACTCCGCTGGCCTTGGGTTTATAGCCCATAGAACCCAGACTCATCTCCACCCCGCTCAAGGCAGCCATCAAGCTAAGCTCATTACAGTCACCCAAATGACCGATGCGGAATGCCTTGCCTTTAATCTTGCCTAAACCGGTTCCCAAGGAGAGATTAAATTTCTCCAAAGCATGTTTACGCAATACATCAGCATCCATACCTTCCGGTGTAGCAATACAAGTGAGTACTGGTGAATAGCAATCTTCATCTTGACACTGAATCTCTAGGCCCCAAGCTTTGACCGCTTCACGACAAGCCGCAGCTAAACGTTGGTGGCGCGCAAAGATGTTATCAAGACCTTCATTCATCATCATATCCATCGCTTCATGCAAACCGTACATCAAATTGGTGCTTGGAGTCGTTGGCCAGAAGCCCGTTTTATTAGACTCCAGAATTTCATCCCAAGCCCAATAGGCTTTAAACATTTTGTTCTGTTTGCTCGCTTCGATTGCACGTGTTGACAATGCGTTAAAACCAATACCCGGCGGCAACATCAACCCTTTTTGTGATCCAGACACAGTCACATCGGCGCCCCACTTGTCGTGCTCATAGTCGGCTGAACCCAAGCCAGATACGGTATCTACGATTAATAATGCGGGATGTTTTAAGGAGTCAATCGCTTTACGAACATCTGCAATATTAGACGTAACACCGGTAGATGTTTCGTTATGCACTACGCAAACAGCTTTGATCTCATGACCAGTGTCTTTGCGTAAACGCTCTTCAATTACAGATGCATCAACACCCCAACGCCAAGAATCTTGTCCCGCTTTCCCAACCACCTCAACATCCAAACCAAGACGTTTACCAAGAGCGCGCCACAAGTTTGCAAACTGGCCAGTTTCATAGAACAAGACTTTGTCACCAGGATTGAGGACGTTCACTAATGCACCTTCCCAAGATCCTGTTCCAGATGCGGAATAAATAATGACAGGTTGCTCAGTTTTGAAAATCTTTTTAATGCTATCCAATACCTTCAGACCGAATGCACCAAACTCTGGACCGCGATGGTCAATCGTTTGATAGCTAATCGCGCGCAATACGCGTGGAGGTACAGGGCTTGGGCCAGGAATATGTAAAAAATGGCGTCCTGATGCGTGGTTATCAAGTTTCAACATGCTTTGTCTCACTTTTAAAGTGTTTATAGGTAGTTATTTCTGGCTCTAGTGTATGACAATTTTTGCCAATTTTCCATTTTGTATACAAATTATTTCAAATAAATCGCCTAAAAAATCTAAAAATAGGCATTTAAAGGCTTAATTTATGGTTTATGATGGCTTATGCTTAATTTTGTATACAAATATAGAGCTTAAGGGATTCTAATATGCCAACCAGAGAACAACCCAATACTCAGAACTTGCATGAGGCTACTTTCGAGAAACTCAGATCGCTCTTAGTTGAAGGAAAGATCGCGCCTGGCAGCAAGCTTAATGAGCGAGAACTCGCTGAGAGTCTGAATGTTTCTCGCACCCCTATTCGAGAGGCAATTCGTCGTTTGGCTGCAGATGGTTTAGTAGAACTCATTACCAATCGCGGTGCGATCGCGGTGCAACTGACTCTTGAAGATGTTCTACATACTTTTGATGTCATTGCAGATTTAGAGGGCTTCTCTGGTGAGTTAGCCGCCAACAATATTAGCGATGCCACCCTTTCTGAATTAGAGGCGCTCCAATACGAAATGATGGCCTCTTACGCGCGTCGTGATTTGTCGAGCTATTACAAACTGAATTTACGCATTCATCATCTGATTAATCAGGCTGCAAATAATCCCGTTCTCTCCAAACTCTTCACGCAAGTAAATGCCCGCATTGAAGCACTGAGGTTTCGCTCCAACCAAGACGGCGTCAAATGGGAAAAGGCTGTAGAGGAACATCAAGAGATGCTAGAGGCCCTTAAGGCACGTGATAGCGCACGTATGCGCAAAATTATGATCCAACACGTCAGAAATAAACGTGATGTGGTTGCACATTTACTCAAATCAGAATCTACGTTAGAAACTATCAAATCATGAATAAGCCCTTAGATCTTAAAGAACTCATGATTGATCGAGACGCACTAGCCAAACGCTTGCGCCAAGAAACTTCTGGTGACGTCATGACCGATAGTGCGAGTCGTGGTCGCTATGCAACTGATGCCTCTATCTACCAATCAATGCCTGTTGCCGTCTTTGTGCCGAAGATCGCGCAAGATATTGCGAGCGCCATTCAGATTGCAACAGAGATGGGTGTGCCTGTTCTGCCGCGTGGAGGCGGTACCAGTCAATGTGGCCAAACGACCGGCGCTGCACTGGTAATCGACAACAGCAAATACTTCAGAAATGTTTTAGATCTCAATCTGGATAAAGGCTACGTAGAGGTTGAGCCCGGCATTGTGCTCGATCACCTCAACGGCTCGCTGAAACAACATGGTCTTTGGTATCCGGTCGATGTTTCTACTGCTGGACAAGCAACGATTGGTGGTATGGCAGGCAACAACTCCTGTGGAAGCCGCTCGATTGCTTACGGCAATATGGTACACAACGTTTTAGGAATAGATGCGTGGCTAGCCAATGGGCAAGTAGCGCAGTTTGGCGACTATGCCAATAGTTCCGGTGTTGCTAAACAGTTGGGTGACTTTGTCAAAAACTTGGCCACCACCCTCCAGCCAGAAATCGAAGCACGCTTTCCGAAGGTATTGCGACGTGTAGCTGGCTATAACCTAGATATCTTCCACCCACAAAGTGAGTTGCCTTACACGCAAGACGGTAGCGTAAACCTTGCTCACTTATTAGTGGGTAGCGAAGGTACTTTGGGTTACTTCAAATCGCTCAAGCTCAAGCTAGCCCCATTGCCACAACATAAGGTATTGGGTATTGTGAACTTCGCTAGCTTCTATAAAGCGATGGATAGCGCGCAGCACATTGTGAAGTTGGGCCCTACCGCTGTTGAGTTGGTCGATCGCACCATGATTGATTTAGCGCGCAGCAACCCTAGCTTTAAGAAGACTATTGAAACCGCCTTAATTGACCACACAGCGCAAACTCCAGAAGCGATTTTGTTAGTGGAATTTTCGGGTGAGGCGCACGCACCATTACTCGAGAAGCTCAAAGCACTCCAAGAACTCATGAGTGATTTAGGTTTACCAGGATCCGTTGTGCCAATGCCTGACGCATCCCTACAAAAGAATTTGTGGGAAGTACGTAAGGCAGGCCTGAACATCATGATGAGCTTAAAGGGTGATGGCAAGCCGGTAAGCTTTATTGAAGACTGCGCTGTTCCGCTAGAAAGTTTGGCTGATTACACCCAAGCACTGACTGATGTATTTTCTAAATATGGTTCACGCGGCACTTGGTACGCCCATGCCTCTGTAGGCACCTTACACGTACGCCCTATTTTGGATATGCGTAGAGATGGCGCCCAAAAGATGCGTGCCGTTGCTGAAGAGGCTTCTGCCTTGGTACGAAAATATAAAGGGGCGTATAGCGGTGAACATGGCGATGGTCTCTGCCGTGGCGAATGGATCTCTTGGCAGTTTGGCCCCAAGATCACCGAAGCTCTTGCAGAAATCAAACATGCTTTTGATCCCAAAGGACTATTTAATCCCGGCAAGATCATTGATCCACCCAAGATGGACGATTCAAGCAACTTTAGATTTCCACCAAGCTATAAAGTGATTCCCCTGCAACCTGCATTAGATTGGTCTGCCTGGAATGTACAAAACGATCCCGTTACCGAGCAAACTACAGCACCTGGTACCGGTGGCGACCCAGCCATGGGTTTGGCTAAGGCAGTTGAGATGTGCAATAACAATGGTCACTGTCGAAAGTTTGATGCAGAAGTAATGTGTCCTAGCTATCGCGTGACGCGTGATGAGAAACATCTCACTCGCGGTAGAGCCAATACACTGCGTCTTGCGCTTTCGAATCAATTGGATCTCAAGAGTGGTTCCTCAACAGAGGCGTCTCCTTTAGCAAGCGATGCAGTTAAAGAGGTGATGGAATTGTGCGTCAGCTGCAAAGCATGTCGGCGTGAGTGCCCTACTGGCGTTGACATGGCCAAGATGAAGATTGAGTTCTTATCCGCCTACAAGAAGCGTGTGGGTCATTCATTACGAGATTTGGCGGTAGCCTATTTACCTAAATATGCCAGCACGATTAGTGCCATTCCGTTACTACCAACCTTACTCAACTTACGCAACCAAATTAAGCCAATGGCAACACTCCAAGAGTGGATCATGGGCATTTCTGCACAAAGAAGTCTGCCCATCTGGAAGAGTAAGACTTTCTGGAACCAAAAAGGGTTAAATGCTGATCAATACACACCAGATCAATTGGCAAACAATGCCGATGGCAAAGGCGTTGTTTTATTAGCCGATACCTTTAATGCTTATTTTGAAGATGAGAATCTCCAAGCAGCATTGAAAGTACTTAAAGCTGCTGGCTATCGCGTTCATATTCCCCATAAGAGTCAAAGCAAGGGCCATGACCAAACGGCAAAACAAACAACGTCTGAAAGTGCTTGCTCAAAAGAGTTTTGTTGTGGCAGGACTTATCTTGCCGCTGGCATGGTTGATAAAGCGAAAGCTACTCTCGGTGAATTAGTGAACCACCTCGCACCCTATGCCGAAAAAAATATCCCCATTATTGGCTTGGAACCTTCTTGCCTCTTTACCTTGAAGGATGAGGCCTTGGTGATGGGCTTTGGTGAAAGTGCTGTTACGGTTTCAAAGCAGGCCCAACTCCTAGAAGAGTTCTTGGCGGGTGAAGTGAAGGCTGGCAAGCTTCAACTTCAACTGAAGGCAGCTAATAAATCAGTACTCTTTCATGGTCACTGCCATCAGAAGTCCTTCGACGCTGTTACCCCTGCAATGGAATTACTCAAACTTATTCCAAATGCAGAGCCTAAGCTAATTGAATCTTCGTGCTGCGGCATGGCGGGTAGCTTTGGCTATGAAGCAGAGCATATTGAAATATCCAAGCAAATGGCTGAAGTCAGTTTATTACCCAGCATTCGGAAGTCACCAGATAGTTGGGTGGTAGCTGATGGCACGAGTTGTCGTCATCAAATTGCTGATGGCACTCAAAGAGAGGCTGTGCATATCGCCAGAATCTTAGCGGCACATCTTTGAAAATAAAAACAGATTTTGGGTGGGTTAGCTAGTTCGTTAATTCACGAATCAACGTATCACGCCGTAACTCACCATGAGCAAAGTTCCTGTCAGTAATGCAGGAACTAAACGCTTAGTGGGTTTAGAGATCATCACTCCGATAGCCAAAGCGCAAATCAGAATGCGTATCCACAAAGGAACCGTTGCCATTAAACCTAAGGGCATCACGATCAAGCGTATGGTTAAAGAAGCGACCATCGCATAGGTCACCGCTGCTAACCAACGGAAGATTTCGCTATCTTGATTAATGCTTTGCGACAGCAATACCCCAATTGCGCGGCAGAAGTAAGTGCCTAGACAGGCGCCTACCAAAGCAATCCACAAACCCCAGCCTGAAAGCGCGCTAGCCATGGTATCCATTGCACTCATCCGACGAGTCCCGCTTTTTTACGCAGGAACTGACGATCAATGAAGTAAGCCAAGGTGCCTGCCACTAATCCTGATGTTAGCAAGCTGGTGTCGCGATCAATCAAAAAGAAGATGGGGCCAAAGATGCAGCCCAAGAAAATCGCAATGCGATTAATCCAAGGCTTGACCTCGGTAAAGGTTAGCAAGAAAAACAGGGGATTAATAAATACTAAACCAAGGGTTACAGGGGCAGGCACCATACCCGCTAAGAAGTAACCCAAAATGGTTCCCGGGATAGAGATCAACCAACACAGCAATCCCAAGCCAACAAAATAACTCAGACGATGCTTAACCTCAATCGCATGAAACTCGCGCATTGAGATGGCCCATGCAGTCATTGCCAGCAAATGCACAGAAGCATACAAACTGCGATTGCGATCTTTGTGATGAAACTGCGGAAAGAGTGTCACCGTCATCGTAATGAAACGAGTGGATGTGAGCGTGACCGCCAAAGCGATTGCTAGGGCTGATGAGCCCGTAATTGCCATCTCGAGTAAGACCACTTGCCCCGGTAACGCGAACATAAAGAAGGAGGTAAAGGTAGTGAACCAAACATCAAAGCCATTAGTTTTACCCATTGCTCCGAAGCCCACCATGCCAGCAAAGAGCACCATGGCTGGTGCGCCAGCAGCATCACGAATGCCTGACCAAAAAGCATCACTTGGATTTTTAAAGCGTTGAGCCGCAGCCTCTTCTAGAGCGATTTCGCTAGGATCGATGTAGGGCTGGTCTGTAGATGACATGGCTTAATTGTAAGCCTTTAGGGCCCATTGAATATGCTCAGCTACTAAAGCGTCAGCCTCAGCCAGCGCATTACTTAATGCCGAGCGTATTGCCAACTTGTCAGTCTCCGCTACAGCAGAGTTTGCCAGCGCATTACCCATCGCTACCGCTAAATTACGACGCCAGCGACTATAACCAATTCTGCGAATTGCACTTCCTTCGTGGCGCTGCTCAAACTCAGCTTCTGTCCAGGACCATAAATGCAAAAGACTCGCCTGCCCTAAACCATGACGCTGCGCAAAGTCTGGCAACTCAGTGCGTTTTGCAAACTTATTCCAAGGACAAATCAGTTGGCAATCATCACAACCATAAACTCGATTACCCATTGCGCTTCTAAATTCCACAGGAATAGCTTCTGGATTTTCAATAGTGAGATAAGAGATGCATCTGCGCGCATCCAACTGATATGGCGCTGTAATAGCTTGTGTAGGACATATATCAATACAAGAGGTACAGGTGCCGCAATGTTCTTCGATCTCTTGATCAATGGGTAGTGGCACATCTACCAAGATCTCACCCAAGAAAAAAGTAGAGCCAGATTCTCGATTGAGTAAAAGCGTATGTTTACCTCGCCAACCCAATCCCGCCTTACGCGCCAACTCCACTTCCATTAAGGGGGCTGAGTCAGTGAATACGCGATAACCCAACTTTCCAATTCGCTCTTCTATTAACTTGGCAAATTCCTGCAAGCGGCTACGCAACACCTTGTGATAATCACGCCCACGGGCATACATCGAAACCACCGCTTGAGTGGAGTCTTCTAGTCGCTGCCACTCAGTATCAAAGTTAGTTTCGGAAGGTAGGTAATTCATGGAAACGCAAATCACTCGCACAGTCCCAGGCACTAAAAGCTCAGGATTAGAACGCAAATCAGCATGGCGTTGCATGTATTCCATATGGCCATGGCGCCCCTCTGCCAGCCACTGATTGAGTCGCTCACTAGCAAGGCCAAGATGCGTATCGGTAATGCGCAAGCCATCGAATCCCAGTGCCGCAGCTTGAGCCGCTAGCCAACCCCGTAGATTGGACTCATCTAAAAACTGAGGATTGGTAGATAAAGACATATGGAATGCAGAATGTAACGCAATAATTGAATAAACTAGGGCAATGATCGGAAATCAGGTGCCCCAGGCATCTCCCAAAGCATCTCTAAAGCAACATTGTAGGCAGGAAGCGGAAACCGCCAAACTTGCCACAGACTTTGCCGCCAGTCTTGAGCGTTTTATTAGCCAGAACCCAGATGCCCATCTCAATATCTCCCTAGAGGGAGATCTAGGGGCTGGCAAGACTACTTTTGCTAGATATCTCATTCAGAGCATGGGATATGGGGGCAAAGTGAAGAGTCCCACTTACACCTTGTGCGAGCCCTACTCTATTAACAATAGTAATGAACATAAGCAAATTCAATCCTTCACAGTCCATCACTTTGATCTTTACCGTATGCGTGATCCCTTAGAGTGGCAGGAAGCTGGTTTTGCAGAACACTTTGATGTGCCAGGTTTTTGCCTAATCGAGTGGCCTGAAAAAGCGGAAGGAACTCTACCCGCATTTGATATTCAGATTCAGTTATCTGCAGGTGTAAATGAATATGAACGATCCATTACGATCAACGCCCTATCTGAGCAAAGTAGAACCGTAGTCGAAGATGCTCAAGCCACCCAGTGATGACTAATTAACAATGATCGATGGGTAAGAAAACTATCAATCTCTCTAGAAGACAGCATCTCAAGACCTCAGTCAAGCTCTTGAGCTTTGCGCTGCTGCTTAGCGAGGTAGAGATTGCTTGGGGCGCTAAGATCTTCGGTGTGCGTGTTTGGCCTTCCGAGGACTACACCCGCGTTACCCTGGAGTCTGATACCCCATTACCAATTACCCAACAGATTCTGACGAATCCAGATCGCTTGGTGGTGGATGTGCAAGGGTTAGAACTCAATCCCACACTCAAGGATTTGGTCGCTAAAGTAAAGCCAAACGATCCGTATATTTCACAAGTTCGAGTGGGTCAATTTCAGCCAAGTGTTGTGCGCTTGGTGTTTGACTTAAAAGAGCCGATTAAGCCCCAACTCTTTACGCTTGATCCCATTGGTGAATACAACTACCGCATGGTATTTGATCTCTACCCCACTACTCCAGCAGACCCTTTAATGGCACTGGTCAGAAGTAGTGCAAAGAAAGAAAGTGCGCTCGAGAAATCCAATGAAGAAGTAGATTTCATTGCGCAATTCGCTACCAAGAAAGAAAAGGATCTTGCCAAGACTCCAACTGCTCCAGTAGCGCAAGCCATTCCAGATCCCAGGGAATTGCCAGCGCCAGCAAAATATAAACGCTTAATCACGATTGCAATTGATCCTGGACATGGTGGCGAAGATCCAGGGGCAATCGGTGCCGCAGGCTCTCGAGAAAAGAATGTCGTTCTCGCTATTGCCAAACGACTTAAGGACAAGATTGAAGCCGAAGCCTATATGCGCCCTTTCTTGACTAGGGATGGTGATTACTTTGTCCCTCTACATGTCAGAGTACAAAAAGCACGCCGAGTAGAAGCTGATTTATTTGTCTCAATCCATGCGGATGCCTTCATTGAGAGAAATGCTAAGGGCGCCTCAGTATTTGCACTCTCTCAAATGGGTGCAAGCAGCACTACAGCAAGATGGATGGCCAATAAAGAAAACGCATCCGATCTGATCGGCGGCATCAATATCAAGACGCAAGATCGTCAGGTTGCCAACCTCCTACTAGATATGTCGACCACAGCTCAAATTAAAGACTCCTTGCAGGTCGGCAACTCGATTCTGAAGCAAATAGGCGGTTTTGCCCCCCTGCATAAGCCCAAGGTAGAGCAGGCGAGTTTTGCTGTTTTGAAGGCCCCAGATATTCCCTCCATACTTGTTGAGACTGCCTTTATTAGCAATCCTCAGGAAGAGGCTAGATTGAATGATGATGGCTACCAGGATCGGATTGCGGAGGCTATTTTGAGAGGAATTAAGGATTATTTTTCCAAAAACCCACCGGTCGCTAGACGCATTAACTCCTAGGATCTTGTAAGTACAAGGGCTGCGGGGGCAGGCTACGCAGACCTGAGGAAGCCCTATAAACTTCTTGCTATAATTTACGGCTTAACTGGGTCGGTAGCTCAGTCGGTAGAGCAGCGGACTTTTAATCCGTTGGTCGCGAGTTCGAATCTCGCCCGACCCACCAGCAATACTAAGCCTCGCTTTTGCGGGGCTTTTTTATTACTTACATCATCCCCCCAAATAGCTATTTAAAGCCTGATTTAGAGCTATTTTATGGCTAGGAAATCACCCCCAAATCGACTAAAATAGACTTATGCCAACTAAGTTTGCCACCCAATCTCAAGCTCGCCAATACAACGTTTCTAACGCTGTGGCTTCCGCTCGGATTGAAGGCATTGTTCCAACTAAGCAGTTAGAGCAAAACCTCACTGATTACGTTGCCGGTAAAAAGAGTATTGCGCAAATACTGGAAGAAACTAAACAACGATATGTCACGCTACGACGCGGATGACACCTACTGCTACCCTGGTACAGACGTACTTCGAAACAAAGCAGAAATAACCAACGCAGAAGATTTAGACACCTACGAAGGTGAGCTATCTACTTTGCGCTCAAT
>CANCPL010000038.1:0-21180 GCA_947380065.1 Burkholderiaceae bacterium | reverse complement strand
GGTGAGAAGCGCGTCATGGAAATCGTCAATGGCGACTTCAAGGGAAAAGTTTCCTTTATTGCCCAAAATATTAAGACAGCAGACTTTGGGGATATGGTCTTTAACCCATACGTCATGAAAGTTCAGAACGGCATACAGGTTGCCATCATCGGCCAAGCCTTCCCGTATACGCCGATTGCAAATCCTCGTTATTTCACTCCGGATTGGACTTTTGGTATCCAAGAAGAGAATATGCAAAAGACCATTGATGAAGTGAGATCAAAAGGTGCAAAGGTAGTAGTTCTCCTATCTCACAACGGCATGGATGTGGACCTGAAGATGGCCTCTCGCGTGCGAGGTTTGGATGCAATCTTGGGTGGACATACTCATGATGGAGTGCCTATTCCGGTGAAGGTAAAGAATGCAGGCGGTGTAACTCTGGTTACCAACGCTGGCTCCAATAGTAAGTTTTTAGGTGTTTTGGATTTTGATGTCAAAGGTGGCAAGCCAGTGGATTTCCGCTACAAGCTATTCCCAATATTCTCTAATATGATTCCAGCAGACCCAACGATGAATAAGTTGATTGCTAAAGTCAGAGCTCCGTATGAAGCAAAGCTCAATGAGAAGTTAGCAACTACAGAGGGCCTCTTGTATCGCCGTGGTAACTTTAACGGTAGCTTTGATCAGTTAATTCTAGATGGATTAATGGCACAGAAGAATGCGGAGATTGCTTTCTCGCCAGGCTTCCGTTGGGGAACCAGTCTTTTGCCAGGTCAGGCGATTACTCGTGAAAATCTCCTCGATCAAACGGCAATTACCTATCCATACACCACCGTTACTAATATGAGTGGAGAGACAATCAAAACCATTCTAGAGGACGTAGCAGATAACCTATTTAATCCTGATCCGTATTACCAGCAGGGCGGCGATATGGTGCGCGTTGGTGGAATGCAGTACACCATTGATCCAGCACAAACTGCAGGTAAGCGTATTACGGATATGCGTCTGAATGGCAAACCTATTGAAGCAAACAAGACTTATAAGGTCGCCGGCTGGGCTCCAGTTAGTGAAGAGGCTAAAAATGCAGGTGGCGAAGCCATTTGGGATGTGATGGAGCGTCACTTGCGCGATGTCAAAGTCGTGAAAGCAGTTAAGCTTAACGAGCCGATTATCAAAGGCGTTGCCAGTAATCCTGGCATGGCCCCAATTTAATTGACTACATATTTAACTAAACGAGAATTAAGCATGAAAAAACTACTTTCTATCATTACCGTTGTTGCGGCCATTGCATTTGGGTTGTGCTCTGCTGCTTCAGCTCAATCTGCTGGCAATACTAAAGTGGTTTATCACATTGATGATGCAGAAGCTCAAGGTCTAAAAGGCCTGCGCAATATTCGCAATCATTTGGATACTTCTCCCAATACCATCATTATTGTTGTGACTCATGCTAATGGTGTTGATATGTTGATGGAAGGTGCCAAAGATAAGAAAAACAATGTGGAATATGCGCCATTAGTAGGAGCACTTAAATCTCGCGGTGTGAAGTTTGAAGTGTGTGAGATCACTTTAAAGAACCGTAATTTGAAAAAAGATCAGTTCACACTGGATGCGGATTTCACCCCATCAGGTGTGGTGCGCGTAGCGGACCTGCAATATAAAGATGGTTTTGCCTACATCAAGCCTTAAGCAATCCAGCATGCAATGCTTAAAGAGTCTGACGGGGATCCTTTTGGGATCCCTTGTATTTTGGAGTTCAGCTTTTGGGCAGGCAAAGCCTGCTGATTCAGTTCAACTGAAACCTATCCAAGTAGCGCCTCATACTTATTTTGTGCGGGGCTTTCCAGAGTTGGGGAGTAGCGCTAATCAAAACTTTATCTCGAATGCTGGGTTTGTTGTCACGCCTGGTGGAGTGGTCGTGGTTGATGCCTTAGGCTCGCCTATTCTTGCGCAAAAGTTGATTGCTGAAATTCAGAAAATTACTTCGCAAAAAATTGTTGCCATCATTGTTAGCCACTATCACGCCGATCATATTTATGGTTTGCAGGAATTTAAAAAGATTGGCGCAAAGATTTATGCGCAAGGAGAGGGGCGAAATTATCTTTCCTCAGAAACTGCAAAGCAGCGCTTGATTGCCTCCAGAATTGATTTTGCCCCTTGGGTAAATGCAAATACAAGGCTCATTTCTGCTGATGTATGGATTGATCAAAAATCGAAATTGACAATAGGTGGTGTTGATTTCTTGATCAGCAGGGTGGGGCCCGCTCATGCACCCGAAGATCTCATGGTATATGTCCCTTCGGAGAAGGTGCTCTTTGCAGGTGATCTTGTATTCAGAGGACGCATTCCATTTGTTGGAAATGCGGATAGCAAGGGGTGGCTAGTAGCTCTAGATGAAATCGAAAAACTAAATCCGAATATTGTCATTCCTGGCCATGGTAATTATTCGGTTAAGCCAGTTGAGGATATTGTCTTTACCAGGAACTATTTGAAATATTTGCGCGAATCTATGTCCAAAGCGGCTATTAATATGGATCCGTTCGAGGATGCCTATAAGCAGGCTGATTGGTCAGAATATGAGGGAATGCCACTTTTTAGAGCGGCCAATCGTATGAATGCCTATAACGTCTACCTCTCTATTCAGGCTGAGTAAGCCAGACGAGTAAGGCAAATTCGGCTATTGGGCCTTAAAATAGAGGATTAATGCTAAATCCTTGATTTGTAATGAAAATGACTCTTTCCCAATCCATTGCTGCAATCTTATTGAGTGCGCTAATAAGTGCGCCAGCGATTGCCGCCCCGGATTTGGCAAATGGTAAGGCCATTGATCAGCAAAAGTGTTACGCCTGCCACGCCAAGAAAAGTGGTTTTAGTAACGGCGATATGATTTACACCCGCTCTGACGGTAAGGTTAAAACCTTCGCTGATTTAAAGAAGATGGTTGCCCTTTGTAATACGGAACTCCGTCTCGATTTATTCCCGGAAGATGAAGCAGACGTTGCTGCTTTTCTTAATCAACAATTTTATAAATTTAAACCTTAATTTTTCAAGATACAGTCGCTATGGATGTTGTTGATATCAGCTCTCTAAGTAAGTCAGTCCTCTGGGCAACTTTTGCAATCACCTTTTTCTTGGGTGCAGTCATGCAAAAGACTGGATTTTGTAGCATGGGGGCAGTTTCTGATGTCTTCATCATGTCTAGCTGGGATCGTTTAAAGCAATGGTTCTTAGCCATTGGCGTTGCCATTATTGGCTTTACTTTAATGTCTTATTTCGGGTTTATTGATCCCCTAAAGAGTATGTATACCGGCAGTAAATTTTTATGGCTTTCCACTGCTGTGGGAAGTATCTTGTTTGGCTTCGGAATGGTTTTGGCATCAGGGTGCGGCAGTAAAACACTTATTCGTATCGGCGGCGGTAATTTAAAGTCTATCGTTGTATTTATGGTGCTGGGTTTAACGGCCTATATGACGATGCGGGGGTTCTTAGGAGTTATTCGCATTAACACTCTAGATACTTTCTTTATTGCTTTTAATACTCCACAAGATCTACCTAGTCTTTTAAGTGCCCCTCTAGGTATCGCACGTCCTGATCTTCATTTGGCTCTAGGCCTACTCATTGGCGCTGCGTTTATTGCATACGCCTTTATGAGTAAAGCATTTTGGACTGCTGAAAATATATTTGCAGGTATTGCTGTTGGTTTAGCGATCTGTGGCGTATGGTGGGTGTCTGGAAATCTCGGCTTTGTTGCTGAAGATCCTAATACTTTAGAAGAGGTATTTTTAGTCACTAACTCTGGACGTATGGAGAGCTTATCTTTTGTAGCCCCGTATGCCTATTCACTGGACTGGCTAATGATGTACAGCGATACCTCTAAAGTGTTAACTGTCGGCATCATGGCGGTTTTGGGGATGATCTTAGGATCAGCCGCGATCTCTATTGCAACAAAATCGTTCCGCTGGGAATCTTTTCGCAATACTGAAGACACTGCAAATCATTTGGTCGGCGCTGCATTGATGGGTTTTGGTGGCGTTACTGCCTTAGGTTGCACAGTGGGACAAGGTTTGAGTGGCATTTCAACGCTAGCACTTGGTTCGATACTGGCCTTACCAGGATTTATTTTTGGAGCTTATTTAGGTTTACGTTATTTGCAAGTTCGTCTTGCTCCTAACCCTTGCAGTTAATTTTAAAGAATTGATAGATTAAATAATGCAAATTGATTGGATATCTTTTACCCCATTGCCTTCATTGCTTGGTGGAATGATGCTTGGGGTAGCTGCGGCTCTTTATGTATTACTTCATGGGCGTATTTTAGGAATTAGCGGAATTATTTCTGGATTGTTGCATCCTCAATTGAGTGATTCTGCATGGCGGGTTAGCTTAGTTTTAGGCTTAGTCTCTGCACCATTTATGGCAGCAATATTTTTTGGGATATTTCCTGTTGTAGAAATAGAGGCGAGTTGGATTGCGATCGTGATTGCAGGTCTTTTGGTCGGCTTTGGGGTTCAGTATGGATCTGGGTGCACAAGTGGTCACGGTATCTGCGGACTCTCGCGTTTATCGCCTCGTTCGCTTGTTGCCACACTCGCTTTTATGGTCGCCGGTTTTCTGACGGTTTTTATTCTTCGTCATTTGCTCGGGCTCTAAGTTGAAAAAACATTTTGGTCTTGTTAGTCAATACGCTATTGGTGTCCTCTTTGGCTGGGGTTTAATCATCTCGGGTATGAGCAATCCTCAGAAGATCTTAGGATTTTTGGATTTGACTGGTCTCTGGGATCCCTCTTTGATTTTTGTCATGTTGGGTGCAGTCATAGTGGGTCTTGGGGGCTTTTATGTCGTCAGCAAAAGAACGCAGGCCTTTTTTGGCGGCGCCTTGCATATTCCAAGTCGCAGAGACATTACTAAGCCCCTCATTATTGGCGGCTTGATTTTTGGAGCAGGTTGGGGAATTGCTGGTTTTTGTCCGGGTCCAGCACTGGTTGCTCTAGGCGCTGGCCACCTTAAGGCCTTGGTATTTATTATCGCCATGCTTGCTGGGATGGAGATTTGCGAGCGCTTCTTCACTGCCCATAGAAGTAAGCCAAACCCCTGAAGCTAGCCTGATTTAAAATCAATCCTATTACACAGACATTTAATGTAGAGGGTTTCATGAGTCTTCCTATTTCTTGCCACAACGCCCAGTTTGGGACGCTTGGTCAAATCGACCCTAGCCATTTAGCAGAAATTGCCCAGCAGGGTTACAAGAGTGTAATTAACAATCGCCCAGATGGTGAGGGCGGCCCCGGTCAACCTTTGAATACAGCGATTCAGGCTGAAGCTGAAAAGCTTGGCTTACATTACGTTTACTTGCCAGTGATTCCAGGTGCATTTACTCAAGCCCAAGTTCAAGAAATGGCGCGCCTCTTGAAAACTCTGCCAGGCCCTATTTTGGCTTTTTGCCGTTCAGGTGCTCGCTCTACAAACTTGTATCAACTTGCTTTGCAGCTTGGTTAATTAAAAGAGTATTCGCTAAAGCATGCGCATCACGATTCCGGAAGATAGAAAACTCGTTCATGAAATGATCATGCCCATTCGTTGGGGTGATATGGATGCGTATGGGCATGTCAACAATACCGTGTACTTTCGGTATATGGAACAAGCTCGATGTGAGTGGATTACTTCATTGGGTTATGAGGTTGCTCCTGGTCGTGAATCGATGTTGATGATCAATGGCTTTTGTAATTTCTATCAACAACTTGCTTATCCAGGGGAGTTGATATTGAAGACCTCGATTGGTGCGGTAGGTCGAACCAGTCTTGATCTGTATACCAGTATGGCGTTAACAACAGCGCCTGAGGTAGAGGCTGCTATTGGTGGTGCAACGATGGTTTGGGTGGACCTCACTACCAATACATCAGCGCCTTGGCCTGAGCACGTTCTGCAAAAGTTGCGCTAGTCGATCGTGCAACCTAGCAATCCCCATATTCTAAGGACCGAACAATTTTTATCTGAGTTGGATCAGTTTAATCTCATCATTGATGTCAGGTCTCCAGCAGAATTTTCCCTGGATCATATTCCGGGGGCCGTCAACTATCCGGTTCTCAGTAACGAAGAACGCATCACGATTGGCACCTTATACAAGCAGGAATCTCCATTCGCCGCCAAGAAATTAGGGGCCGCTTTAGTCTCACGTAATATTGCCAATCATCTCGAAAATCATTTTCTGGACTTGCCTCGTGAATGGCGACCGCTAATTTATTGCTGGCGTGGTGGCGAGCGAAGTGGCGCCTTTACCCATATCTTGAATCGCATCGGCTGGAAGGCCAAACAACTCGAAGGTGGCTATCAGGGGTTTCGTCGCACCGTGATTGATGGCTTAGATCAAGCGGCCAGCCAATTTTCATTTCAGGTCATCTGCGGGATGACCGGCAGTGGTAAGACAAGAGTCTTGCAAGAGATCGGCGCACTAGGTGCGCAGATTCTGGATCTAGAGGGCTTGGCTGTGCACCGCGGTTCTGTTTTGGGTAATGAGCCCAATATTAATCAGCCGTCTCAAAAAGGCTTTGAGACTGCGCTGTGGAATGCCCTGCGCTCCCTCGATCCCGCTAAATCTGTGTTTGTGGAATCTGAAAGCAAGAAGGTCGGCGGTTTACATGTGCCCGATGCCTTGATGGAAAAAATTCGCAATGGGGTATGTATTGAGTTGAGATCAAGTGCGCAAACACGAGTCTCTTGGTTAATTCGTGAGTATCATCACTTCTTAACGGATACCGATCAGTTCAAACAAAAATTGGCTTTGCTCACTACGCATTATGGAAAAGTACAGATTGCTAAGTGGAATGAAGAAATTGATGCAGGACATTTTCAAGAGCTCGTAGAACAGTTGCTAGTAAAACATTATGATCCCTCGTATCAATCATCGATTGTGCGGAATTTCCCTAATTACAACATTGAACACTTTGTACAACTTGAAAACGATAGCGATGCCGCATTTGATACGGCTGCTAAAGCTATTTTAGAAAAGAAGGTTATCAACCCATGAATCAATACTCAGACCATCATCGCGGCCATGTAGTTGCTGGCATAGCAGGCTTTGGAACTTATGCACCAGCAACTCGAGTTAGTGCAGAGGAGCTCGCAAAACAGGCAAATATCCCAGTTGAAAGATTGACTGAGGGAATTGGATTTACTCATATTCATAAAGCAAATGATGAAGAGCATCCTTTCACTATGGGCTTAGCAGCAGCAAAAGAAGCTTTGTTAGATGCCGGCATGAGTGGTGAGGAAGTTGACTTAGTGATTTTCGTTTCTGCTGGTGATTATGATTATCGGTTTTGGTGTCCCTCGAGCGCTGTTGTGCGAGAGCTGGGATGTCGCCATGCTTATTCGTTTGAAGTTCGCAATGGTTGCGCCGGCGGTAACTTAGCTTGCAATATTGCCATGGGCCTCATGGATCGTGACTCATCTGTAAAAACGGCATTAATTATCTGTGCCGATACTTTATCTCGTGTAATTTCTCCGGAGATTCCAGAGTGCCATCCTTTGCTTTACTTTGGTGATGGTGCAGCTGCAGTTGTACTGAAAAGAAATCATCCTCGCTATCAGTTGCTAAGCTTCGCCGAACATACTGATGGTGATCTAGGCGATTTGCTGCGAGTTGAAGCTGGTGGTACGCGAAATCCTATTGGCAAAGAATTTAATGATTGGACTAAGACCTATTCAAAAGTGGATGCAGAAGCATTTGCTAATTTGATAGATAAGGTTTATCTCAAAGAATATCTTGCTGTAATTAAGCGAGCGCTAGAACGATCGGGGCATAGCGTCACGGAAATGGAGTACATCCTCATGAACCAGGTGAAGCATTCCTTGCGTACGCATATCTTGCAAGGTATTGGTATGCCAGAAGATCATACTTATGTCTCTATGGATGAGTTTGGGCATATTGGCCCAGCTGATTGTTTATTTACGATGGCAAAGGCCCATCGCGAAGGTTTGTTATCTGAGGGTAAGCTGGCAATTTTGGCTTCCAGCGGTCTTGGATTCTCTTGGGCTGCGACTATTATCCGTTGCTAAAAAATCCGGAATAATTTTTTCAGTAAAAAGCCCCGTTAATGCGGGGCTTTTTACTTGCTAGCTTACGCCTAGCTAAATGCTTGAATACCAGTTTGTGCTCGACCCAGAATGAGGGCATGAATATCGTGAGTGCCTTCATAGGTATTTACAACTTCTAAGTTCAGCATATGACGAACAACACCGTATTCATCGGAGATGCCGTTGCCGCCGTGCATATCGCGCGCCATGCGAGCAATATCTAAAGACTTGCCACAGGAATTGCGCTTCATGATGGAGGTAATCTCCGGAGCTGCAATGCCTTCATCTTTCATACGACCCAAACGTAAGCAGCCCTGAAGACCTAAGGTGATTTCAGTTTGCATGTCAGCCAATTTCTTTTGAATCAACTGATTGGCGGCCAATGGCTTACCAAATTGTTTGCGATCCATGGTGTACTGGCGAGCGGCATACCAACACCATTCCGCTGCGCCCAGTGCGCCCCAAGCAATACCGTAGCGAGCGGAGTTTAAGCAGGTGAAGGGACCCTTTAGACCTTCGATTTCAGGGAATTCATTTTCTGCAGGAACAAATACTTCGTCCATTACGATTTCGCCAGTGATGGAGGCGCGTAGACCCATCTTGCCGCTGATTTTTGGAGCGCTTAAGCCCTTCATCCCTTTTTCTAGGATGTAGCCGCGAATGATGCCTTCATCATTTTTCGCCCACACCACAAATACATCAGCAATCGGAGAGTTGGAGATCCACATCTTCGAACCGGTCAATGAAAATCCACCAGGAACTTTTTTAGCGCGAGTAATCATGCCGCCAGCATCGGATCCATAGTTTGGTTCCGTTAAGCCAAAGCAACCTATCCATTCGCCACTAGCTAATTTAGGTAGGTACTTTTGCTTTTGCGCTTCGCTACCAAATTCATTGATGGGAACCATCACTAAGGATGACTGCACGCTCATCATCGAACGATACCCAGAATCTACTCGCTCAATCTCGCGAGCAATTAAGCCGTAAGACACATAGTTCAAATTAGCCCCACCGTATTGCTCGGGGATTGTGATGCCCAAGAGGCCAAGCTCACCCATTTCGCGAAAGATAGTAGGGTCTGTCGTTTCATTGCGGTAAGCATCATGAATGCGCGGCATGAGACGACCTTGGGCGTATTCAGCGGCTGCGTCACGAACCATGCGCTCGTCCTCAGTCAGCTGGGTATCGAGAAGCAGGGGATCTGCCCAGTTAAAGCTCGCCTTACTTTTACTCATTGCCTTGTCGTCCTATATTCGGTTTTATCGTTACTTTGATCCGCTTCCTGCGTATTTTCAGGAATGCAGATATTCTCTTTCTATTATCCATTTTTCTGCACTTATGGACTCACCTAGACGTCACCACCGCTATTACGACCTGATTCTGACTGCCTTCGTGGTCGTTTTGTTGTGCTCGAACTTTATTGGTGCTGGTAAAGCAGCCCAAGTAGATTTGCCATACTTCGGAAATGTGCCATTTGGTGGCGGAATTCTATTTTTCCCAATCGCCTATTTTTTCGGTGACATCCTAACTGAGGTTTATGGTTATGCCTACGATCGCAGAGCGGTTTGGGCTGGTTTTACTGCGCTCGCTTTTGCGGCCGTCATGGCTCAGGTTGTCATAGCCTTACCAGTTGCTCCTGGTGATTACATGGCCAATTATCAGCATGGTTTGGAGACGGTTTTTGGAAACTCTTGGCGTATCGCCTTAGCCTCGATGTTCTCGTTTTGGTGCGGCAGTCTTGTGAATAGCTATGTTTTGGCGAAAATGAAAGTCTGGACTCAGGGACGTTTTCTATGGATGCGCACTATTGGTTCAACTGCAGTTGGGGAGATGGTTGATTCCTCATTCTTCTATATGTTGGCTTTTTACGGTATTTGGCCAACCGAAGAAGTCATCCAGGTAGCGCTTGCCCAATATGTGCTGAAAACCTCTTGGGAGGTTCTAGCAACCCCCTTGACCTATTGGGTTGTGAACTTTCTGAAGCGCAAGGAAAACGAGGATTTTTACGATATTCATACGAATTTCACCCCATTTAGGGTCAAAGTCTGACCTAAGCCATTGGCTTCCTGCCAAACAAAGCGTCTAAGCCGTTAAAATAATGGTCTTTGCCCCCAGATTCGGGGGTAACTATTGAATTGAATTTCAGAAAGTTAGAAAACATCCGTGCTGTCAGCATCTAATATCACTATGCAGTTTGGGGCAAAACCCTTGTTTGAAAATATTTCCGTCAAGTTTGGCGGCGGTAATCGTTATGGCCTCATTGGCGCAAACGGTTGCGGTAAATCAACCTTCATGAAAATTTTAGGTGGCGAACTTGAGCCAACTAGCGGTAATGTGAGCTTAGATCCCGGGATTCGTTTGGGTAAGCTGCGTCAAGATCAATTTGCTTACGAGGATGTGCGAGTCCTCGACGTAGTGATGATGGGGCACGAAGAGATGTGGCAAGCTGCTGCTGAGCGCGATGCTATTTACGCCAATCCAGATGCTAGTGATGATGACTACATGAAGGCTGCCGAGCTTGAAGGTAAGTACGCTGAATACGGTGGCTATACCGCAGAAGCAAAAGCAGGGGAGTTGTTATTGGGAATTGGTATTCCTATCGAACAACACAATGGCCTGATGAGCAACGTTGCTCCAGGTTGGAAGTTGCGTGTGTTGCTGGCACAAGCATTGTTCTCCGACCCAGATGTATTGTTGCTTGATGAGCCAACCAATAACTTGGATATTCACTCCATTCATTGGCTTGAAGATATCCTGAATCAGATTAAGAGCACCATCGTCATCATTTCCCACGATCGTCACTTTCTGAATGAAGTCTGTACGCATATGGCGGATATGGACTATGGAACATTGAAGGTCTACCCAGGTAACTATGATTCATACATGCTTGCTTCTGTGCAGGCGCGCACCCAACAACTCAGTTCTAACGTAAAAGCCAAAGAAAAAATTGCTGAATTAGCGGCCTTCGTTGCACGCTTCTCTGCAAATGCATCTAAAGCTCGTCAAGCTACTTCACGTCAGAGGCAGCTCGAAAAAATTGAGATTGTTGAAGTAAAGCCTTCATCACGTCAGAATCCATTTATTCGTTTTGATACCGAGAAAAAACTGCACAATATGGCGGTAGAGTGCAATGCTTTGACTAAGGCATATGACCGCACGATCTTCAAGAACCTCAAGCTTAGTATTCGTGCCGGTGAAAAGGTTGCGATCATCGGTCAGAACGGTGCAGGTAAGACAACACTTTTAAAAACGATTCTTAGCAAGCGCTTTGATGGTATTGCTGCTGATAGCGGTGATGTGAAGTGGGCCGAGAATGCTAAGGTTGGCGTGATGCCTCAAGACAATACTGAGATGTTCGCTAAAGACGAACTATTGATGGACTGGATGAATTGGTGGCGCAATACTGGCGACGACGATCAAGTCATTCGTGGCACCTTAGGTCGTTTACTTTTCTCTGGTGATGATATTGGCAAGTCCGTCAAGGTACTTTCTGGTGGCGAAAAAGGCAGGATGATTTGGGGCAAACTCATGCTCCAAAAATATAATGTTCTAGCAATGGATGAGCCAACCAATCACATGGATATGGAATCGATTGAGAGTTTGCAAATTGCACTTGAGAAATTCGATGGCACTTTAATATTCGTGTCTCATGACCGTGAATTTGTATCAGCGTTAGCCAATCGTATCTTAGAGGTGAAGATGGATGGGACTATTGCAGATTACTCCGGCACCTACGAAGAGTATTTGCGCAGCCAGGCCTTGGCCGGCTGATACTGGTAAAGCAATAAGCTGTTTACAGAAATAAGCCCATTAGCTGGGCTTATTTTCTTTGGCCTGTCGTTGAAAGCGTGTTGCAGTACCTTCTGCACGAATACGCTGCCATACTGAATCTTTTTCTTCTTGGGAAAAGAATACCCAATTACTTACTTCGCCAAGAGTACGTCCACAGCCTTGGCAGATCTCATCATAAAGTGTGGTGCAAACACCGATACAAGGCGAGTCAGAGTCAGCATCTCCTGTGGAGAGTGAATGTGAGCCATCTTGTACTACCGATTTAGTGTCATCAGAATTCATGGCTGTACTTTAGACGATTTCAAAGGACTGTGCTCGGCAAGCTCATCGACATAAGCGCCAATGCCTTGATGCTCGCGATTTAAAAAGTGCTGTACTGCTTTAGCAAACTGAGGATCGGCGATGAAGTGAGCTGATTGTATGGTCGTTGGCAAGAAGCCCCTGGCCATCTTGTGCTCGCCTTGCGCTCCACCTTCAAAGGTTTGAATGTGATTACTAATGCAGTGTTCAATCGCTTGATAGTAGGCAGTTTCAAAGTGCAAACAGGGGACATGTTCAATGGCACCCCAATATCTACCATAAGCCTTGGAGGTAGTAGGGTCAACAACGAGCAATGACGAGGCAATCGGGTTGCCATTGCGCTCCGCAATAATGAGATGTAAGTTATGTGGCATGCGCTGTGCCCACAACTGAAAGAATGCCTCATTCAAATAGGGGCTGGAATGATGCTCTAGGTAGGTATTTGCATAACAGCGATAAAAGAACTCCCAATCCGAAGTAGTTGAGGATTTTCCAGGAACGTGCCTAAAACGAATGAGCTCTCGCGCCACCTGCTCACGCTCACGCCGAATATTTTTGCGGCGCTTCATAGTGAGGGCGGCTAAAAATTGTTCAAAATCATCAAAACCTTGGTTATGCCAATGAAACTGCACAGAATCTCGCAACATAAAACCTTGTTCTTTGAACCTCTCCACCTCGGTTGCATAGGGGAACAAAACATGTGCCGATGACAGATTGTTTTGTAGAACCAAAGTCTTTAGGCCATCAATTAAACGTTGGGCAACTAAGTCCGCATCAATCTGGCTCGCACTAGCAGTGAGAATGCGTGATCCTTGAACTGGAGTAAAGGGGATGGCGCAGAGTGCTTTCGGAAAGTATTTCATTCCCTGTTGCTCATATGCTTGAGCCCAAGACCAATCAAATACAAACTCGCCGTAAGAGTGTTGTTTGAGATATAGAGGCATCGCCCCTAATAGCTTTTGCCCATCTTTCAGAATAAGGTGGGCAACTTGCCAACCGGTATTGCCACCGACACAGTCTGTCTCTTCTAATGCGGTGAGGAACTCATGGCGAAGAAAAGGCCCAGCATCCTTAGGAAGCAGGGCATTCCATTCGCTAGCTGGGATATCGCTTAAGCGATCTATTATTTCTAGTTGAAACGAATCGGGCGCTGCCACGATTAGCGCTGAATGAGCTCTATTTTGTAGCCATCGGGATCTGTAACAAATGCGATGATGGTATCGCCGCCAGCAACTGGACCAGCTTCACGAGTGACACTACCGCCAGCTGCTTTGATGTCAGCACAGGCAATATAGGCGTCGGGCACTTCAATTGCAATATGACCGTAGGCTGTTCCCATTTCGTAGCTATGAACACCATGGTTATACGTCAACTCGATCTCCGCTTGACCATCGCTGTTGCCCTTGCCAAAGCCGACAAAGGCGAGAGAGTACTTTTGCTCAGGGCGTTCAGTTGTGCGCAATAAATTCATGCCCAAAACTTTAGTGTAGAAATCAATGGACCGCTTGAGGTCACCAACGCGAAGCATAGTATGTAAGATCATCATGGCGTAAATATAACGCTATTTATTTTTTCGTGTTGGGATGAAAACCCCGGTATTTAACAGGTGCTCTGGGTTCCTTGATTACATCGATGCGTAGTTCGGGCCACCACCGCCTTCTGGCGTTATCCAGATGATATTTTGAGTTGGGTCTTTAATATCACATGTTTTGCAATGCACGCAGTTTTGTGAATTGATTTGCAAACGAGGCTTGCCATCGGTTTCAACATACTCATATACACCGGCCGGGCAGTATCGTTGCTCTGGCCCTGCATAGGTTTTGAGGTTGATATCCACTGGTACGAAATGATTCTTTAGGGTCAAGTGAATCGGCTGATTCTCAGCATGGTTAGTGTTTGAGATAAACACGGAAGAAAGACGATCAAATGTGATCTTGCCATCTGGTTTTGGATAATCAATTGGCTGATGTTGCGCTGCCGGCTCTAAGCATTCATGATCGGCATGCTTCAAATGTACCGTCCATGGCATATTGCCGCCCAACAGTTTTTGCTCAAGTCCAACCATCAATGTGCCCAGATAGAGTCCTTTTGACATCCAAGACTTGAAGTTGCGCGCTTGATTGAGTTCGGTATGTAGCCAACTATTTTGGAATGCAGTAGGGTATGCAGATAAAACGTCCTCAGAGCGATTTTCATTAATAGCTGCTACTGCTGCTTCAGCAGCAAGCATGCCGGTCTTAATTGCCGCATGACTGCCCTTGATGCGTGAGGCGTTGAGAAAACCAGCATCACAGCCAATGAGTGCGCCACCCGGGAATACCGTTTTAGGCAGGCTGTTTAAACCACCGGCTGTGAGTGCGCGAGCACCATAAGAAATTCGTTTGCCGCCTTCAAATGTTTCGCGAATCTTAGGATGTAATTTGTAGCGTTGGAATTCTTCAAAAGGAGAGAGGTAGGGGTTCTTATAAGAAAGTCCAACTACTAAGCCAACCGCTACCTTGTTATCACCCAAGTGATAGAGGAATGAGCCACCATAGGTGTCACTCTCCAGTGGCCAGCCCGCAGTATGGACAACTAGACCAGGCTTGCTCTTAGAGGGTTCTACCTCCCACAACTCTTTAATGCCGATGCCATAGCTTTGGGGATCTGCATCTTTGTCTAAAGCAAACTTAGAAATGAGTTGTTTGCCTAAATGACCGCGTGAGCCTTCAGCAAAGAGGGTGTACTTACCGCGTAATTCCATGCCAAGCTGAAATTGTTCAGTGGGATTGCCTTCTTTGTCTAAGCCCATTGAGCCAGTGATGACCCCACACACGGCGCCTTGTTCGTTGTAAAGAATTTCTGCAGCAGGAAAGCCGGGGAAAATTTCAACACCGAGACTCTCTGCTTGTTGCCCTAGCCAACGAGTCACGTTCGCAAGACTGACAATATAGTTACCTTCATTTTTAAAGCAGTGTGGCAGCATCCAGTTTGGAACTTGATATGAGTTATCGCTGGTCAAAAATAAAAATTGATCTTGCGTTACTGGAGTATCGAGAGGGGCGCCTAACTCTTTCCAATCAGGAAATAATTCAGTAAGCGCCTTTGGATCCATGACTGCACCGGAAAGAATATGGGCTCCGATTTCTGAACCTTTTTCCAGTACGCAAACGCTGATCTCTTTTCCAGAGGAGTTGGCTAATTGCTTGGCTTTTATAGCAGCTGACAATCCTGCAGGGCCACCGCCGACAATAACTAGGTCATAGTCCATAGAGTCTCTGGGGCCAAATTGCTCTACTAACTCTGCAGAATTCATTCAATTTCTCCGAAATTTCTTTAAAAATAAGGCATTTAAGCCCTACTAGTTTAGTTCTAACTGGCAAAAACCCATTTGGTGCTAAGAGCGCATGGCAAGCAGCGTCTGAAGCGTTATGATTGCTTTTTTACCCTTTTTGGCAATATTAGGACAAAAGTTATGAATAAAACTTACCCATCGGCAGCAGATGCCCTGCGGGATGTATTAAAAGACGGACAAAAATTGGCTGTTGGCGGTTTTGGACTTTGCGGCATTCCAGAGGCTCTAATCCAGGCGGTGAAGGATTTGGGTGCTCAGAACCTCACAGCAATTGCCAATAACGCTGGCGTTGATGGATTCGGTTTGGGTTTATTACTCAATTCGCGGCAGGTGAAAAAGATGGTTGCCTCCTATGTGGGTGAAAACAAGGAATTCGAGCGTCAGTATTTAGCAGGTGAGTTGGAGCTGGAATTTACACCGCAAGGAACCTTGGCTGAAAAATTACGCGCCGGTGGTTGCGGTATTCCTGCTTTCTATACCAAAACAGGTGTTGGTACATTGGTTGCTGAGGGTAAAGAAGAAAAAGAATTCGATGGCGAGAAATACATCATGGAGCGCTCAATCATTTCTGATATCTCTCTAGTGAAAGCATGGAAAGCCGATAAGTCAGGAAACTTAGTCTATCGCTACACAGCGCGAAACTTCAACCCGGTTGTTGCAATGGCTGGAAAGATTACGATCGCTGAAGTAGAGGAGATTGTTGAGAATGGTCAATTAGATCCTGATCAGATTCACACGCCTGGCATCTATGTACACCGACTCGTTGTCAACGCCACTCCAGAGAAGCGGATTGAGCAACGCACATTGACACCAAACGCTTAATTACCCAGAACAGAATATTTAGGAAGATTGATATGCCTTGGACTAGAGATGAAATGGCGGCACGTGCTGCTAAAGAACTAAAAGACGGTTACTACGTAAATTTAGGCATTGGTATGCCAACCTTAGTGGCCAATCATGTACCAAAAGATATGGAAGTATGGCTTCAGTCAGAGAATGGCTTATTGGGTATTGGACCATTTCCGACTGAGAAGACGATTGATGCAGATTTAATTAATGCCGGCAAACAAACGGTAACAACCTTACCCGGGTCTTCTATTTTTTCTTCTGCAGATTCCTTTGGGATGATTCGCGGCGGCAAGATCAATATTGCTATTCTTGGTGCGATGCAAGTGAGCGAATATGGCGACCTAGCGAACTGGATGATCCCAGGAAAAATGGTCAAGGGTATGGGCGGAGCAATGGACTTGGTTGCTGGCGTAAAACATGTCGTCGTCTTGATGGAGCACGTTGCTAAAAAGAAAGATGGCACAGAAGAGCTCAAGATTCTGCCTAAATGCACATTGCCATTAACTGGTGTGGGTGTGATTAGCCAAATCATCACTGATCTTTGCGTTTTGGATATCACCCGTTCTGGCTTGAACTTGATTGAATTAGCCCCTGGTGTGACTAAAGAGGAAGTAATCGCTAAAACGGGCGCCCCTGTTGATACGACGGGTTTCTAGTTAGCGGCGCTATTTAATGGAATAATGGGTTCACTATGTCGGGTTCCCATCATTTCCCTTTTCAGCAAGCAAAAGCCCAGACTCAGTCTGAGGCAGACCCATCCTTGCATGCTCACAAAAAAGGGGATGCAAAGCATTCTCATAGCAAGCAAGTTTCTAATCAAAACCTTCTCTTAATTGCCCTAGTTTTAACGCTAGGCTTTTCTGGGGTAGAAGGTGCTGCAGCCTATTTTGCCAATTCATTAGCGCTAATATCTGATGCTGGCCATATGGTTACCGATGCGGCAGCATTGGGTCTTGCCTTATTGGCGCAAATCATTTCCCGTCGTCCGCCATCCCCAAAACACTCATTTGGTTTTGGACGTGCTGAAGCTCTAGCTGCTTTTGTCAATAGTATTGCGATGCTTGGTTTGGTTGTATGGATTGTGGTTGAGGCAATTAGTCGTTTCTATGATCCGCACAAAGTAGATGGCTTAACAGTAACGGTAGTTGCTGCTATCGGCTTGGCTATGAATATCGTTGTCGCATGGGTGCTATCGCGCGATAAAAAGAGTGTTAACACTCGTGCTGCTTTAGTGCATGTGATGGGTGACCTATTGGGCTCCGTCGCAGCCCTGATCGCCGGTATCGTTATTCAGCTGACTGGCTGGATGCCAATCGATGCAATCCTCTCTATTTTGGTTTCACTCTTGATTCTGAAATCTACCATTTCTATTCTTCACGAGTCTTATCACTTCTTAATGGAGGGAGTACCTCTTCATATTGACTACTTACAAGTGGGCACCGATTTAAGGAATGTTCCAGGAGTACTAGCAGTACATGATCTGCATGTATGGGAGATGACCCCTAGTTTTCCAGCCTTGATTGGACATATAGAAATTGCCGATATGCAAGAGTGGCCAGACATTATGTCCAGAATCAATACGATGTTGCTCGATCAGCACGGCATCGACCATGTGACATTGCAGCCTGAAGAGTTCGGTGGCGTAGAAGAGCACACGCATGACGAAGACTTGCGTGATGATGTGCATGCTGCCCCCCTTATTCATCAGGGCGAGACGTTCTTTATTGAATGTGCTAGTGGCGATACAACGCATCGTATGGCCTATCACGCCTGGGGAAATCCGGCGAACCGAAAAGTATTACTTTGCGTTCATGGCTTAACAAGGCGGGGTAGTGATTTTAAAACTCTGGCTGAGGCGATGTGCAAAGACTATTACGTTGTTTGCCCAGATATAGTGGGTAGAGGTGAGTCAGATCGTATATCAAATCCGATATTGTATGCCGTGCCGCAATATGTCTCTGATATAGCGACTTTAGTAAATAAGCTGGGTGTTTCGCAAGTAGATTGGTTTGGTACGTCTATGGGCGGTTTGATTGGTATGGTGTATGCCGCTATGCCGAACTCGCCTATTCGCAGGATGTTAATTAATGACGTGGGACCTAAGATTGAGCCGGAGGCAATAAAGCGTTTAGGTTCATATGTTGGTCAGCCATTTGTATTTGATGATCGCGCTGACGCACTCGAACGCTTGAATGAAATTTGCACCTCCTTTGGTGAGCACACACCAGAAGAGTGGGAGATTTATAACGGCCCCATGTTGGTCCAAAAAGAGGGCAAGTGGATCATGCATTACGACCCCGATATTTCTGTGCCATTTGCATCTGTGAACCCTATCATGGCTAAAGCAGGCGAGATGGCGATGTGGCATGCATTCAAGCAAATTCATATTCCTATGCTAATCGTGCGTGGTGGAACTTCGGACCTACTATCTGCGGCTACTGTTGCTCAGATGTGCAAAGTGAATCCTTATGCTCGTAGCATTGAGATTCCTAATGTTGGTCATGCACCTGCATTTGTAAAGCCAGAACAAATTGCTTTAGTAAAAGAGTTTTTTAGTTAATCATCCTTAGTTGCCAATGGCAAATGCCTCCCCCCAATCAGAAAAAGTAGCGCTATTTCAAGATGCCTGGTATGGCGAGCCGGCAGAGCTACATTCGGCTGGCATTTTGCAAATATTACAAGCCCTTAATCTAGATGAAGCGACGCTAACTGCAGCAAGCAATATTGCTCGCACCCATGGTAAAGAAGCGCTTATCAAGCTGATTGGTGAGGAGCCCGCGAAGTTACTGATTGGCTATCGTGGCTTACGTCAAGCGCAAGCAAAGTTAGTGCGTGACGATGGTGGCTTAAGTGTCACGGGTCAAGAAGAAATGTTGCGCAAAATGCTATTGGCATTTGGCGATGATTTGCGGGTAGTTCTTATTTACCTTGCATCTCGCTTGCAGACCTTGCGCTGGATAGCACAAGAAAAGATTGAGATGCCCGCTGCTTGGGCCCAAGAAATTCTGAATATCGATGCCTCATTGGCTAATCGATTGGGTATTTGGCAGATGAAATGGGAGATGGAGGACTTAGCCTTTCGAGTGCTATCGCCACAGATTTATCGCGATATCGCCAAGATGTTAGATGCGAAGCGGATTGAGCGCCAATCATTTATTGATCAAATTGTTTTGCAATTGCAAGCGGAGTTGAAGGCTGCGCAGATTGAAGGCGAAGTCCTCGGTAGGCCAAAACATATCTATAGCATCTGGAAAAAGATGGAAGGTAAATCTTTAGACTTTGCCAATCTATATGACGTCAGAGCATTTCGGGTATTGGTGGATGATGTTAAATCTTGTTACGCCGTACTCGGTATCGTGCATAACGTTTGGCAGCCAGTACCAAGAGAGTTTGACGATTACATAGCACGTCCCAAGCCGAACGGATACCAATCACTGCATACAGTGGTGATGAATGAAGATGGCATAGCGTTTGAAATTCAGGTGCGCACTCAAGAGATGCATCAGCAAGCTGAGTATGGTTTAGCTGCACATTGGCGCTATAAAGAGGGTGCTTATGCTGGTATGGCAACACCACCCAATCCCGCAAAGACCAACAAGCCTAGCATCAATCATCAACCAGGCACCCATAGCGCAGAAGTTGCTTATGAAAGGCAGATTGCTTGGGCTCGTCAGCTCATCTCTTGGAAAGAGGATGCTTGGGATCAACTCAAGCATCACGAGATTGACGATCATATTTATGTTCTTACTCCTTTGGGAAAAGTCATCTCTCTAGAGAAGGGTTCAACACCAATTGATTTTGCTTATGCAGTACATACCAATCTAGGTCATCGCTGCAGAGGCGCTCGCGTCGATGGTGCAATGGTGCCCCTAGAGACTGCATTGAAGAATGGCCAGACCATCGAGATCATTGCCGTTAAACACGGTGGTCCATCCAGGGATTGGATTAGCCCTGATAAACACTATGTTCGCTCACAAAGAGCACGCCAAAGAGTGCGCGCTTGGTTTAACGCATTGGATGATGAAGAGACTGGGCAATCCTCTAAATCGGCGGATAGCAAGCCTGAGGTCCACTCGGATATCAAGCCTGCTCCAACCCCACCTGAAATCGTCTTGCGTAATAGCAGTCATAAAGTAGGACGGGGTGGCGATGTCTTGGTGGTTGGGGTTGATTCATTGCTAACGCAGTTGGCACGTTGCTGCCGACCTGTTCCACCAGACGCCATTGCAGGATTTGTGACACAAGGCAGAGGGGTTTCAATCCATCGCCGTTCTTGCAAAACATTTAGAGGTCTTCTCGAAAGAGCGCCTGAGCGAGTGATTCAAACTGCTTGGACTGCTTCTGCTGCTGATCCGGTGGTTAATCAAGAGCAAAAACGGGTATTTCCAGCAGATTTGGTGGTGACCGGCTTAGATCGACCCGAGTTAATGCGAGAGCTCTTTGAGATTCTTACTAGGCAAGGCGTTCATGTCATTGATTTACGTAAATCCGCCAAAAAAGGGCTTGCTCAGATCCTTTTAACGATTGAGGTGAAGGATTCAGAAGTGCTCCGGCTGGTTCAAAACAGCTTGGAAGAGGTTAAAGGGGTCACCCAAGTGCGCCGCCGGTGATAAACTCTATGGCTGTATAGGCTCGTAGCTCAGCTGGTTAGAGCACCACCTTGACATGGTGGGGGTCGTTGGTTCGAGTCCAATCGAGCCTACCAACGAATAGGACCCAAAGCGCGGTTGCCCAAAAGCTGCCGCGCTTTATTTTTAGGTCATCGAAGTAAAACGGAAGTTCAGTAAATAAGATGGAGTCGTCATGCTTGTAGTTACTCTACCCGATGGATCAAAACGTGAGTTTGAGGCCCCAGTTCG
>CANCPL010000037.1:0-21235 GCA_947380065.1 Burkholderiaceae bacterium | reverse complement strand
ACAAATTTGCTCAAGCCAAAGATTATTTCTGTTGAAGCGCTTACCGCCAACCAAGCTAAGGTTGTTATGGAGCCGTTCGAGCGTGGCTATGGCCACACACTCGGAAATGCATTACGTCGCGTACTCTTGTCCTCGATGGTTGGTTATGCACCAACTGAAGTAGCAATTGCTGGTGTTGTTCATGAGTACTCCACATTAGATGGAGTTCAAGAGGACGTAGTAAATCTCTTGTTGAACCTCAAAGGTATTGTATTTAAGTTGCAGTCACGTGACGAAGTCACTATTAATCTGCGTAAAGAAGGTCCTGGCGTTGTTACGGCAAAAGATATCGACTTGCCACATGATGTAGAAATCATGAACCCTGATCATGTGATCGCTCACTTGTCAGCTGGTGGTAAGTTGGACATGCAGATCAAGGTTGAAAAAGGCCGTGGTTATGTACCGGGTAACGTACGTCAGTACAGCGACGAAGCAACTAAGATTATTGGCCGCATTGTATTGGATGCTTCATTCAGCCCAGTAAGCCGTGTTAGCTATGCTGTTGAGTCTGCTCGTGTTGAGCAACGTACCGACCTCGATCGTTTAGTAATGACTATCGAAACAAACGGTGTGTTGTCTCCTGAAGAAGCAATTCGTCAGGCAGCAAGCATCTTGGTTGATCAGTTGGTTGTATTCGCAGCTCTTGAGAGCAGCGAAGTTTCTGGTGATTTAGCACCAAGCCGCTCATCAATGGTTGATCCTATGTTGATGCGTCCGGTTGATGATCTCGAGCTTACAGTTCGCTCTGCAAACTGCTTGAAAGCTGAGAACATTTACTACATTGGTGACTTGATTCAACGTACAGAGAATGAATTGTTGAAGACGCCTAATCTAGGTCGTAAATCTTTGAATGAAATCAAAGATGTTTTAGCGGCTCGCGGCTTAAGTCTTGGCATGAAACTCGAAAGCTGGCCTCCAGCTAACCTCGAGAAATAATTAGAAAGGAAGCATCATGCGTCACGGAAACGGCTTACGCAAACTAAACAGAACATCATCACATCGCCTAGCGATGCTGCGCAACATGTCCAATTCACTCTTGGAGCACGAAGTCATTAAAACGACTTTGCCAAAAGCAAAAGAATTGCGCATGGTTGTTGAGCCTTTGATTACCTTGGGTAAAAAAGACAACTTAGCAAACCGTCGCTTAGCATTCAATCGCACACGTGATCGCGATATCGTAGCTAAGCTCTTCACAGATTTAGGCCCTCGTTACGCAACACGTCCAGGTGGCTACCTTCGTATTTTGAAGTTTGGCTTCCGCCATGGCGATAATGCGCCAATGGCTTTGGTTGAGTTGGTAGATCGCCCAGAAGTTGATGAAACAACAGTTGTAGCTGAAGAGGCTTAAGTCTCGCGGTTACAGTAAAAAGCCAGGCTTCGGTCTGGCTTTTTTCATTTACGGGTTATAAATACAGCATGCCTCAAAACTCCTCAACTAAAACTGACAGCCTTTTGTTGGTTGTCACCAGCCTTCCTAATTTAGAGGCGGCTACAGCCTTGGCTAAGAGCTTGGTAGAGGCTCATCTTGCCGCCTGCGTTCAGATTAGCGAGGGGCTGTATTCGATCTATCGCTGGGAAGGCAAAATTTGCGAAGAGCAAGAAGTGCTTTTATCTGCAAAAACTGTTTCACATCAATGGGAAGAAATTTGCAGTTTTATAAAAGAAAGTCATCCATATGAACTTCCGGAGATTTTGGCTTTTTCACCGGAGCAGTATGAAAAACAATACGGTAAGTGGATTCAGTCTGAGGTAAATTCATAGCAATGAGAATCTATTCATTTCTGGCAAAGATTTTTGTCTTACTTCCACTCTTGTCTGTACCAGTTTTTGCTGCACAAGATTTCTTGCCGCCAGAAAAAGCATTTCGAGCAGAGGCTGCTTGGATTGAAAACTCCAATCAAATTGAAGTAGAGCTATTGCCTGCCAAGGGCTACTACATCTATCAAGAATCTCTCAAATTCGAGGCAGGTATACAGGCTGGGAAGCTAATTAAATCAAGGCCTGAATTGCCATCAGGGGTAGAAAAGTTTGATGAAACTTTTCAGAAAAAGTTGCAAGTATATAAAGAGCCATTCCTGGTGTTTTTGGATACAAAGCCTATCGTTGGAAAGCCGATTCATGTTGAGGTAACACTTCAAGGTTGTGCTGAGGCTGGTATTTGCTATCCACCTATGACGCTAAAATTTTTACTTACAGGGCCAGGGGTAAGGGCAGGACCGATCCCTGATATTTTGGATGTTGCTCCTGCTGGTAGTGCTCAGGAAAATAGTCAATTTAGTTTGACGGATTTATGGCGTGAACGAGATGATGTCAATGCAATTGGCCGCTTTTTGGAAAGCACTTCAACAGCTTATTTATTTCTAGCCTTCTTTGTTTTGGGGTTGGCATTGGCATTTACGCCCTGCGTGCTTCCAATGTTGCCAATTTTATCGAGCGTCATCTTTGGTGCTCAGGGCGGAAAAGCGATTTCTAAGGGACGAGCCAGCATACTGGCGCTTGCTTATGTATTAGGTATGGCATTGGTCTACGCCCTGGCGGGAGTGCTCATGGCAGCCCTTGGCGGGAGTGTACAAAGGGCTTTGCAAAGCCCTTTCGCATTGGCTGCATTTGCCCTATTGCTCTTGGCGCTTTCAGGTAGCTTGTTTGGTTTATATGACCTGCGTTTACCGCAATCATGGCATCACCATGTTGATAAGCTTGCAGGTCGTCAAAAGGGCGGTAGCGTATTTGGTGCCTTTGCCTTGGGCGGCATTTCTACTTTAGTGGCTAGCCCATGCATAACTGCCCCGTTAGCAGGCGTGTTGGCCTTTATTGCGCAAACTGGGTCCATGAGTTTAGGCGCAGGCTTGCTCTTTGTAATGGCCTTGGGAATGGGTCTGCCATTGCTCCTTATTGCCATTGAAGCTCGGATTTTGATTCCATCCACCGGCATTTGGATGGTCTGGTTACAACGTACTTTGGGTGTTTTATTGGTTGCTACTGCTGCTTGGATTGCCTCTCCTTTAATTCAGAAAAATGAGCCTGTTGGATCTGTAAAAACGATTAATGGACAGCGTATTCATCAAGTTGGTGATTTATCTTTTGCGGTGATTCATTCGCCTGCAGATTTGGATGCGCAATTAAGTAAAGCTAAGGACGAGAAGAAATTGGTGCTCCTTGATTTCTATGCAGACTGGTGTATCAGCTGCAAAGAAATGGAAGTCAATACATTTACAAACCCAGAAGTAAGTAATGAGCTAAAGCAATTTGTTTTATTGCAAGCTGACGTTACTAGAAACAGCTCTGAGAACCAAGCATTGCTAAAACGCTTTGGTTTATTTGGTCCCCCAGGAATTTTGATCTTTAATCTAAATTCAGAAGAGCTAAAAGATCAACGGGTAATTGGCTATATGCCGCCACAACGTTTTATTGAACGCCTAAAGAATGTATTGAAAAACTAACGCATCTATAAAGTAACTATTTATTTAATTATTTATTGGATGCTTTAATTAGACGTGCTGCTTCAATTGCAAAGTAAGTAAGAACGCCATCTGCACCGGCACGCTTAAATGCAAGTAGAGATTCCATCATGACTGCATCATGATCTAACCAACCATTTTGCGCGGCAGCTTTCAGCATGGCGTATTCGCCGCTAACTTGGTAAGCGTAAGTGGGGTAATCAAACTCTTCTCGCACGCGACGAACGATATCCAAGTAAGGCATGCCAGGCTTAACCATCACCATGTCTGCGCCTTCGCTAATATCAAGAGCAACCTCCCGCAAAGCCTCGTCACCATTGGCGCAATCCATCTGATAAGTTTTTTTATCGGCCTTACCGAGATTTTTTGCAGAGCCTACCGCATCCCTAAATGGACCATAAAAAGCAGAAGCATATTTAGCTGAATACGCCATGATGCGCGTGTGAATCAATTTCTTTTGTTCAAGCGCTTCACGAATTTTTCCAATGCGACCATCCATCATGTCTGATGGTGCAACGATATCGACACCAGCTTCAGCCTGAGCAATGGCTTGTAGTACTAAGATCGCAGTCGTCTCATCATTGAGAATCCGCCCATGTTCATCAAGCACGCCATCTTGACCATGGCTTGTGTACGGATCAAGTGCAACGTCTGTCATGATGCCTAGATTCGGGAAGTGTTTTTTAAGATCACGAACTGCATTTGGAATGAGGCCATTTGGATTAAATGCCTCTTTGCCATCGGGCGCTTTAAGTGCTGCATCAATTACTGGAAAAAGCGCCAAAACAGGAACACCCAAATCTACACACTCTTGCGCAATCGGAAAGAGTTGATCTAAAGATACGCGATTGACGCCCGGCATTGAGGCGACTGCTTCTGATTTGCCTTGGCCTTCAAGTAAAAAGACTGGATAGATTAAATCGCTTGCAGAAACACTGTTTTCTTGCATTAAGCGACGCGACCAATCATCACGACGCATGCGACGAGGACGGTGTCCTGGAAAATTAAGCAATGAGTTAGCTGGTAATTTCATCTTCTTTAGTCTCTGCTTCAAATAACCATTTAATAACAATATTGTCGGCCTCTTCAAGACCAATGCGTTTGGTGCTTGAAAATAATTGTGCCGTAAGTTGCTTAGACTCGCCATTGCCATCGGGCAAAGCTGGGTCATATTGTTGCAATTGCTTGCGTACCGCCTCCAATACGTGTTTGCACTCGCTTTTGTTGAGTTTGTCGCATTTACTGAGTAAAACGTGGATTGGCTTGCCGGTAGGAACAAACCACTGAATCATTTGCTGATCCAGTTCTGTGATGCCACGCCTTGAGTCTACGATGAGCACCATGCCCACTAGCTGCTCCCGCTCTTGTAAATAGTCGCTTAGGAGGGCATTCCAGTGGTATTTGGTCTCATGATTGACGGCTGCGTAGCCATAACCAGGTAAATCGACCAAATAAGCCAGAAGGTCGTCCTTAGCAAAAAGGCCGAAATAATTGATATGTTGCGTGCGACCAGGCGTTTTACTGGCAAATGCCAGCCTTTTTTGGTTGCAAAGGACGTTTATAGCGCTAGATTTACCCGCATTTGAGCGTCCAGCAAAGGCAACCTCACGAAGCGGAGTGGCAGGCAGGCAATGGGTGTCATTGACTGTGGTGGCGAATCGGGCTTGAAAGAGTTTAGACATGTCCAGAAGCTATTGTAAAATCACGCAAAATCATGAAATATCTCATGGTGTTGGGTAAAAGGTTGTAAATGTAGGGCCCAAACACTTTTAGGAATTTTTGCCAAGGTAAACATAATGCGTCAAACGTCTCAAATCTCCAAATTAACTAGCTTACGTGCTGGTTTTGCGGCCCTCTCTATTTTCGCTCTGATCGGTGTATCAGGTTCAGTTTTTGCTGCTGATGCTGCTCCCATGGATCCTGCTGCGGAAGCCAAAGCTGCCGTGCCAGGTAAGCCAAAGGTCGATGCCGCTGCTGGTGAAACTCTGTACTCCAACGGTGATGCTACTCGTGGCGTTACTGCTTGCTTGACATGCCATGGCCCCAAAGGCCAAAGCGCAGTTGGCTCATGGCCAAAGCTCTCTGCTCAGCATGCAGCTTACACAGCTAAGCAGCTGAAAAACTTTAAAGAAGGCACTCGTGCCAATCCCATCATGATGGGTATGGCTGCAACCTTAACTGAACAAGATATGCAAAATATTGCAGCTTATTTGGCTAAACAACCCGTTTCCTTGGGGGTTGCACAAGACAAAGAAACTATCGCATTAGGTCAAAGTATTTATCGTGGCGGTATTGCTTCAAAAGGTGTTCCAGCTTGTGCTGCATGTCATAGCCCTACTGGCGCCGGCATTCCTGCGCAGTACCCACGTTTAGGCGGTCAATGGGCTGAATACACCAATGCACAGTTGCTCGCGTTCCGTGAAGGTGTTCGTAAAAATAGCAGTCAAATGACAACTATTGCTACTAAGCTTTCGGATAAAGAAATGAAAGCAGTTTCCGACTACATGGCTGGTTTGTATTAATAAGTTAAAAGTACAAAAGCAAAACCCCGCTAATTCAGCGGGGTTTTTTATTGCTTAAGATTTCTAAAGACCACTTCAATTTCTTGCTGAAAAATTATTTTGGTAAAACACTTTCACTTGCAAATAAGTCAGTAGTTTTTTCACGAGCACGAATGACGAAAGCATTTTTTCCGTCAACCATAATCTCTGCAGGTTTAGGGCGCGTGTTGTAGTTGGAGGCCATCACAAAGCCATAGGCACCAGCAGACAGAATGGCAAGAAGGTCGCCTTCTTCCACTGCAAGTTGACGATCTCTGCCAAGCCAGTCGCCTGATTCACAAACTGGGCCTACGATGTCATAAGTGAGACTTTTGGCTTGTTTGGTTTGAGTCGGAACGATGCCATGGTGGGCCTCATATAGGGCGGGTCGCATGAGTTCAGTCATCGCCGCATCAACGATGCAAAAGTTTTTCTCAGCACCAGGCTTGAGATACTCAACCGTCGTTAGAAGCACGCCAGCATTGCCTACCAATGACCTACCTGGCTCAAGTACAACATCTAAGTGACCAAAGCCGCGCTCAGCCACTCGATTCAATAAGGTATTCGTAAAGTCAGTAATATCTGGGGGGGTTTCATCGCTATAAGAAATCCCAAGACCACCACCAAGATCGAGATGGTGAATAATAATACCCTCTTTTTTCAATTGCGCCACGAGATCTAGCACCTTATCTAAGGCATCCAAATAGGGTGCCGTAGTAGTGATCTGCGAACCAATATGGCAATCAATGCCCACAACATCTATTTGAGAAAGTTGTGATGCTTCACGATAGGTTTTTAAAACCTCGTGATATGCAATGCCAAATTTATTACCCTTGAGTCCAGTAGAAATATAAGGATGGGTTTGTGCATCCACATCAGGATTGACGCGTATAGAAATTGGGGCGCGACAGTTGAGCTTTGTCGCAACACGATTAATTTGGTGAAGTTCGGCAATGGATTCAACGTTGATGCACTTAACACCAGCTTGTAGCGCAGCAGCTATCTCATCAGCAGATTTACCAACACCAGCAAAGACTAAGCTTTTGGGGTCAGCGCCAATCGCTAAGGCCCGAGCTAATTCACCGCCGCTAACCAAATCAAATCCAGCGCCCAATTTTTTAAAGCAATCAATTACCGCTAAATTACTATTAGCTTTCATCGCATAGTGCACACGTGCACGGCGTTTACCTTGCGGATCAATGCAAGCCTTGTCATAGGCTTGGTAAGTTTCAGTGAGCGCTTTTTTGCTGTAGACATAAAGCGGCGTGCCAAATTCTTTTGCTAGATCAGCCAGTAGAATTTCTTCGGCATACCAATTGCCGTCGCACTCGGTAAATCCGGATAACTTAGGGAGAGGAATTGCTTTGCTTGTCATTACTTGGCCGATGAAGAATTGCTTGGGCTAGCAGAAGGTTGGGGCGGATATAGTTTGCCTTTAGTTTCTGGCTCTGTAGGGGCGGGTGGGGCTGGCGGTATATTTGGTAAATATAGCGGCCCCCTTACCCCACACCCTACAAGGGATATTAGAAGGCTAAAGCAGAGTGTTCTATTAAGAATCGCTATCATGAATGTCTCTAAAACGAATGATTGAATATAGCATGCAGGACTCCGGTATGAATCCAAATAATTCAGGCGTAGAAACCATTGATGACAAGCAGTTTTATCAACTGGGAAGTAATTTATTGCAATCTATAGAGGTTGCATTAGAGGCTGCCGATGATGCCTTGGACCTCGATTTGGATGTTGAGCGTCAGGGCGGCAATGTCATCAATATTCGCTTTAAGGATAAAAGCGTCATTGTGGTGAATACTCAGCCACCCTTGCATGAGATTTGGGTTGCCGCCAAATCTGGTGGATATCACTATCGATGGGCTGGCACTATGGCAAAGCCATTATGGCTTGATACCAAAACAGGAAAAGAGCTGTTGAGCGATCTGACTGAGTTTGCGAGTGCTCAGGCAGGTCAAGCCGTTAAGATTGGCTTAATTTAAGCGGCACCAGTTGCACTTAATGTTTCAATTACCTGGGCGTCAGCAACACTTTTAATCTGGGCTTTACCAATTCTTTCTAAAACAACGTAGCGGATCTGCCCGCCCTCGGTTTTTTTATCGACTTGCATGAGCTCCATATACCGTTCTGCGCCAAATTTTGGCGGTGTAATGGGTAAATTCATGGATTGAATGATTTTGGTGAGCCGCTGAACGTCTGCTTCGCTGATGTAATTGAGGCGACGCGATAAGTCTGCCCCGAGTACCATACCGCAACCAACAGCTTCTCCATGCAGCCACTCGCCATAACCCATTCCCGCTTCAATCGCATGACCAAAGGTATGTCCAAAGTTCAGGGTTGCCCGAATGCCGCCTTCTCTTTCGTCGGCAGATACCACTGCAGATTTAATTTCGCATGAACGCAAAACTGCGTGTCCCATAGCTTCATTGTCACAAGTCAATAATATTTTTGAATTTGCTTCAATCCAATCTAAGAATTGGGCATCGGCAATGGCGCCATGTTTGACCACTTCTGCAAGACCCGCAGAAAGTTCTCTTGGCGGTAAAGTTTTCAGAGTGTTCAGGTCCGCAACTACTGCAACAGGCTGATGAAAGGCGCCAATCATATTTTTACCAAGCGGGTGATTGATCCCAGTCTTGCCGCCAACGGAAGAGTCTACTTGGGCAAGCAGGGTAGTGGGTACTTGGATAAAGCGAATGCCGCGCATGAAGCTAGCTGCAGCAAACCCAGTCATATCGCCGATGACGCCGCCACCCAAGGCAACTAACATGGTTTGGCGATCAGCCCCAAACTTTAATAGATCATCAAAAATCAGTTGGAGATTTTTCCAGTCCTTATATGACTCACCATCAGGCAGAACAATTGTCCTAACTGGTTTACCAAAGGTGCTGAGTGTTTTAGTCAGGCGTTCAGCATAAAGTGGAGCAACCGTAGTGTTACTGACGATATAGATAGAGGTCGCTTTTTCACAGGCGCTAAATAGGCTTGCTTGATCAATCAAATCTGTACCAATATAAATTGGGTAACTGCGATTGCCAAGATTCACTTCAAGTGTTTTCATCATAGTGCCAATGTATTTAAGCGGAAAGTTCAAGCTGCATGATTAAGGTGTTGACTAGTTGATTAACGCTGGGCTTTCCAGTCTCAATCACATGGTCGGCAATTTCGCGATAGAGCGGATCGCGGATCGCATATAAATTCTCTAGGATTTTTTTGGCATCACCGTTTTTAAGTAGAGGTCGTCCCTCGCCACCTTTAGTGCGATGCCAAAGCTCCATTGGGTTTGCATGAAGATAAATAACAATGCCATGCTTACTTAATGCTTGACGATTTTCTGGCAATAGAATTGCACCACCGCCAGTCGCCAAAATAATGTCTTGCTCGGCAGTAATTTCACGGATAGCCTGAGCTTCTCTTTTGCGAAAGCCATTTTCACCTTCCATCTCAAAGATGACAGGAATTTTTACGCCACAACGCTCTTCAATTACATGGTCGGCATCCAGAAAGCGACGCCCTAATTTTTTTGCCAAGACTTTCCCGACGGTCGACTTCCCGGCGCCCATGAGGCCGATCAGAAAGATATTGTTTGTCGAAGAGTTCACCCTTCGATTTTATTAGGGTTTGTCGAGAACGGTCGGGGTTAAAAAGACAAGTAGCTCTGTTTTATCTTGTAATTTGGATTTATGGCGAAAAAAATGACCAATGAAGGGTATATCTCCTAATAGAGGGATTTTGACTTCATCCTCCCTTTCAGTGGTTTGAAAAATGCCACCAATGATGGCTGTTCCTCCGTTTTCTACAGTCACCTCTGAGCTCAGACTTTTGGTATCAATTGCATAGCCCTGCTCTGTTTTCATGCCTACAGTGTCTTTATTGATGCCAACCAGCATTGAAATTTTTCCATCTGGATGAATTTTTGGAAGTACCTCTAAGCGTAAATTAGCTTTTCTGAATTGCAATTTACTGCCATTTTGACTAGACGTTTGGTATGGGAGCTCTGTACCTTGCTCAATAGTGGCCTTTACTTGGTCGCCGGTCATGATGCGAGGGTTTGAAAGAATCTTTCCCTGGCCCTCTGATTCAAGTGCAGAAAGTTCTGCCTGAAGAATGCGACTGGCATTTCTAGAGACCAAGGTGGCGGCCATCGTGGCTGGGTTAAAACCACCTAATCCAGCTCCTCCCAAGTCGATATTGCCAAGCAGCTTTTGATCTACGTTGCCTCCAATGCCATTAGCTTGATAGCCAAGCTTAACGCCTAACTCTCGAGCAAAGCGTTCATCTGCTTCGACTATTCGAGCCTCAATGAGAATTTGCCTTGGACTATTGATATGGTCTCCTCCAAAGGGCAGGGCGGCATCCTCACGACGAAATTTCTGATAGGCTTGTATTTCTGCATGAGGCCCTATCCAGTAGATTTCGCCATTGCGCAAAAGTCGCAATCCTCGGCTGGCCAAAATCGAGTGGAGAGCTGTTTGCCAGGGAGTATTTCTAAGGTCTACCGAAACATTTCCCTTAATGGCCTCACTTAATAAAAAATTAGTGTTTCCCAATTTGGCCATTGTTTGTAAAAGTTCTGTTATTTCAATGTCGGTAAATTGCAGGCTGATTGGGCTCAGAAAATGATTTTGTGAGGGCGGATGCCCAGCTGTTGCATTGGTTGATAACAGCAGCAGTAGGACTAACCAAGAGGTGCTATGTTTTAAGTATTTCTTGATGCATTCTGGATCGATCTTCATTCGCTTTTCAAGGCCCTTAGAACTAAAGATTTACCTTGGGAATTGTTAAGAGTTACAAGTTCTTTTTCGATATTGCTCAGGCGCCAATCTCCCAAAACCTGTGCTCCTTTTTCAAAGCTATGATGGCTTTTCCCCGTATGAAAGTAGGCTTGATGCGAAGTGCCCATTATGGAGGCGCCAAGGTAGCGCCAGCGGCGGAGCTCTGACTCATGAGTGGATATATGCGGCCTGCTGAAAACTCTGACTTCAGGCTTTTTATCTATTAAAGAGTGAACACTTACTTCAATTTCATCCATTGCCAGATATAGATCATCTTGATCTTGATGGATTTCATCGCGCATTAACGTCATCTCCTTTTTCAGGTCAGACAACTGCTTTTGAATTCCCTCAAGAGCATTTTGAGATTGGCTATTGAGTAAGCTATAAGCAGCAAAAAAGGTGGCAGATACTGCTATTAAGACCCCAATGAGAATGGCGGGGCTTCCCAATTTTTGGAATAAATGTTTGATAGCAACACCGTTGATGGGCTCTGAAAGGGAGCTGCCTTTGCCTTGAATTGAAGGCCTAGGTGAAGTGCTTTGCTGGGGAGGGGGTTTACGTATTCCATGCGGATCTGGGATGGCGGGATCATCACCCAAATCACTCAAAATATCATCAAAGGATTGGGTAGAAATATGGCGAGCTGGCATGCCCACATTCTTTAGTTTTAAGAGCTGTAAATCTATCGGTCTGGCTTTAGCCTTGTGTCAGAAATCAGCCTATTTCGGACTGCAAAACAAGGGTTTTGGAGCTTTTAGGGAAATTGGCCAAGCACCCTATAATTTAGACATATGGCCTTACCTCCAAAAGACAAGCCGCCGCTGAATCAGCGTCCCATTCGCCCATCCGATAGACGTCCTCGGCAGACGCGAGGACAGCCAGGCCTGCCACGTAAAAATTCAAGCAACCCGCTTATGAAAGCCTTGCTGATCATTGGCGTGGTATTTGCTTTAGTGATTACGCTCTTAATGGGTTATGCCTTTTTGGTGGCTAAGCCCAATCTACCCAAGATCTCGGTCTTAACGGATTACAACCCTAAAACGCCTCTGCGTATTTATACGGCGGATAAGGTCTTAATTGGTGAGTTTGGTGAGGAGAGGCGCAAGGTCATCCCATTAAATGAAATTCCTCAAAGCATGCGTAATGCGGTTTTAGCTATTGAGGATGATCGCTTCTACTCGCACGGCGGCGTCGATTACGTCGGAATTTTGCGGGCAGCTGCAACTAATTTGCGTGGCCATCTTTCGCAGGGTGCTTCAACTATCACTATGCAAGTAGCACGCAATTTCTTTCTCAGCAACGAAAAAACCTTTAGTCGCAAAATATACGAAGTACTACTCGCTTGGGAAATTGAATCTCAGTTAACCAAAGATAAAATTCTGGAAATCTATATGAACCAGATTTTCTTAGGACAGCGGGCTTATGGTTTCTCAAGTGCGGCACAGATTTATTTTGGCAAAGAACTAAAAGACATCACTATTGCAGAGTCAGCCATGTTGGCCGGTTTGCCAAAAGCGCCTTCAGCATATAACCCTGTTAGTAATTTCCGTCGCGCCAAGATTCGTCAAGAGTACATTCTGCAGCGCATGCGCGATCTGGGGTACATCACGCCAGAGGAATACCAAAAAGCGATGATTGAAGAGTTGCATATTCGCGGCCTAGGCAATGAATTTGCAGTTCGAGCTGACTTCCCGGCTGAAATGGTTCGCCAATTGTTATTCACTCAATATGGTGAGGCGATTTATTCACAAGGAATCGACGTCTACACCACCATCTTGAAGGCAGATCAAGATGCAGCCTATAAAGCCGTTCGCCGCGGAATTTTTGAATACGACCTGCGACATGCTTATCGTGGACCTGAAGGTTTTATTAATCTTCCAGAAGATGCTGTGAAGCGCCAGCGCGCGATTGACGAAGCATTGCTAGCTTACCCACAACTGGATGATTTGCAGTCTGGTGTTGTGCTTGATGTTAAGCCAAAAGAAATGCAGGTCATGATTGCTACAGGAGATACCATCACCATTAAAGGTGATGGAATGAAATTAGCGGCCGCATCTATTACCGACAGCACTCAACCTAAAAAACGTTTGCGTCCTGGCGCTGTAGTGCGCCTTCTGTCGGATGGGGGTCTCTGGAAGCTAGCCCAACTGCCGCAAGTTGAGGCAGCTTTTGTGTCTATGAACGCAGAGACGGGGGCAATACTCTCTTTAGTAGGTGGCTTCGATTTCCGTCGCAATCAATTTAATCATGTGACGCAAGCTTTGCGTCAACCAGGCTCCTCATTTAAGCCATTCATCTATGCGGCAGCCATTGAAAAAGGTTTTACCCCTAGCACTATGGTGAATGACGCGCCTTTATCAATTGGGAGTATGGAAACAGGCAGTCAGGCTTGGGAGCCAAAAAACTACGATGGCAAATATGACGGGATGATGCGCTTACGTAATGCTTTAGCAAAATCCAAGAACTTGGTTTCGGTTCGCATCATTCGTGCCATCGGCCCTTCTTATGCCCAGGAATATATTCAGCGTTTTGGTTTTGAGCCAGAGAAGCACCCCCCCTATTTAACTATGGCGTTGGGTGCGGGTTCAGTAACGCCGTTACAGATGGCCTCTGCTTATAGTGTGTTTGCTAATGGCGGCTATCGTGTAGACCCATTTTTAATTGACAAGATGGTGGACTCTAAAGGCACTGTGATGTTCGAAGCAAAGCCTACTCGTGCACGTGAGGATGCGACTCGTGTACTAGATGCACGTACTGCCTTTGTGATGGATAGCATGTTGCAAGAAGTAACCAAGACAGGTACCGCAGCTTCGGCACGCGGCAAGTTGGGCCGAACCGATATTGCGGGTAAAACAGGGACAACCAATGACTCTCATGATGCTTGGTTTGCTGGCTACAACCCTAAGGTAGTTGCGATTGCATGGATTGGTTTTGATAAGCCCGCAAGCCTGGGTGACCGTGAAACTGGTGGCGGGCTCGCTCTACCAATGTGGATCTCCTACATGGCAACGGCTTTAAAGGATGTACCGCAAGAAACACGTGAAGTGCCTAGCGGAGTAACTCAGGTAGATGGGGACTGGTTTATTCCAGAATTCTCAAATAATGGTGGTGCGCGCGAACTGCAATAGTTCGTTTTCAAAATGGCACGGCAAGCGCGCATAGTAATTCCAGGCCAAGCAATGCATGTGATGGTCCGCGGCAATAATCGCGAAACGCTTTTCTTTGCTGATGCTGATCGCCGCATCTATTTAGAGTGGTTACGTGAAGCTGCCAGACAGTTTGCCTGCGCAGTGCACGCTTTTGCCTTGATGCCCAATCATGTACATTTATTAATGACACCCCAAAAAGAAGATTCGCTTGCAAAGACCATGCAGTCTCTCGGACGTCGTTATGCGCAATATTTTAATCAGCAACACCATCGATCGGGGACTATTTGGGAAGGAAGGTATCGATCATCTCTAATTGATCCGGATTATTTTTTGCGCTGCCAGCGTTATATAGAACTGAACCCAGTAAGAGCTGGATATGAATCCAATCCCCAAAGTTCTGCTTGGACTAGTTTTGCAACGCATATCGGCGGCAACGCCGAACCTTGGTTGGTAGATCATCAGCACTTTTGGAAGCTGGGTAATACCCCTTTTGAGCGACAGATGAACTGGTCTAACTTTGTAAAAGAGGGCGCACCCCACTGGGAAGACCGCCAAATTACAGAATCGCTTATTCGATCAAAGCCTTGGGTGAGCGATATTTATGCAAAAAAACTCTTTAAAGAGGCGCCAGAAACAGCGCTTATAAGACATCGTGGACGCCCTAGAAAAATAAATACATTAAATTCAATAACTTAGATAGAAAAATCCTACCCTATAGTTGAATTAGGGTCTTGAATACTACGACTCTGTCCCCATATGTAGAATTCATATTGGTGCGATATCTAAATAAACGGGACAGACTCATTTTATTTCTATTGCATCAGTGTGGGTATTCACCTATATTTGATCCTCCAAAAGTAATCAGGCCTTTGTCGCCCCTCGGAAATACTATGACTACAAAATTAAATTCAGATCTTCGCCCAATCGCTCAAGGTTTATACGACCCTAGTAATGAGCATGATGCTTGCGGCGTAGGATTCGTTGCGCATATCAAAGGTAAGAAATCTCATGAGATCGTTTCTCAGGGTTTGCAGATTTTGGAGAACCTAGATCACCGTGGAGCGGTTGGTGCCGATCCATTAATGGGTGACGGTGCCGGTATCTTGATCCAGATTCCAGATACTTTGTATCGCGAAGAAATGGCAAAGCAAGGGGTGGCCTTGCCACCCTTGGGAGAGTATGGCGTTGGTATGATTTTCTTGCCAAAAGAACATGCTTCTCGTTTGGCATGTGAGCAAGAGTTAGAGCGCACCGTGCGTTTAGAAGGTCAGGTTGTTTTGGGTTGGAGAGATGTTCCGGTCGATGTGAAATTGCCGATGTCTCCAACTGTACAAATGACAGAGCCATTCATTCGTCAAATTTTTATTGGTCGTGGCAGGGACATCATGACAACCGACGCTCTTGAGCGCAAGTTGTATGTGATTCGTAAAACTGCTAGCCATGCAATTCAAGATTTACATCTTAAGCATGGTAAAGAATATTTCGTTGCTTCGATGTCTGCTAGAACCATTGTTTATAAGGGTTTGCTATTAGCTAACCAAGTGGGCGCCTATTACCAAGACTTGCAAGATAAGCGCACTGTGTCAGCGCTGGCTTTGGTGCACCAACGATTCTCTACTAACACCTTCCCAGCCTGGGAATTGGCGCACCCCTATCGCATGATTGCGCACAACGGTGAGATTAATACCGTCAAAGGTAACGTCAACTGGGTGAATGCACGCGAGGGCGCGATTAGCTCCCCAGTGCTTGGCGATGATTTACAAAAACTCTGGCCATTAATTTATCCAGGTCAGTCAGACACTGCGTGTTTTGATAACTGCTTAGAGTTACTGGTGATGTCTGGCTATCCATTAGCTCAAGCCATGATGATGATGATTCCAGAGGCATGGGAACAGCATACATTGATGGATGACAATCGCCGTGCTTTCTACGAATACCATGCAGCAATGATGGAGCCATGGGATGGCCCTGCAGCAATGGCATTTACCGATGGTCGTCAAATTGGCGCAACTTTGGATCGTAATGGTTTGCGTCCAGCGCGTTATTACGTTACCGATGATGACCTTGTCATCATGGGCTCTGAGGCTGGCGTGTTGCCAATTCCTGAGAGCAAAATTGTTCAAAAGTGGCGCTTGCAACCAGGCAAGATGTTCATGATCGATATGGAGCAAGGTCGCATTATTGATGACGTTGAGCTCAAGAATGCGGTATCTAAAGCTAAGCCATACAAGAGCTGGATTGATGCCGTTCGTGTGAAGTTGGATGAAGTCGATGCCAGCAAGGCAGATTTGGTAGATGAGAAAACCACCATTCGTCCAGCAGCTAAGTTATTAGATCGCCAACAAGCGTTTGGTTACACCCAGGAAGACATTAAGTTCCTCATGGCGCCGATGGCTATGAATGGTGAAGAGGCTATTGGTTCGATGGGCAACGACAGCCCATTGGCAGTTCTTTCAAATAAGAACAAGCCACTCTATAACTACTTCAAGCAATTATTTGCGCAAGTTACCAATCCTCCGATCGATCCGATTCGCGAGAATATGGTGATGTCATTGGTGTCATTTATCGGACCAAAGCCGAATTTATTGGATACCAACAATATCAATCCACCAATGCGCTTGGAAGTAAGCCAACCCATTTTGGATTTTGACGACATCACTAAGATTCGTCATATAGGTCATTACACCAACGGTAAGTTCCGCTCATATGAGTTGGATATTTGCTATCCAGCTTCTTGGGGTAAAGCAGGTATTGAAGCTCGCTTAGCCTCTTTGTGTGCTGAAGCAGCTGATGCTGTACGTTCTGGTTACAACATTTTGATCGTGAGCGATCGTCAGGTTGATGAAGAGCATGTGGCCATTCCTGCATTGTTGGCAACTTCTGCTATTCATCAGCATTTGGTGCAAAAAGGTTTACGTACCAGCGTTGGATTAGTAGTTGAAACTGGCAGCGCGCGTGAGACACATCACTTCGCACTTCTTGCGGGCTATGGTGCCGAAGCCGTTCATCCATACCTCGCAATGGAAACCTTGGCAGAAATGGCTAAAGGCTTGTCTGGTGATTTATCTGCTGAGAAAGCAGTGAAGAACTTTGTGAAAGCAATTGGTAAGGGACTGCAAAAAGTCATGTCCAAAATGGGCATCTCCACTTATATGTCTTACACCGGCTCGCAGATTTTTGAAGCAATTGGTTTAAATAGCGACATCATTGATCAATACTTCAAAGGTACTCCATCAAATGTTGGTGGTATCGGTGTATTTGAAGTGGCTGAAGAAGCCCTACGCATGCATACATCTGCATTTGGTAATGACCCAGTCTTAACGAATATGCTCGACGCTGGTGGTGAGTATGCTTTCCGTATTCGTGGCGAGAACCATATGTGGACTCCTGACACGATTGCGAAGTTACAGCACTCCACACGCATTGGTGCTGAGAAGGGCTATCAGACTTATAAAGAGTATGCCAACATTATTAACGATCAAACTAAGCGCCAAATGACTTTGCGCGGTTTGTTTGAATTCAAGATCGATCCAGTAAAAGCCATTCCTTTGGATGAGGTTGAGTCTGCAAAAGAAATTGTTAAACGATTTGCAACGGGTGCAATGTCCTTAGGCTCAATCTCTACTGAAGCACATGCTACTTTGGCAATCGCTATGAACCGTATTGGCGGTAAGTCCAATACTGGCGAAGGTGGTGAAGATCCAAATCGTTATGTGAATGAACTCAAAGGCATCCCAATCAAGAAGGGTGAGACATTAGCCAGCATCTTGGGTAGTGATGTCGTTGAAGCTAATATCCCATTGCTAGACGGTGATTCATTGCGCTCGAAGATTAAGCAGGTTGCTTCTGGCCGTTTTGGCGTCACTACTGAGTACTTGCGATCTGCTGATCAGATTCAGATCAAGATGGCACAAGGGGCCAAGCCTGGTGAGGGCGGTCAATTACCTGGTGGAAAGGTTTCCGACTACATTGGTAAGTTGCGTTTTTCAGTACCAGGCGTTGGTTTGATCTCTCCTCCCCCGCACCACGATATTTATTCGATTGAAGATATTGCGCAATTGATTCATGACTTGAAGAACGTCAATCCAAAAGCTGACGTTTCTGTAAAGTTGGTATCTGAGGTTGGTGTTGGAACAGTTGCTGCTGGTGTTGCGAAGGCAAAAGCAGATCACGTTGTGATCGCTGGCCATGACGGCGGAACTGGCGCATCTCCATTGTCTTCAATCAAACACGCCGGCTCTCCATGGGAACTCGGTTTGGCTGAAACACAGCAAACACTAGTTCTGAATGGCTTGCGTAGCCGTATTCGTGTTCAGGCTGACGGTCAAATGAAAACCGGCCGCGACGTAGTGATCGGTGCTTTATTAGGCGCAGATGAGTTTGGATTTGCAACGGCTCCATTGGTGGTTGAGGGTTGCATCATGATGCGCAAGTGTCATTTGAATACCTGCCCAGTAGGTGTTGCTACTCAAGATCCAGAACTGCGAAAGAAATTCTCAGGCAAGCCTGAGCATGTGGTGAACTTCTTCTTCTTTATCGCTGAAGAGGCTCGCGAAATCATGGCTCAATTAGGCATTCGCAAGTTTGATGACCTAATTGGTCGCGTTGATTTGTTAGATACCCGTAAGGGGATTGAAAACTGGAAAGTGCACGGCTTAGATTTCAGTAAGATTTTTGCTGAGCCGCAAGTTGCCCCTGAAGTTCCACGCTATCAAGTGCTGACGCAAGATCATGGCTTAGCTAGCGCGCTGGACAATATTTTGATCGAGAAGAGTGAGCCTGCAATAGAGCGTGGCGAAAAAGTCTCCTTCATTGTTCCAGTGAAGAACGTAAACCGTACTGTTGGTGCAATGCTTTCGGGCGAAGTTGCGCAGCGCTATGGTCATGCAGGTTTGCCTGACGACACAATCCACATTCAGTTGAACGGCACTGCTGGACAAAGCTTTGCGGCCTTCTTGGCGCGTGGCATCACTTTGGATTTAGTTGGTGATGGCAATGACTACGTTGGTAAAGGCTTATCAGGAGGTCGAGTTATTGTTCGTGCTCCTCATGAGTTCCGTGGTGATACAGCGCAGAACATCATCGTAGGCAATACCGTTCTTTATGGTGCGATTGCTGGTGAGGCATTCTTTAATGGTGTAGCAGGCGAGCGTTTTGCAGTTCGTAACTCTGGAGCCACTACTGTGGTTGAGGGTACTGGCGATCACGGTTGCGAATACATGACCGGTGGCACAGTAGTTGTGTTGGGTGCAACAGGTCGTAACTTTGCTGCAGGTATGAGCGGTGGTATTGCTTACGTTTACGATGAAGATGAATTATTCGATAAGCGTTGCAACACTAGCATGGCGACTTTGGAAAAAGTATTGCCTGCTGCTGAGCAAGTAGCCAAGATGCCTCAGGCCCAATGGCATGCCCCTATTGATGTAAAAGATGGTGGCGAGCGCTTAACTGACGAGCAAATTTTGAAGAGCTTGATCGAGCGACACTTCCGACACACTGGCTCTGAGCGCGCTAAAGCAATCTTGGCTGATTGGGAAAATGCCCGCGGACGTTTTGTGAAGGTGCTCCCAACTGAGTACAAGCGTGCTCTTGGTGAATTGTGGGAAAAAGCTCAAAACAAAACCGTTTCAGCTTAAATAACTTAATCAAACAGATAGACATTAAGAAAAGATACTAAGGATTCGATATGGGTAAGGTCACTGGATTTATGGAGTTTGAGCGCGTTGATGAGACGTATGAAGTGCCGGTTAAGCGCCTTCATCATTACAAAGAATTTGTTGCCGCGTTAACTGATGAAGAAGCAAAAGTTCAAGGCGCACGTTGCATGGATTGCGGCATCCCATTTTGCAATAGCGGCTGCCCGGTTAATAACATCATCCCAGACTTCAATGACTTGGTATTTCAGAATGATTGGAAGAATGCATTAGATGTTTTGCAATCCACCAATAACTTCCCAGAATTTACTGGCCGCATTTGCCCGGCTCCTTGCGAAGCTGCCTGTACTCTAGGTATTAATAGCGAAGCAGTTGGTATCAAATCTATCGAGCACGCCATTATTGATAAGGGTTGGGAAAGTGGTTGGGTTAAACCACAACCTTCTAAAACTAAGACAGGTAAAAAAGTTGCAGTGGTCGGCGGTGGCCCAGCAGGTATGGCGGCTGCTCAGCAATTGGCGCGCGTTGGTCATGATGTGACTGTCTTTGAAAAGAATGATCGTGTTGGCGGCTTACTGCGTTACGGCATCCCTGATTTCAAAATGGAAAAGTGGCTGATTGATCGTCGCGTAGAGCAGATGCAAGCTGAAGGCGTCAAATTTGAGACTGGCGTATTTGTTGGCAAAGAAGCAATTGGTGCTGAAGTAAAAAATTATTCCACTAAGACGGTTTCTCCTGAGCAGTTAATGAAAGATTTTGACGCGGTAGTAATCACCGGCGGCGCAGAACAGCCACGTGATTTGCCAGTACCAGGTCGTGAGTTAGCTGGCGTGCACTATGCATTGGAATTCTTAATTCCTCAGAATAAAGAAAATGCAGGTGACTTTAAAAATGAAATTCGCGCAACAGATAAGCATGTAGTCGTTATCGGGGGCGGTGATACGGGTTCGGATTGCGTTGGCACTTCAAATCGTCACGGCGCAACAAAGATTACTCAGTTTGAATTACTCCCACAGCCTCCTGAAGTGGAGAACAAGCCCTTAGTTTGGCCATATTGGCCAACTAAATTGCGCACTTCTTCCTCTCATGAAGAGGGTTGTGATCGCGACTGGTCAGTTGGAACTAAGCGTTTTGAGGGTAAAAACGGCAAAGTTGAGAAATTAATTGGCGTACGTCTGGAGTGGAAAGACGGCAAGATGGCAGAAGTGCCAAACTCTGAATTTGAGATTAAGGCAGATTTAGTGCTTTTGGCTATGGGCTTTGTGTCTCCAGTCCAGCACGTATTGAATGCCTTTGGCGTTGAGAAAGACGCTCGCGGCAATGCGAAAGCAACTGAAGATGGTCAAAATGCCTACCAAACGAACGTTCCCAAGGTATTTGCAGCGGGTGATATGCGTCGTGGACAGTCTTTAGTAGTTTGGGCAATTCGCGAAGGTCGTCAATGCGCCCGTTCAGTAGACGAGTATTTAATGGGGTCTTCTGTTTTGCCCCGATAATATTGGGGATATGAACAATGGTCAGCCAAACTCCTTGGATGTAAGCAAGCCAGCTGCTGGTGAAGTTGTCGTCTCTATTAAAGACGTCAACTTTTCCTATGCTGTAGGTGAGCGG
>CANCPL010000036.1:0-21717 GCA_947380065.1 Burkholderiaceae bacterium | reverse complement strand
TGGAAATCACCCGCTAAATCACGCAGGTAAAAAGCTAATGCATGAGGAGCTAATTCTTCGGCAGCAGCTGTAAGGACTTCTGGATATTCTGCTAAACGACGCAGTAAATGATCGGATGCCTTGCTTTGTAGAAGCGATAGATCGGCCTTAGCCAATTCGGATGCCTGTCCACTCCATTGATGCAAGATTGAACTAATTCGCGCATGCGCATATTGAACATAGAACACTGGGTTCTCATCGTTTTGCTGCAAAGCTAAGTCAATATCAAAAACAAACTCAGTATCAGCTTTTCGCGAGATCAAGAAAAAACGCACCGCATCGCGGCCACGTTGCAAAGCCAATTCTCTCTCTTCGGCGGTCATCTCCGGCGTAACACCACCAGACCATTCAACCAAATCACGTACGGTTACATACGAACCAGCGCGCTTAGAAATTTTCACTTCTTCACCATGACGCATCACGGTAACCATCTTATGCAAAACATATTCTGGATACGTTTTAGGAATATCCCAACCGCGCTTCTTTGCTACGCCCTGCAAGCCTGAGCGAACACGGGCAATCGTGCCATGGTGATCGCTTCCTTGTACATTAATGACTTTCTGAAAGCCGCGATTCCATTTGCTTGTGTGATAAGCCACATCAGGAACGAAGTAGGTAAAGCTGCCGTCTGACTTACGCATCACACGATCCTTATCATCGCCGTCATCCGTACTCTTGAGCCATAGAGCACCTTCGGACTCATAGGTCTTTCCAATGCTTTGCAAATCACCAACGATTTGGGCAACACTACCATCGGTATACAAAGAAGACTCCAGGTAATAACAATCAAACTTCACGCCAAATATTTTTAAGTCTATATCTTGCTCATTACGCAAATAAGCAACAGCAAATTCACGAATAACTTCGATGTCATCTTTAAATTTGGGAGAGGCTTTAAATGTTGCTGCAATCTCTGCAATATATTCGCCGTTATAAGCCTGCTCAGGCCAGTTGGCGTCGCCAGGCTTCAGACCTTGTAAGCGAGCTTGAACCGATAAGGCCAGATTAGCAATCTGCACACCAGCATCGTTGTAATAAAACTCACGGTGAACTGTAATTCCCTGGGTTGCCAATAAATTTGCTAAGGCATCACCAAGCGCTGCCTGTCTTCCGTGACCAACGTGCAGTGGGCCAGTTGGGTTGGCTGATACAAATTCAATCATCGCACTTGGGGCAGACCCATCACTTGGGGCAGACTCGCCAAAATGTAATCCCGCGGATAGTATTTCACCCACCACCGCAGTCTTAGCGGCATTACTGAGGCGGAAATTAATAAAGCCAGGGCCAGCAATTTCACAAGATGCAATAAGCTGGTTAAAACCTGCTTGTTGCTGCAAGCGCTCTACCAAAGCTTGTGCCAGCTCGCGTGGATTTAGCTTCCAAGCCTTAGAAAGCTGGAGCGCGATATTACAGGCGACATCCCCATGATCTAAAGCCTTGGGGCGCTCAAGACGGGGGGCAGGAGGCTCTCCCAACCCGCGTTCTAGGGCCAAGCCTGTAAGCGCAGCACTCAGCATTTCGATTAAACGATTTTTATTGGTCGACAACATAGATAAGTGAGTTTATCAGGTGGTAAGCTATCGAAATGATCTATCAATTTCGCTCAAAGGCTGGTCCGGATGTCATCATGCTGGCGGATCTGACTAAGCGAATTTTTGACATCTTAAGGCGCCCCCTAGAACCCCGCGGCATCCTCACGGTAGAGCAACTCCCAGATCTCATCACCGCACTTGAAACCGCCATCCTTAAAGATCTTGAGGAACGGGCCAAAGCAAATGAGAACGAGAATGGTGCAGAAAAGCCCAAGCTGGCTGACCGCCTTGGACAGCGTGCCTACCCCTTCTTGGAGCTTATGAAGCAATCTAAAGCCAAAGATGAACCAGTGATGTGGGGCGTTTAATCCAGTAAGCTCGCTAATTGGCGCCGGGTATCTTCAACACTCTGGCCACGACGCTTTGCTAAGTCTTCGACCTGATCAATCGAAAGTTTGCCCACATTGAAGTAGCGTGCGTCTGGGTGAGCCAAATAGAAACCGCTTACGCTAGAAGCTGGATTCATCGCCATCGACTCTGTCAGCGTCATACCGATGTCTTCAGAACCAATCACCCTCAATAAGTCTTCTTTGACCTCATGGGCGGGACAGGCTGGGTAACCAGGCGCTGGGCGAATGCCGCGATATTCCTCATTGATCATTTGATCATTTGTCAAAATCTCATCGGTTGCATAACCCCAAAGATCAGTTCGAACGCGATGGTGCATTAATTCAGCAAAGGCTTCTGCCAAGCGATCTGCTAAAGCCTTCAACATAATGGCGCTGTAGTCGTCATGCTTTGCCTGAAATTCAGCGACTTTCTTTTCAACGCCATGTCCTGTAGTAACCGCAAAACAACCAAGGTAATCAGAGACGTGAGAATCTTTTGGAGCAACATAATCAGCTAAACAACGATTGGGTCTGCGCACACCATCCACAACGGGACGTTCAGATTGTTGACGTAAGTTATGCCACACAAACAAAGGATGCTCACGCGCTTCATCGCTATACAGAACAATATCGTCACCAATCGTATTGGCAGGATAGAAGGCAACCACTGCATCGGCTTGCAGCCACTGGCCCTTAATCACCTTATCAAGCAACTCTTGTGCGTCTGCATAAACCTTGCGCGCCTCAACACCAACAACTTCATCATCTAAGATTGCTGGAAACTTGCCTGCTAAATCCCAAGTCTGAAAGAATGGTGTCCAGTCAATATATTTAGCAATATCACTCAGTGCAAAGTTTTTAAATATACGACGACCAATAAACTTCGGCTTCTCAGGAACATAAGCGGACCAGTCAATCATCTCGCGATTCTTACGTGCTGCCTCTAATGAAATAGTTGGCGCAGCTTTCTTATTGGCATGTTGTTCGCGAATGCGTACATAGTCATCGCGCAAATCTTGAATAAATTTCTTGGCGCTTTCATCTGAGAGCAGACTAGAGGCAACGGATACTGAGCGAGATGCATCGGGCACATACACCACCGGACCATCGTAGTGTGGGGCAATCTTCACGGCAGTGTGAACACGTGAGGTTGTTGCACCACCGATCATCAAAGGAATTTGACGCTCGCGGAACCAATCATCACGCTGCATCTCCTGTGCGACATAAGTCATTTCTTCGAGTGATGGCGTGATTAATCCAGATAAACCAACAATATCTGCATTCTCTTCTTTAGCACGCTTCAAAATTTCTGCGCAAGGAACCATCACGCCCATATTGGCTACTTCAAAGTTATTACATTGCAGAACTACAGTCACAATATTTTTGCCAATATCGTGCACATCACCTTTAACAGTTGCCATGACGATCTTGCCCTTAGCCTTGGCTTCGCCACCCGCTGCAATATGTTGGCGCTTTTCTTCTTCGATGAACGGAATCAAGATTGCAACCGCCTGCTTCATCACGCGCGCACTTTTGACCACTTGAGGCAAGAACATCTTGCCGGCACCAAACAGATCGCCAACGACGTTCATGCCATCCATGAGTGGGCCCTCAATCACTTCAATAGGTCTACCGCCAGCACCCATAATTTCAGCGCGTAACTCTTCGGTATCTTCCTCAATAAAAGTAGTGATGCCATGCACTAGGGCATGCGTTAGACGCTCACGCACAGGAGCTTCGCGCCATACTAGGTTCTCAACCTGCTTAGCGCCCCCGCCTTTAAATTGATCAGCAATATCCAACAAGCGCTCTGTTGGTGTCTTGCCATCTTTTTCTTTAAAACGATTGAGGACAACATCCTCAACACGCTCACGCAGTTCGAAATCAAGGTCTGCATAGACGCCTAATTGACCTGCATTCACAATACCCATGTCCATGCCAGCCTGAATAGCGTGATACAAAAAGACGGTATGAATGGCTTCGCGTACACGATCATTACCGCGGAACGAAAAGCTCACATTAGAAACGCCGCCACTAACCTTGGCGCCAGGTAAGTTTTCTTTAATCCAGCGAGTAGCGTTAATAAAGTCGACCGCATAGTTGTCGTGCTCTTCAATGCCAGTAGCGATTGCAAAAATATTCGGATCAAAAATGATATCTTCAGCAGGAAAGCCAATTTCATTTACCAAGATCTCATAGCAACGCTGACAGATCTCCGTCTTACGCTTAAACGTATCTGCTTGCCCTACTTCATCAAAAGCCATCACCACAGAGGCGGCACCATAACGACGAATTAAACGTGCTTGCTTTCTAAAGGACTCCTCACCCTCTTTCAAGGAAATCGAGTTAACGATAGGCTTTCCTTGAATACATTTCAAACCCGCTTCGATAACACTCCATTTGGAGGAGTCGATCATGATGGGTACACGAGCAATATCAGGCTCAGATGCAATCAAATTCAAGAAACGCGTCATTGCCGCTTCAGAATCCAGCATCGCCTCATCCATATTGATGTCGATGACTTGCGCGCCATTCTCAACCTGCTGACGCGCTACGACGAGTGCCTCATCAAATTGATTATTCAAAATCATGCGGGAAAATGCCTTGGACCCGGTGACATTAGTACGCTCGCCAATATTGACGAAGCCAACTTCAGCTGTAACGTTAAACGGCTCAAGTCCAGAAAGCTTCATTGCTGGCATTGCTTTTTTCTCTAGCTTGCTCATGCTGCTGTCTCTACATTCTCACGATAGAAAGCACGAGGCTTGCGTTTGGCAACGGCATCTGCAATTGCACGTATGTGATCAGGCGTAGTGCCACAGCAACCACCAACCAAATTGACCAAACCATCTTTAGCAAAACCATCTACCAAGCTAGAAGTAATTTCAGGCGTTTCATCAAACCCTGTATCACTCATTGGATTGGGCAGACCTGCATTAGGATAGCAAGAGATTGCTGCATCGCAAATCCTTGCTAGCTCTGCAATGTAAGGACGCATCAGAGCAGCACCTAACGCACAATTCAAACCAAAAGTGAGTGGCTTAATATGGCGCAAGCTATTCCAGAAGGCTTCAACTGTTTGACCAGATAGAATGCGGCCAGAAGCATCAGTCACCGTTCCAGAAATCATGACTGGTAAACGCTCGCCGGTTTCTTCAAAAAATTCATCTAATGCAAATAAGGCCGCTTTTGCATTGAGCGTATCGAAAATAGTTTCAACTAAAAACAAATCTACACCACCAGCAAACAAACCTTCGATCTGCTCACGATAAGAAGCACGCAAAGCCTCAAAGGTCACGTTGCGTGCACCTGGATCATTTACATCTGGTGAAATACTCGCAGTCTTTGGTGTAGGTCCAATCGCTCCCGCTGCAAAACGTGGCTTATCGGGAGTGCTATATTTTTCACAGGCCGCACGCGCTAATTTGGCAGAGACTTCATTCATCTCGCGTGCTAAGCCGGCCATTTTGTAATCTTCTTGTGCCACTGAAGTTGCACCAAAAGTATTGGTTTCAATAATGTCTGCGCCAGCATCTAAATACTGCTCATGAATTTTGCTGATAATTTGCGGCTGGGTCAAAACCAAGAGTTCATTGTTTCCCTTGATATCCCCAGGGTGTTCGGCAAAACGGGCATTTCCTGGCAAGCCGCGATAGTCGGCTTCAGATAGTTTGTATTGCTGAATCATGGTGCCCATGGCGCCATCCAAAATGAGAATGCGCTGCTTTAATAGCTCGGGAAGCTTTTGACCACGGGTGTAAGGCTGGGACAAACCATTAGATTGCATTGTTAAACCGGGATTAATCTCTAGAATCCCTTATTCTATTGGAAAAGCCACTTTTCATTTACCACGGAGCCCCTATGTTTGGAACCATTCCAGAATTTAATCAAAGCCTAGATATGTTTAAAACCATGTGGGGACAAGGTGCGGCTGGTCAAGCTGGGCAATTCCCCTTCACAACAGATGCCTCTAAGGCTGCCGGCGGCTTTGCTTCAGCTTTTCCTGGCTTGGATGTGGACGAGCTTGAAAAACGGATCAAGGACCTTAAAAGCGTTGAAAACTGGCTCAATCTGAACCTTAATATCCTCAAATCGACTATTCAAGGGCTAGAAGTCCAGCATGCCACCATGATGGCCCTCAAATCCTTCGGTGATGCTGTATCAGCAGCTAGTTCAGCAGCAACCGCCCCAAAAGAAGAGTCTGAGACTAAAACGACCAGCGCTAAACCACGGAAAACCGCAACACGCCGTCGTCGCAAAGCTGGCGATGCAACTTTCCTCGACGAAGTAGGTAATTCAGATGAGCAATAGCCTCACCCATCGCAAATGTCAGTTGATGAATATCTAATTCGCGTTTAAACAAAACCGGCACCAGCTCTCTAGCATGTACCGGTTTTTTACATGCGCCCAAAGTATCTGCTAGGCGTTCATCATGATGGGCTTTCAGTTGTGCAACGCGCGGTCTGATTCCGGTAAATGGTTTGCCATGCGAGGGAAGCACTAATGCACCCTCAGGCAGATCTAAATATCTTTCAATAGAGTCTAAATACAATCCGAGAGGATCTGCATCTGGATCAGCGTCATAAACGCTCACATTGGTAGATATGCGGGGCAATAACATATCTCCGGAGATCAATACCCCTAGCTCTTCACAAAATAAAGAAGCATGCTCAGGTGCATGTCCATAACCCATGATGACCCGCCACGCACGACTACCAATCAAAATAAATTCACCATCCAAAATACGTCGATACTGCCGCGGCACTCCGGGAACCATATTGCTGTAGTAATTTGAGCGTGACCGAATTTTTTCTAAATCCTCTTGGCCTGTTAAACCATGTCTTTGAAAATGATCTGCAGAGCCTCCACTACCAGCCCGTGACCCAACTGCAGCACCGCCCTCTTTGCAACTTAACCACTGCGCAGTTAAATAATCTGTCATTGAAATCCACATAGGAACATTCCACTTCTCACATAGCCATTGCGATAAACCCACGTGATCAGGATGCATATGGGTCACAATAACGCGCAAGACCGGCATACCTTCAAGCTGGGTAGCAAATACCTGCTCCCAAGCGGCCCTTGTCTCATCATTGGCGATGCCACAATCCACAATCGTCCATCCCGCAACACCATCAATTTCATCACGCAATAGCCATAGATTGATATGATCTAAAGCAAAGGGTAATCGCATCCTGATCCAACGAACGCCAGGCGCAACCTCGATGCTGCTACCTACTTCCGGAAGCGCCTCTCCTAAGGGATAATGGACTGCGGATTCAGCGCTTGCTTGGTTTTGAGTATTCATGGCTTAGTGTTATTTATTTATTTTTATTTCTAGGTTTGCTTTGACCACAGTTCCATCGCCCTGCATTAATTGGTGTGACATTAACCCTGAAAATGGTTACTGCCGTGGCTGCTATCGTACCTTGTCTGAAATTGCTGATTGGTCAGATCTCACGAATCCTGAGAAGCTCGAGGTTTGCTCACAACTCCCTGGTCGCAAACCCCAAGCACCACAGTAAAACCAATCTTAATTTTTTTTATTTATTCACGTCGACAATTAAACGTCCACGTACATTTCCTGCCATTAATTCCTGTGCATATTTAATAGAATCCTCAAGCGTAATTTCATGAGAGATTTCATCTAAGGTTTTTAGATCCACTAACTTACTGAGTTGCTCATAGGCAGCAATTCGTTTTGCACGCGGTACAGTCACGCTATTAATGCCATATAGAGTAACGCCACGCAAAATGAATGGCGCAACCGAAGAGGGGAAATCCATCCCTTGAGCCAACCCACAGGCTGCAACTGCACCATCACTCTTGGTCTGCGCACATGCATTAGCCAGAGTATGACTCCCGACGCTATCGACCACTGCAGCCCAGCGCTCTTTTGCCAATGGTTTGCCAGGGGCAGATAAAGTTGCACGATCAATCACTTCAGCAGCACCTAATTTTTTCAAGTAATCTGCTTCAGCCATACGACCAGTGCTAGCCACGACTGTAAAACCAAGCTTGCTAAGGAGCGTAATTGCAAAGCTACCAACGCCACCGGCAGCGCCAGTTACTAAGACCTCCCCATCACTTGGCTTGAGCCCATGCTTTTGAAGGGCCATAACGCAGAGCATGGCGGTATAACCTGCAGTACCGATAGCTAGAGCTTGTTTAGCAGTAAACCCTTTTGGCAGTGGAATCAACCAATCAGCCCTTACACGAGCTTGCTGAGCCAAACCACCCCAATGTCCCTCACCCACCCCCCAGCCATTGAGAAGGACCATATCGCCAACCTTGAAGTCTGAATTAGTGCTTTCTAGCACTTCACCAGCAAAATCGATTCCCGGCACCATCGGAAAGCTGCGAACAACTGGGCCCTTGCCAGTAATGGCAAGGCCATCCTTATAGTTCAGAGTGGAATACAGAACCTTTACACGAACATCGCCCTCTGGGAGGCTAGCCTCATCCGCCTGGGCAAGCTCTGCGCGATACCCTTGTTCATCTTTATTTACCAATATTGCTTTAAACATGTCTCTTCCTTTTAGAACGAGGTATTTCCCCGCAACAATTGCTTAATAGGTTTATCCTAACGAGCATTGCTGATTATGGAGGTTTCCATGAAAAAAATTCTACTATTAACTACGATTTCTGGCTTGCTGCTATCTGGCTGCTATTCCACTCAAATTAATATGTCCATGGGCAACATGCGCCTTATCACCTCTAGCGCTGCACCGCAGGATGTCATGGATTTCGCCACTAAGGCCTGTAAGGATGATTTCTATGAAGGTGCTAGCTTTCTATCCAAAGCAGGCAAAGAATATCGCTTTAAGTGCGTAAAAGCTGAAGAAAACGAAATCCTGAATCCTATTCCGGGCACAACGATTGCAGCTGCAGCAAAAGCTGAAGCCAAGTAAGTAAAGAGCAATGACCCCATTTACATCACAAGAGCTACGCAAGGGATTTTCATCATTTGCTACTGGGGTCACTGTAATCACCTGCCTTGATGAGGAAAACAATTCTCACGGCATTACGATTAGCTCCTTCAATACTGTTTCGCTTGAGCCACCACTCATACTTTGGAGCCTAAAAAAGCACTCACGTCTAATGCCTTGGGTTGAGCTTGGCAAGAAACATCTGATTCATGTTCTCGAGCGCTCTCAAGAGAATTTGGCAATCCATTTCGCCACAGTGAAGACGGATCAATTTAAGGGAATCGATCACAAGCTCGCAACCAGCGGCCTTACTCAAATTGATCATTGCGTAGCTTATTACGAGTGTGAAACCGTTTGTGTTCATATTGGCGGCGATCACAATATCATCGTTGCCAAAGTGATTAACTTAAAAAATCATCCTGAACGAGATCCGCTCATTTTTGCGCGCAGTCAATTTATTGGCCTCGATTTCACGGAAACTAAAACTAACTAATACGAATTAACTTCGTAAGGAAATACTATGATGCGTTTATGGGGTCGTAAAAGTTCTATTAACGTTCAAAAAGTACTATGGTGCCTTGCCGAGCTTGGGTTAGAGGAAGGCAAGGACTTTGAGCGGATTGATGCAGGTCTTCAGTTTGGTAAAAATAATACGCCCGAGTTTCTCAAAATGAATCCGAATGGGCTTGTACCTACACTTGAAGATAGCGATTTCGTGCTTTGGGAATCCAACACCATCATGCGTTACTTGGTTTCGCAGTACGACAAAAATGGACGCTTTCCAAAAAGCGTTATAGCTCAATATAGTTCTGAAAAAATGATGGACTGGCAGCTAGCAACGCTATGGCCTCCATTGCGCACTGCTTTTTTGGGCCTCACTAGAACACCTGAAAAAGATCGCAATTACGACGCTATCTACAAGGGTTATCAAACGACAAATCAAACCCTCAGCTTGCTCGATAACATCCTATCGGCGCAAGATTATTGCTCGGGTAATGAATTTAATATTGGCGATATTGTGGTGGCCTTGGGTGTACATCGCTGGGTTTTACTGAACGATAGCTTTCCAGAAAAAACTGGTCCACGCAGTGAACTAAAAAACGTTGAACGCTGGTTACAGCAGATGAGATCTGAAACCTGTTTTGGCGAGTTTGCTGATAAAGAACTGAATATCGTTAAATAAGTTTTAGCACTCAAAAAGTTATTGTTGCTTGAACTTTTTAGCGTGGTGATCAGCGCCTATAAATAGGTACATTGCTGGCACCACAAAGAGTGTGAATAAGGTGCCAATCGAGAGTCCTGTAAAGATCACAATGCCCATCGATTTTCGACCGGCAGCACCAGCTCCAGAAGCAATTACCAAGGGCAGAACACCTAAGACCATCGCAGCAGTTGTCATCAAAATTGGACGTAAACGAACGCTACTCGCCTCAACGATGGCATCGAGCTTACTGCGGCCAGCTTCCTGAAGCTCATTGGCAAACTCCACAATCAAAATCCCGTGCTTACTAATTAAGCCCATGAGCGTGACGAGACCTACCTGGGTATAGATATTTAGGGTTGTGAATCCCAGATTAATAAAGATCAAAGCACCGAATAAGGCTAGTGGTACAGAAACCAAAATTACAATCGGATCTCGGAAACTTTCAAACTGTGCTGCAAGCACCAAGAAAACAATCAAGATCGCAAAGAACATGGTGACCAAGAATCCACCAGACTCGGCCATAAATTGGCGTGATGGGCCTGCGTAATCCATAGCGTAACCATTGGGTGCAACCTCTTTCAAAGTCTGGCGCATGAACCCCAATAAATCCGCCTGAGAAATAAATGGAGTGCTCACTCCAGAAATCGTTGCTGAATTCAGTTGCTGAAAGTGATTAATCGATTGGGGTACAACTCTTTGCTTAATCGTTGCGATAGTGCGCGCCTGCACCATAGCACCACTCGGAGTACGAATGTAGTAATCCAATATTTGATCTGGGTTTAGACGATCAACTTGTTTTACTTGTGGAATGACGCGATAAGACCGTCCAGCTACAGAGAAGTAGTTCACATAGCCACCGCCCAATGCGGCAGACAATGCTGCGCCGACCTGTTGTTGAGTCATTCCCAATGCCGCAACCTTTTCGCGATCAATTTCCAATACATCTTGTGGCTTATCAATCTTGAGATCAGAATCTACAAAGAAAAAATTGCCGCTACGGCGTGCTTTATCAAGCACTGCTTGCGAGACTTCATTTAGCGCTGCATAAGACTCAGTTGTATTGATTACTACTTGTACTGGCAAGCCTTGTGCACCTGGTAGCGCAGGGAATTGGAAGGCTGCAACGCGGGCACCTGCAATGGTGTTCCACTTCTGCTGCATATCTTCTTGGAACTTAGTTGCATTCCGATTACGTTCGCCCCAGTCTTTAAGCAAGATGCCGCCAAAACTTGAAGTTGGACTTGTAATCTGAAAGGCTTGTTCGTATTCTGGCTCTGCAGCAGCAATTGCGTAGATTTGATCGGCATACGTCTGCATTTGTGTGACCGTGCTATTCGGTGGTCCTGATGCTTGCATCAAGACAATACCCTGATCTTCTGTGGGCGCTAATTCAGCACGCGCGGTGGAATACAAATAGGCTACGCCACCCAGCAAGATTACTCCCATCACAATAATGACCTGCCAAGTACTTAATAAATCACGCAAAGTCGTTTGATAACTGTGATGTACCTTATCAAAAACGCGATCAATTTTCTGAACGAATGGTGAGGCTTCTTGCTCTTCAGTAAAAATGCGAGAACACATCATGGGCGAGAGCGTTAATGCAATCAATCCCGAAACGGCCACCGCACTAGCTAAAGTAAAGGCGAACTCAGTAAACAATGCGCCTGTTAAGCCACCCTGGAAGCCAATTGGGATGTACACCGCAATCAGCACGACCGTCATTGCCAAAATAGGGCTACCTAATTCACGGGCAGCAATTAACGAGGCTTCTAGCGGAGACTTGCCTTCTTTCATATGACGGTCAACGTTTTCAACCACGATGATGGCATCATCCACAACCAACCCAATCGCCAGCACCAAAGCAAGGAGAGTAAGCAAGTTAATGGAATAGCCTAAAACTTGCATTAAGAAGAATGTGCCAATCAAGGACAATGGCATCGCAATCACAGGAACGGCAACTGCACGAGCACTACCCAAGAAGAGGTAGATCACCACAGTCACAATTACCAAAGCCTCCAGCAAAGTCGTCACTACCTCCTCAATGGAGCTGGTAATAAATTTAGTAGAGTCATACACAATCTTGCCGGTCATGCCAATGGGTAATTGCTTCTGAATATCAGGCACTACATCACGAACACGTTGTGCCACATCTAATAGATTGGCTTGGGGCGCAACCTTAATTGCAATAAATACTGACTTCTTGCCACTAAAGGCCACATTGGTGTTGTAGTCTTCAGATCCCAAGGTGACAGTAGCCACCTGATCTAAGTACACAATATTTACACCATCTTTTTTAATGACTAGCTTACGAAACTCTTCAAGCGTATGCAAATCAGTGCCCGCAACCAAATCAACCGACACCATATCGCCTTTGGTGCTTCCAACTGCAGAGAGGTAGTTGTTAGCAGACATGGCACTATAGACATCATCAGCACCAACGCCGAGCCCAGCCATCTTCTCGCGATCTAACCAGGCGCGTAAGGCAAACTTTCGACCGCCAGTGATTTCAGCATTTTGAACGCCCTCAACTGAATCTAGCTTTGGCTTTACTACACGCAACAAATAATCGGTAATGGCATTATTGGGAATTTCATCGCTGTAGAAACCCATGTACATCGCGGCAGTAGATTGACCAACTTGCACAGTCAAAATGGGTTGCTGCGCCTGCGGTGGCAACTGATTCTTTACGGCACTAATTTGAGTCTGAATCTGCGTTAACGCTGCATTGGAGTCGTAGTTCAACTTCAGCGTTGCCACAATAGTTGAAACACCACTCACACTAGCTGAAGATAGGTAATCAATACCTTGTGCCTGAGCTATGGAGGCTTCCAAGGGTTGAGTAATAAAGCCTGCAATCGTTTCAGGATCGGCACCATAGTAGGCCGTAGTAATTGTCACAATTGCATTTTGCGTTTGCGGATATTGATTTACAGGCAAAGAACCGATTGCCTTCAAACCAAATATCAGTACAAGAGCGCTCACCACCATGGAGAGCACTGGCCTGCGGATGAATATGTCAGTCCAATTCATCTGCTATTTATTCCTGAGGCTTAGGATCAGGTGAATTTGCCGGCTGCACCTTATTGTTAATAATCAGTGGTGTGCCATTTTTGAGCTTCAGCTGACCGCTAGTAACAACTGTTGCGCCTTCATCAACGCCCTTCAAAATAGCAACCTGATCACCACGTGTCAGCCCAGTCGTAACAAATACTTGTTGCGCCTCAAGAGCTGGATTGCCTTGCTTATCTTTCTTGCCAGTAGGTTTAGCAATAAAGACCGTTGACCCATAGGGGTTGTAGGTCACTGCAGTCTGAGGCAATGTCAAGTACTTCACTTGATCGCCCAGTTTGATATTTACATTGGCAAACATGCCTGGCAGGATTTTTTTGTCTGGGTTCGCGAGCTGCGCCTCAACCTGAATATTGCGGGTATTGGTATCAACTTTCGGACTGACAGCTGTAATCTTGCCGGTGAAACTAGCATCTTTAAATGCATCCGTCGTAACTATGACTTCTTGACCAACCTGAATTAGCTCTGCATTATTTTGTGGCAAGTTGAAATCTACAAAAATAGGATCCAAGGTTTGCAGCGTTAATAACTTATCGCCAGGGTTTACATACTGACCTGGATTGATAGAAACAATGCCGACGCGCCCCGTAAATGGCGCCTTAAGATTTTTCTTTGCTACCAAAGCCATCTGTTGCTCTACTTGCGCTTGTTTAGATTTGGCATCAGCGGCGCTTGTATCAAATACATTTTTACTAATTGCCTGAATCGCAAGTTGCTGCCTGTCTCGCTCATTAATTACCTTAGCTAAATCGGCCATTGCTTTTAAGGAGTTCAACTGGGCAACATCAGAAGCATCGTTTAATTTAATCAGAAGCTCACCTTCTTTGACATCTTGTCCAGACTTTAGAGGCACTGTTTGCACCAAGCCACCAATCTCGGTACTGAGTTCAACACCCCTAAATGCACGCACATTACCAACACTAGTTAACTTAGGCTGCCATTCAGCGGTGGCAATCACCATTGTTGATACCGCTGCAGGAGGCAAACCCATACTAGAAATGAAATACTTGATCATGAAAGTCTTCGCCTGATTAAAAGTGAAGATCAAGCCTAATAATAAAAATACGCCGCAGAGCATGATGGTCATCCGACGTTGCAATGGCTCCATAGCCATTAACTTTCCATACGCCTTAGTGTTACGCCACTTCTGACCCATGCGCGCCCAAAAAGCTTTTATTTTTCCCCAAAGAGCGATCGCTCTCTCACGCAATTTCCATTCAATTGCTTTACGTTGTATCCATGCCCACAAGGCAAGAATCAAAGTAATGAGCTTGTTCTTAATTTTTTCCAGAAGTTTCATTTTGATCTTTGTTCGCTATGTCTTTTGGTTTAAAAGCAGGTCCTTCACGATTCCACCAGCCGCCGCCGAGCGCCGCAAATAATGCTGCCGTATCCGAGAAGCGAGTGGCTTGTGCTGCAACGGATTTGACTTTTGCTTGTTGATACTGATTTTGGTAATAGAGCACAGCCAAATAACTCGCAGTACCAAGCTTATATTGCTGCTGCACTAAATCCAAAGTCTCAAAGGCGTAACGCTCTGCGTCTGATGCTGCCTTGAGTGCTTGCGCACCAGTCTCTAGTGCACGTAATGCATTTGCTACTTCCTGAAATGCATTTAAGACTGTAGCCTGATATTGAAAAGCTGCCAGCTCATAATTAGCAATCGCGCCACGACGCTGAGCCAATAACTGCCCACCCTGGAACAAAGGCTGCAAGATGCCGCCACCCAAAGTCCATAAAGCAGAGTTGGGGCCAAACAATCCGTTGGAGGTTAATGAAGCTGCACCAATCGATCCGGTGATATTAAATTGTGGCAATAAGTTCGCTGTTGCAACACCTACAAAAGCATTCTGCGCTTTTAGCTGAGCTTCGGCAGCGCGTACATCGGGACGTTGGCGCACTAAGCTAGATGGAACTGATAAGGGTAACTTTTCTGGTAAATTTAAATTTGTGAGATCAAACTTTGCAATATTGGCATTGCTTGGAATTTCTCCGACCAGTACTGCCAACTGGTTGCGTGCAAATGCGAGATTACGTTCGTAATTAAAGAGATCCACTTGAGAATTGGACACCAAGGTTCGCTGTGAAGTGACATCCACCTTAGAAACCGTACCAATAACCAACTGCTTCTCAGTAACCTCAGCAAGATTAGTTTGAGCTTTCAGGATTTCTTCGGTGGCTTGCATCTGTGCACGAAGGGCAGCCTCTTTAACAGCGCTCGTCACTACGTTAGCAGTTAGAGAAAGATAGGCACCCTCTAACTGAAACTGTGCAACCTCTGCTTGTGCACGCGCTCCTTCAACCGCTCTTCGAGCACCACCGAACACATCCAACTTGTACGTTACATTGACTGTAGCGTTATATAGGTTATAAGTATCAGTTCCGTAGTTCATGCCATAAACAGCTGAAGGCTGTTTCTGTCTTATTGCATTTGCACCAACTCCAATTGCTGGAAAGTACTGCCCGCCAATTTGTGCGTTGACATTTTCTTGTGCTGCACGCAATGCCGCATCAGCCGCACCTAAATTCGGATTCTGCTCAAGCGCCTTTTTAATAAGCGCATCGAGTTCGGGAGACTTATAGAGCTCCCACCACTGCGCTTCAATATCCGCGCCCTCAACAAACTCTTGATCGCTGCCTCCTGGAACTCCGGGTGCAGTAGTGAGCTTCTTTGACAGAGTAGTTTCTGTATAGGTAGAGGTCTTCGGAGCCTCAGGTTGCTTAAAGTCCGGCCCAACAGCACACGCAGAAAGCATGCCCGCACAAATCAGTGCGAACAAATACGAACGGCGAAGCGGGGAGATCAACAGAAACATGGGTTGCAACAAATATCCTCTTTTACAAGAGTTATTTGAACACAAAAATGCATCTAGGACTTCGTAAAGCCCTGATTTATCTACTGAAATTTATCCAAAACTTGAGGTGAGTGTCAAACGGATGAAAATTTATTCAACCGTGACGCTCTTTGCTAGATTTCTAGGCTTATCAACATCGGTTCCACGTGCACAGGCTGTGTGATAGGCCAATAGCTGCAAAGGAACTACATGCAAGATCGGCGAGAGGTTTCCATAGTGCTCGGGAAGCTTAATTACATTGATACCCTCACTGCTGGAAATATTAGCCCCTTGATCAGCAAATACATAAAGCTTGCCACCGCGCGCTTTTACTTCCTGCATATTGGATTTAAGCTTTTCTAATAGAACATCATTAGGTGCAACGGTAACTACAGGCATCTTATCCGTAACTAAAGCTAGCGGCCCATGCTTTAACTCTCCAGCTGGATAAGCTTCAGCATGAATATAAGAAATCTCTTTTAGCTTTAATGCGCCTTCAAGTGCAATCGGATAGTGCATTCCACGACCAAGGAATAGCGCATTCTCACACTTAGCAAAAGCGTCGCTCCAAGCAATAATTTGTGGCTCAAGAGCAAGGACTGCATGAAGCGCCTTTGGTAGGTGGCGCAATTCACGGAGCAACTCTTTTTCTTTTTCAGAAGAAATTCTGCCATTGCGCTTAGCAATCGAAACCGCCAAGAGATAAAGTGCTAAAAGCTGAGTTGTAAATGCCTTGGTAGAAGCAACTCCAATTTCAGCACCAGCCTTGGTTAAGAAGTGCCAATCAGTTTCACGAACCATTGCACTACTTGCCACGTTACAAATAGCTAAGGTATATCGATGACCAAGACTCTTAGCGTGACGTAATGCAGCCAAGGTATCGGCTGTCTCACCAGACTGTGAAACAACCACAATCAATGTTTTTGGATTGGGTACAGTAGTCCGATAGCGATACTCACTCGCAATTTCTACTTGAGTTGGAATGCCTGCAATCTCTTCTAACCAATACTTGGCAACGCATGCAGAGTAGTAACTCGTACCACAGGCCAATATTAAAATTTGATCAAATGCTTGCCAGTCTTCTAGCTTGGCCTCAAATAAACCTGGGCCAAAATCAGCGATGTTGGCAAGCGTGTCGCCAATTGCTCTAGGCTGCTCAAAAATCTCTTTTTGCATGTAATGCTGATACGGGCCTAGATCAACCGAGTCAGCTTGTGCTGGCATCGGCTTAAGATCTCTTTCCACAGACTTGCCTGCTTGATCAATTACTTCAACCGCATCAGCTTTAAGAATGGCGATATCGCCCTCCTCTAAATACATCATGAAATGGGCGCGCCCTGCTAAAGCCAGCGCATCAGAAGCCAAGAAGTGCTCATGATCGCCAATAGCAACTACCAGTGGAGACCCAACTCGAGCACCCACTAGAGTACTCGGATTATCTTGCGCGATCACACCAATAGCATATGCACCATGTAATTTAGGCAATACTGCCCTTACAGAAGATGCAATATCTTTTTGTCCACTAGCTACATATTGTTGATGGACCAAATGGGCAATCACTTCTGTATCTGTCTCAGACGTAAACTCATAGCCAGCCGCTTTTAATTCTGTGCGTAGAGTTTCATAGTTTTCAATAATGCCGTTATGTACAACTGCAATTAAGCCGCCGGAAATATGAGGATGTGCATTTTGCGTATCTGGCTTCCCATGAGTAGCCCAGCGAGTATGGGCAATACCTAATGTGCCAAAAAAATCTTTTCCTTGTTCACCCAATTCTGCAACACGGGCCGTAGTGCGAGCACGCTCAATAGGATGTTTTGCATCATTGCCATTGATTACTGCAAAGCCGCAAGAGTCATAACCCCGATACTCTAGACGACGTAGGCCTTCGACCAACACATCAACAATATTTTCATGGGAGGCTGCGCCAACAATACCGCACATTATTTTTTAGCCTTTGCAGTTTTCTTTGTTGCAATTTTCTTAGTAGAAACTTTTTTAACTAGCGACTTTTTTGTTGGCGCTTTTTTAGTAACGATCTTTTGCTCCTGCTTCACAGGGCGCTGCCACTGCAATGAAATTTGCTTTGCTCTGGATACGGTCAGCTGATTAGCTGGTGCATCTTTCGTCAGAGTTGTTCCTGCCCCTAATGTAGCGCCACGTCCAACACGCACCGGCGCAACCAACTGCGTATCAGATCCAATAAAAACATCATCTTCAATAATGGTCTGGTGTTTATTAACACCGTCATAGTTACAAGTGATGGTGCCAGCGCCAATATTGACTCTTGAGCCAACAATAGAATCGCCAACATAAGCCAAATGATTTGCTTTGCTATTAGCAGCAATTTTGCTGTTCTTCACTTCTACAAAATTACCAATATGCACATCATTTGATAAATCTGCGCCAGGACGTAAACGTGCATAAGGGCCAATCACTGATTGATTGCCAACTTTTGCACCATCTATATGGCTGTAGGCATAAATAGCAACACCCTTACCAATAACGCTATTGCGAATCATGCAATACGGGCCAATCTTTGTGCCAACATCCAACGTGACACAACCTTCAAATATGCAACCGACATCAATCGATACATCAGTGCCACACTCTAAGGTGCCACGCACATCGATACGTGCTGGATCCGCAAGAGATACTCCTGCATCCATTAATTGGTTGGCAATATTAAGTTGGTGCGTACGTTCTAACGCAGCCAATTGATCGCGACTATTAACACCAATCGTTTCAAACTCTTCATCGGCTTGTGTTGTACGAATCGGAACACCATCTTTGACAGCCATGGCAATCACATCCGTCAAGTAATACTCACCCTGCGCATTGCTGGAACGTAAGGCCTTGAGCCATTTCTTCAATGAGTTCGTTGGTAGCACCATAATGCCGGTATTAATTTCTTGAATTGCTTTTTGCGCTGGCGTTGCGTCTTTCTCTTCAACGATTCCTATGACAGAGCCGTCAGCATCACGCACGATACGGCCATAACCAATTGGGTTGCGCAGATTCTGTGTCAACAAAGCCAAAGCAGAATCTTGCCCCCTTACCCCATCAGCCAATTTAACTAATTTAGTAAGCGTCTTTTTAGTAATGAGAGGCACATCTCCATACAAAACTAAGGTTGGCTCTTGCACATCTAGTTTTGGCAAGGCCTGAAGAAGAGCGTGGCCCGTACCCTTTTGCTCCGCCTGAAGCGCAGTTGTCACCTTACTAAAGCTTGGGTCTTCCTTGCTTGTATTTAACAAGAATGTTTTTACGTCTGCTGCTCCATGACCAACGACAACTACAGGCCCATTTTTAGCCTGCTTACCCTGCAGTGAAAGGGCCGTACTGAGAACATGTTGAAGCAGGGGTTTGCCTGCTAAAGTTTGCAGGACCTTGGGCAGAGCGGATTTCATCCGCTTTCCTTGCCCAGCAGCCAAAATGACGATATTCATAAGGAGGGATTATAAGTCCCCTGAATCAGGGTTCCACAGGCTAATTCGTCCAATTCGGCCTCATCTATTGCCTTGTCTCCAGGCGATCTGGCAGCAATGCCCGATAACTCAGTAGAAATCTCTAGGTTTTTGAAATCAAAGGCTTCTCCATCCATTAAATGAGATGGAACAATGTGATGCATAGAGCGGAATAAGTTCTCCACACGGCCCGGATGCTTCTTTTCCCACTCACGCAGCATTTCTTTCATAACTTGACGTTGCAGATTGGGCTGACTTCCACACAAATCACATGGAATGATGGGGAAGTTCATGTCCGTCGCATAGCGCTCCAGCAATTTTTCAGGAACATACGCAAGGGGGCGAATCACAATATGTTTGCCATCATCCGAGCGTAGTTTTGGCGGCATAGCTTTTAGCTTGCCCGCATAAAACATATTGAGCATCAAGGTCTCTAGAATGTCATCGCGGTGATGACCTAAGGCAATCTTCGTTGCGCCCAACTCATCTGCTACACGATACAAAATACCGCGACGCAATCTTGAGCACAACCCACAAGTAGTTTTACCCTCAGGAATTACGCGCTTCACAATGCTGTAAGTATCCTGCTCTTCGATGTGATACTGAACACCCAAACTCTGCAAATAATTGGGCAATATTTCAGCCGGGAAATTAGGTTGCTTCTGATCTAAGTTCACAGCAATAATTTCAAAATGAATCGGAGCGCGTTCACGCAACTTCATCAGAATATCGAGCATGGCGTAACTATCTTTACCACCCGATACACACACCATCACCTTGTCGCCATCTTCAATCATGCCAAAGTCACCTATAGCTTGACCTACCAAGCGGCAGAGTTTTTTCTCTAGCTTGTTTTCTTCGAAGACAACTTTACGAATATCGCCCATAAGAGTTCTTTTCTAAATGTTATGAATCAAGAAGTCTTAATACGAAATACTTCAACACCCACCGAGTGGCAGTCTGGATACACATCAGGCTTTGCTGTGCTAACACGTGCAGCTAATACTTTTGGATGAAGCAACATTGCAGTCACGATATCGTCACAAAAGGTTTCCTGCAAATGAATATGCCCCTGAGAAGCCCTGGCCTTAATGGTCTCGCGCATAAAATCATAATCCACCACTTCATCCAACTGATCATGAGTTGGCGTGTTCACTCCCAGCGGAACATATAAGTCCACATTGAGAATAACCCGTTGCTCTGCTTTTTTCTCAAAGTCATGAACACCAATGTTGATATAGATTTCATAGTCGCGAAGGAATAAACGGCGACAGTCAACTAGAGCAGGATGAGAAAGAATAGCGTGCATGAATATTTGCTTTTTTAAAAATACTTAATTAGTTTTGAACATCACATCACGGGATGATGGCAATAAATGTTGTCCACCATCTACATATAAGGTGGTTCCAGTAATGGCGCCAGATTCGGCTAAAAATACTGCTGCCTTCGCAATATCTGCGGGCGTTGAGGATCTTCCTAGTGGCGTCATTTGATGCGCCTTGGAAAAACCATCATTTGTTTGATCGCCTGACGGCAAAGAGATTCCTGGCGCCAATCCAATTACTCGTAGATGTGGTGCAAAATCCATGGCCAGCAATTCAACCGAAGAAAGTAATGCCGCCTTAGACAATGTGTAGGACAAATAATCTGGATTGAGGTTAATCAATTTTTGATCCAGCAATTGAATGACTGCTGGAATGACTGCTGGAATTACAGCGGATTTATTTGACTTACTTTTTTGATGCTCAAACATGAGTTGAGACAACAAAATTGGCGCTGTCAAATTGATCTGCATATGATCTTGCAAGCTTTTCGCACTGAATGGGGTACTTGAATTTGCGCGATCATATTCAAAAATAGATGCGCTGTTTACAAGGCAATCTAAGTTAGGGAAGGTCTTGGCTACAGCCAAGAACAGGTCTTTAGTAGCGATTTCATTAGCTAAATCTGCCTGAAAGGCCTGAGCCTTGATCCCTAAGTCCTGAAGCTCTTTAACGGTTTGGGCTGCCTCTTGGCCTGATCGCCCATAATGAACGGCAATATCCCAGCCCTGACGGGCAAACTGCAAGGCAATTTCTCGACCCAGACGCTTTGCAGCGCCAGTCACTAAAACTGCTTTTCCTTGCTGGGATGGGGGCGTTGAACTAGGGTTCAATTAAATTCTCTTAGACTAGCGAGCTATGGATATTACCTTGACCAGCCTTGAAACGGAGCATAGTGCCCTTCTAAAGGCCAAAATAGCCTCTCAAAT
>CANCPL010000035.1:0-21874 GCA_947380065.1 Burkholderiaceae bacterium | reverse complement strand
ACCGGTTTTTATGACCGCGTACATGGTTTGAAACCTCAATTAATATCTACATTTAAGCTAATCCACCCTGGACCAGCTAAGCCCATTATTATATCTTGCATGACGAGCACTGTCAAAATCAATGACTTAAGCCAAATTCTGGCCCCAATCGCCTTAGATTTCAAGGCCTTAGACGAGGTTATCCGTCAGCGATTAGCCTCAAAAGTTGCCTTAATTGACCAAATCTCGAGCTATATCATCCAGGCAGGTGGCAAGCGGGTCAGGCCCGCCCTATTAATGCTGGTGGCTAAAGCCCTAGCAAATGGCAAAGCAGCAACGCCTCACACCTTAGAAATGTCCGCTGTAGTCGAATTTATACACACGGCCACCCTCCTTCACGATGATGTCGTTGATGAATCTACCCTGAGGCGGGGTCGAGAGACTGCCAATGCTGCTTTTGGCAACGCTGCTAGCGTTTTGGTCGGTGATTTCTTGTACTCAAGGGCCTTTCAAATGATGGTTGGCCCAAACGATCTTCGAATCATGCAAATTTTGTCAGATGCAACTAATACAATTGCTGAAGGCGAAGTTTTACAGCTTCTAAATATGAATGACCCAGAAGTGGATGAAGCTAGTTACTTACAAGTGATTCGCTATAAAACAGCCAAACTTTTTGAAGCCTCCACTGAATTGGGCGCCATTCTGGCGAATGCTACCGACGCGCAACGCGAACAAGCAGCTGCATTTGGACGTCACATTGGCACCGCTTTTCAACTCATGGATGACTTGCTGGACTACACCGCTAACGCGGAACAAATGGGAAAAAATGCTGGCGATGATTTACGCGAAGGCAAGCCTACGCTCCCACTAATTTACTTACTAGAAAATGGCAGTAGCGAAGAGCGTCTTCTGGTGCGTGCAGCAATTGAGCAAAACCAAGATTTACCAGATGATGTGTTTGCACAAATTCTTGCTGGCGTACAACACTCTGGCGCGCTCGATTACACACAAGCTGTGGCTAAACGTGAAGCCGACCTAGCCTTAACCTGTCTAAAATATTTCCCAGCAAACGAGGCTAGCGCTGCACTACAAGCCCTTTGTGCATATTCCCTCACCAGACAAACTTAAGTTCCCAAGGTATTGACTCTGAGTTCCCGCGCAGTAATCCGCACCTGCTCCGCCTCTTCACGCAACCGTGCAATTTCCTGTGAAGATAGCCGATCGAGATTGGAATAGTCTAATTTCCATGATGGGTCGACTGACCACAGCAATGGAGACTGAACTGTTGTGCGTGGAGCAGGCGCTGATTCTAAAAGCCGCATAGCCAACTCAAAATTTACATCTTGCGAAGACACATCGTTCGGTTTTGCAGCTGCATTACCTAATGGAAAATCGCTAAATAAAAGTCGTGGCACTCCACAATATTCAACAATATCTTTAGCCGCACCCATCACTACAGTGGAGATGCCTGCAGCCTCTAAATAACGCGCTAATAAACTTTGACTCTGATGACATATAGGACAGTTCGGAATTAATACCGCTACATCCACACCATCAGCTATTAACATTTCTAAAATACGAGGGGCATCTATCTCTAATGTGTGGCGCTGACTCCGGTTGGTAGGCAAGCCATAAAAATGAGGAGAAATTGCTTTTAGCCTTCTGGCTGCAACCGCTCTTCTTCCGGCGGCCAATGGAAACCAACAATAGATATCTGCCATATTGGCATTTTTTCGATCAATACCAACATGAGCAATCCGTAAATCATTATTTCCATCAATGGATTGCTGGTATGGCTGATAAAACTTTGCTGAAGCGTTATAAGGTGCTCCCTGGCCTTGAGCCCCTTTATCAGGATCATATGGAACGGCTGTGGTCACTAACCCCAATACAGACTCAGTAAGTGGCTTTTTCAGCGGGGTAAATGGCACATCAATGTAGTGAGCCCATACATAAGGGCTCTCATAGCCCAAACCTAAGTAGTAACTGCGGGTGCGTTCAATATAACGAACCGGCTGATCCTGTTCTGGTGCAAATATGAGCTCAGAAGTCTTAGCCATCAATTCGTCCCTGTAAGATATTGCATATTAAATATTTAACTTCAAAGGAACTTATTATGGCTCAGTGGCTTAGATTTCAGCATCAAGGAAAAAGTAGTTTAGGGCAAGTAAAGGGCGATCAAATCGCGGTGTATGAGGGCGATTTATTTCTAGGACCTCAAGCCACCGGTGAAACCCTTAAGCTAGCCGATGTAACGATTGATATCCCATGCACTCCTTCCAAGATGGTTGCGATGGTGGACAACTTTCATGCATTGATAACTAAGCTTGAGCACGCCGTGCCTGCTGAGCCTTTGTACTTCCTCAAAGGCAACAACTCTTTCTTGGCAGCAAACCAAGTGATTCGCACACCCAAGTCCTATTCTGGAAAAGTAGTTTATGAAGGGGAGCTTGGCATTGTGATTGGCAAACGTTCCCATGAGGTCGATGAGGCAGAAGCAGCCAAATCTATTTTTGGCTATACCTGCATCAATGATGTTACCGCTATTGAAATCCTCAATCGTGATCCTGGTTATGCACAATGGACACGCTCAAAGAGTTTTAATACCTTTGGAGTGTTCGGCCCTTACATCACTACCGATATAGATCCAAGCAAACTAACAATCAAGACGATTCTGAATGATCAAGAGCGTCAAAATTATCCTATTGCAGATATGATTTTCTCGCCAGCAAAACTCGTCAGCTTGATTTCTCAAGACGTACCGCTGGAAGCTGGTGACATTATTGCTTGCGGCACTTCAGTAGGCGTTGGCTCGATGAAGCCAGGCAGCAATGTCAGCATCATTATTGAGGGTGTTGGCCAGCTGGATAATCGTTTCGAATAAATCGATCAGCCTCAAAACAAAAAACCCTAGCTATGTTGAGTAGCAAGGGTTTTTTACTGAAGATGAACTACCAATATTGTTCTTTTAATACCCAGACACTGATGGCAGAGCCAAACTTCCTTTAGATGCTTGGACATTCTCATCTAAGTATTTAGTCAAAGCAAATACGGTATTTAAGCAAGGTGTTGGGGTTTGAGTAATCTTGCCAAGCTCAATGACTGAGCCTAATAAAGCATCAATCTCTAGGCTGCGGCCAGCTTCCAAGTCTTGCAACATAGAAGTTTTGTGCTTACCAACTTTTTCAGCGCCAGCGATACGGCGCTCAATGTCAACACGAAAAGTAACGCCCAACTTTTCGGCAATGGTCTGAGCTTCAGCCATCATGTTGCGCGCTAATTCTTTGGTCAATGGATACTGGCAAATACCTTCCAAGGTGCCATGTGTCAGGGAGCTGATTGGGTTAAAAGTCATATTGCCCCAAAGCTTGAGCCAGATTTCTGAGCGGATGTCATCCAAAATAGGAGACTTGAATCCAGCCGCGCCCATCATCTCGGACATCTTCTGAATGCGCTCAGAGGTTTTGCCATCTAACTCACCCAATGGGAAGCGATTGCCTTCAACGTGACGAATCACACCCGGGGCTTGAGTAAAGGTTGCTGGATAAACAACGCAGCCAATAATATTATTTGGATTAATTGCGTTCTTAGCTACACCGCCAGCGTCCACTGTTTCAACAGAATGATCTTGATACTCGCCGCCTAACTTCTGGAAATACCACCAAGGAATTCCGTTTTGCATTGGGATCAAAATGGTTTCGGGCCCCATGATGGCTGCCAAGTCATCAATCACTGGCTCTACTTGATGCGCCTTTACCGCCAAAATGACCACGTCCGGAGTCTCGGCATCGCGAATTTTTTCTACCGCCTTAACTTCAGCAACCAAAGGCTCTGGTTGGTCATCCATAATTAACGCCAGACCACGCTCTTTGATTGCAGCCAAAGTTGCGCCACGAGCAACAACTGTTACATCATTACCTGCTCGCGCCAACATGACAGCTAAGTAGCCTCCAATGGCACCACCTCCACCGATAACACAGATTTTCATAGAAACCCCTTAAGAACAAATAATTTCGAATTAGTTTCATATTAGAGGAGATTATTTTGCAGTGGAAATTAATCTCATTTGCCTAAATATTAGGCAAATCGCACTCTAAACCGCTTTTAAGGAGTCTTTTGGAACCAAGCTTCCTAAAATCATACCAACAATACTAGCAAATAGGCCAGCTAATTGAGGCGGAAGAATGGCATTTGGGGCCAAAATCTCACAGCTAATCCAAATGGTTAAGCCTCCAACTACAGCCAACAACCCTCCAAAGGAGTTGGCTCTGGGCCAATACACCCCAAACGCTAGTGGGACAAATGCGGCGACCAGAGTCACTTTGTAGGCGCTCTCCACCATCTTAAAAATAGACAGTTCAGAGTTCACCGCGAAGAAAGTTACCACCACCGCAAAACATAAAACAGTAATCCGCATGACCTTCAGCAAATCATGATCCGATAAATGCTTGAAAAATCCTCGCACAATATTTTCAGCAAAGGTGACTGATGGCGCCAATAAGGTTGCGCTGGCACAACTCTTGATAGCTGAGAGTAAGGCGCCAAAGAACATTATCTGTGCAATTAATGGTGCGTGATTCAGAATGAGTTTAGGCAAAATCATCTGCGGATCCGTAGAAAGATACTGCTTCACTAAATCAGGACTAATTAATGTTGCCGAGTAAGCCAAATACATCGGAACAAAAGCAAAAATAAAATAAAGTACCCCGCCCAGTAAAGCCGCTTGGACGGCAATATTGACGTTCTTTGATGAGGTAATGCGTTGGAATACATCTTGCTGCGGAATCGAGCCGAGCATCATGGTGCACAGGGCTGCAACAAACCCCAAGATCGATGCCAAATTCATATCCGGCCAGAAGTTACTGAATTGACCAGCAGCTGCAGCATGTTCAATTACAACGCCAATACCACCAGTCTGCGCCGTCATTTCTCCACCAATATAGAGCATGCCAACCACGATGATGATCATTTGAATAAAGTCGGTAATTGCAACTGACCACATGCCGCCAAATAAGGTGTAAATCAGCACGCTACCTGCACCAATTAACATTCCGCCCGTCTGAGAAATACTTCCGTCAGACACTACGTTAAATACGAGACCTAAGGCTTTAATTTGGGCTGCGACCCAACCTAAATAAGAAACCACAATGCATAGAGTTACCAAAACCTCTACCGTTCGACCATACTTCTCACGAAAGAAGTCGCCAATCGTCAACATGCGGCGGTTATAAAGATGGCGAGCAAAAAACAGGCCTACCAAAATCAAACAAAGCGAAGAACCAAAAGGGTCAGAAACTACACCCCCTAAACCCTCTTTTAGAAAAGTTGCCGGAATACCTAAAACAGTTTCAGAGCCAAACCAGGTAGCAAATACAGTAGCGGTCACAATTGGCAAGGGCAGGCTATGGCCCGCTGCCGCAAAGTCAGCGGTATTTTTGACCCTCAAAGCCGCCCATAAGCCAATGCCAACGGAAATAACCCAGTAGATAATGACGAACCAAATAAGCACGCCTCAATGCTCCCTCAGAAAGTTGATGAAATTATATGGCCATGTCATTTTTGACACTTTCCAAAAGGAACCAGCTTGGAGCACCTCAACATGCGCATCGGTCTGACATAATTCAAGAGTGAGATCCCCAATGCAAAGCCACTCGTCAAACCCATCCGCGGACCTGGCATACCAAAAAGCCATTCTGGGATCCGTATCACGGACCTTCGCCCTCACCATTCCACTCTTATCTCCCAGCATCGAAAAAGTAGTTGGAAATACCTATTTGCTCTGCCGCATTGTCGATACGATTGAGGATGCTGGAGAATTAAGCGCACAAACTAAACAATCACTCTCGGCACTCTTTTTGGATGCGGTACTAGAAAAGGCTCCTGTTGAAACTTTTGTTCAACCTTGCTTGGATGCACTAAAGAATTACAACAATCAAGATGAGCTAGATTTAATTGCTCATACGCCAACTGTTCTACGCATTTTGCATACTTGCTCAAGCAATGATCAAGAGGCAGTCAGTCGCTGCGTTTCCATCATGTCTGAAGGAATGTCTTATTTTCATGGCAAGCAAAATCAAGCAGGCCTGCAAAACCTCGCTGAGTTTGAAGAATATTGTTACGTTGTAGCTGGAGTAGTTGGCGAGCTACTAACAACCATCTTTGCCAACCATTCATCCGCCTTTCAAGAAAAAATAGCAGGGCATGAGGATTTAGCAATTGCATTTGGACAGGCGCTACAAATGACCAATATTCTCAAGGACTCACCGGAGGATAAGGCGCGTGGGGTGTCCTGGAAGCCAGCTAATGTAAGTCAGGCAGATCTTCTAAAGATTGCTTATCAAAAATTACAAGACTCTCTGCATTACATTCTGTTAATTCCCAAACAAGAGCAGGGTATACGGCGATTTTGTTTTTTAGCATTTGGCTTGGCAGTCATGACTCTTGCCAGGATTGCCAATCGAAAAGAATTTGATGACAAGAATGAAGTAAAGCTTTCTAGGGAGACTGTAATGAGTTTCTATGGCTTTACAAAGTGGGCAGTTAAAACCGATTTTCTGATGAAGGTTTTTTTCTATATAGGTAGTAAATCACTGACTAAATAAGCTTATAAAGCGCCTTCATGCTTTAAAAGCCAAATCTTAATTTGTCGATATAAGCCAGGTGAGTTTTCCCTCATGAAACCCCCAAGCCCTTGGGCAGATACGACTCGATGACAAGGGGCGATTAAGGGGTAGGGATTGGCGCCACATGCGGTTCCCACTGCCCGCGCCCCACTATTAATTTGTTTGGCCAATTCACCATAGGTTTTTGTTTTACCAACAGGTATGTCTTGAATGCTGGTCCACACTTTTCTCTGATGCTCGGTGCCCACCGGTTTAGTAGGCAAGTCAAATTGACAATGAGGCTCTTTAAAGTATGCCCTGCACTGTCGTGCAACCTCTTTGGCCAACTGATTCTGTGGAACGATCAAAGCCGTATTGGCAGGTAAGTAGTCAATCCTAGAAAGCATCAAGCTACCCTCCACCAATTCAGTCCAAATGCCCAGACACCCAAAAGGCGCTGCAACAACACAGTAGCTAGCGCTATTTGGGTTCAATGGTGATATTGAGGAAGCCATATCAGGTCATTCTTACACAAATGCAAAGGGGGGATGACAGGGCTTTATTCCATGGCTATAGCCGATCAAATGCCACTTTGCTATATTGACTCATCCTTACTTTTTTCAGGCATACCTAATGGACACTTTTTTTGACGATTGGCCCCTTTATGGTCAAGTTGCTCTAGTCCTATTTTTACTAGCACTCTCTGGCTTTTTCTCAATGGCAGAAACCAGCATGCTGTCCTCCAATCGTCATCGCCTGCGCGCAATGGCTAACGGAGGTAACGCAGGCGCGGCACTTGCTGAAAGACTCTTAAAGCGCATTGATTCCTTATTATCAGTACTACTAATTTCCAACAACCTAATCAATACAGTTTTACCCATTCTGGTAACAGGCGTTGCCCTGCATATTTTTGGTGACAGCGGCCTTGTCCTTTCAATTGCTACTTTGGTAGTGGCGCTACTCATCATCATCTTTAGCGAGATTACCCCCAAGGTCATTGGTGCTGCCTTCCCTGAAAAAATTGCCTCCAATGTGGGTTGGTTTATTTTGCCGCTGACTTTTGCACTTAAACCCTTACTTTGGTTTATCAATAGTTTCGTGTCTGGCTTGATGAAGGTGTCTGGCTTGCAATCTTCTTCTGATAGTAGGGCTATGAGCAAAGAAGAGTTACGCAGCCTGGTTTTAGAATCAAACCGCTTTGTCTCCAATCATCATCGCAATATTCTGCTCAACTTATTTAACCTAGAAAATATTACCGTTGATGATGTGATGACGCCGAGATTCAAAATTGAGGTTTTGGATTTATCAAGGCCTATTGATGAAGTGGTTCAACAACTGGAAACCTGTTATCACAACAAATTACCAGTCTGTGACGGTGATTCTGAACGCATTGTGGGTATTCTCTCCGTCAAGAAAGCGCTGTCATTATTGGGTGACACCGATCTAAAGCATGAAGATTTTAGATCTTTGCTCAATGAGCCCTATTTCATTCCAAGTGGTACGCCGGTTCTACAGCAAATGCAATTTTTTCAAGATAACCAACAACGCTTAAGCCTGGTGGTGAATGAGTATGGCGAAGTTCTTGGCTTAGTGACCTTTGAAGATATTGTTGAAGAACTCATCGGCGAATTTACTACCTCCTTCTCAAATCTCTCTACGGATCCTCGCTGGCTTGCTGATGGCACATATCTAGCAACAGGTGGAGCTTCCCTGCGAGACCTCAATCGACTACTTAATTTGAATCTTCCCTTGGATGGACCACGTACACTGAATGGCCTCATTCTTGAAAAACTCGAGGCCATTCCGGATCATGATGTCAGCATTCGTATTGCTGGAATTGTGATGGAAATCGTTCAATTTAATGAGCATGGGGTAAAAACAGTAAGGCTATATCGCCCCGCCACGCTGGCTCAAGAACCAGATTGAGCGTTGTTGCTGATGACTCACTCATCATTCGCACTTGGTATGAAATCGCCGCACATGCCCTAGACGCAAGAGCAAGTGATATTCATATAGAGGCTGGGACACTGGCTACATTAGTCCGCATTCGGGTAGACGGTCTTTTGCAAAAGCAGTCGCATCACTCTATTGAGATTCATGATCGCCTTATCACACGCATTAAGGTTCTTGCACGCTTAGATATTGCAGAAAAACGTCTTCCGCAAGATGGCCGCCTTTCCATAGGCCATGATTTTTCCAAACCTAATATTGATTGCCGAGTTTCGATTTTGCCGACCTTATATGGAGAAAAAGCTGTTATTCGTATATTGCCAAGTTGTATTGATGACCTTGATCTTTGTGAAATTGGCCTCCTCTCAAACCAATTGGAGATATTCCAGAAAGTGCTCTCTCAACCGAATGGACTCATCTTGGTGACAGGACCAACGGGGTGCGGCAAGACTCGCACACTCTACAGTTGTCTTCATCAACTCAATCAAGATCATCGCAACCTTTGCTCGATTGAAGACCCCATTGAAATTCGTCTGGCAGGAGTCAATCAGGTTGCATATCACCCTAGAGCGGGTTTGGATTTTTCGACAATCATTCGCGCCCTACTTAGACAAGATCCTGATGTCATCATGATCGGGGAAATACGAGATGCCGCTACAGCTCAGCTGGCTATTCAGGCAGCGCAAACTGGGCATCTAGTGCTCAGCACATTACATACCCGCAATGCTCATGGAGCAGTTCCTAGACTTATCAACCTAGGAGTGGATCAGGAGTCTATTGAGTCATGTCTCTTAAGCGTTAGCTCACAGCGTTTAGTGCGCAAAACTTGTCATCAATGCCTTGGGGGCAAAGCAATGGCTAAGCCCCAATGCCCAGCGTGTAAAGGAAGTGGTTACTTTGGGCGCATTGGTGTCCATGAGGTGTTAAGTAAGGGTCATCTACTTAACTCATCTGCTTCACACATCAGCATGCGAGATGCAGGCTTGATTCATATAAAATCAGGTCTTATTAATCAGACCTCTCTGGATGCAGAAGTAGGTGCATGGCATTAAGCAAACAGGATCAACTCCATTTTGCCGAGCAGCTTTTAACGCTATTAGAGGCAGGTCTACCTCTCCTAAATGCGATTGAGCTTATTTATTCAACTGCCCCAAAACCCTGGCTTGTTTGGATTCATGACATTTATAGGCAACTGAAAAGGGGGGAAAGTTTTTCTCAATGCTTGCGCTCCGAAAAAAATCTATTCTCAATGGAGTTCATCAATCTCATTCGTGTTAGCGAACGAACTGGCGATTTCAATTTAGCTCTAAAGACAATTTGCCAGCAAATCGAGGACCAAATTGAGTTGCGTCGAAAGATCCAACAAGCGATGAGCTACCCGATCATTACCTTAGCCAGCTCTTGCCTCCTCGTTATCGTCATGATGATCTGGGTTGTGCCAGTCTTTAAGGATGTTTTTGCTCATTTTCAAGCAGAGCTGCCAGCGCCAACTAAAGCGTTAATTCAAGCATCGTCCTGGTTTGAAGAATTCTCTGTTGAAATAGCTATAACCCTAGCCAGCCTTGCTGGACTCTTTAGTTTTGCATGGATAAAACTTCCTAAACTACAAAAATATTGCGATCGAATGAGTTTTACTATTCCCATGGTTGGTCAACTACTGAGATTGGCAACTCTTACCTGCTGGTGCCGAACATTGGGTCACCTACTGAAGTCTGGCTTACCCCTCCCAGATGCCCTTAGAGTTACTGCGCAATCATCCAACCACTGGCTCAGCCATGACTTTAGTGCTGAGATATTTAAACACCTGACCCGTGGCTGGTCGCTTGGGGATGCGATAGTGAGAGCGGATCCCAAACGCTTACTATTTGATCTTGAGACATTACAACTATTGCGCGTCGCATCAGAAAGTGGTGCGCTTGCTGAAATGCTACAAAGACGCGCATCAATATTGGGCTCTCAATTAAGCAATCGACTCAACACCTTAAGTCAAAGCTTAGAACCTTTACTAATTATTGTTGTTGGGCTCATTATTGGAAGCTTGGTCATCATCTTGTACCTCCCCATCTTTAACCTGGGGCAAATTGTTTAATGTGTATTAGTATTTTCTCGATTAGGTCAGAATCCTTTGTCTTCTGGTAACCATTTTCTTGCCATTACTGGCATCATTGAGTTGTTATGGCCATAGACCCTACAACCCCCCCTTCAAAACAGGCAAGCCTAGACACCCTAAAAGGGCATACACCTTTTGTAGGCCTTACTGGGGGCATTGGCTCAGGGAAAACCGCTGTCAGCGATAAACTCGCTCAATTGGGTGCTGGCATTATTGATACAGATCTCATTGCCCATCAAATCACCACCCCAAAAGGTGCTGCGATCCCCTTAATTCAAGAGTGGTTTGGTCCAAATTTTATTGACTCAAGCGGAGCGTTAGATAGAGCGAAGATGCGTAACCTAGTATTTGCCGACCCCGAGGCGAGAAAAGCATTAGAGGCAATTACCCACCCCCTTATTCGGGAAGAGACCATTCGGCAGGCAATGGAACTGATCAATGAAAAGGTTCCTTATGTTGTTTTTGTAGTGCCTCTATTAATTGAATCTGGGAACTGGATGTCCGTCCTGGATTACTTGGTAGTGGTGGACTGTCCAGAGGAAGTCCAAATTGAGCGAGTGATGCACCGCAGCAAATTACCCCGAAATGAAGTTGAAAGAATTCTCAAGACTCAAGTCAACAGACAAGAGCGGATTGCCTATGCGAATGTGGTCATTGAAAACCAAGGTAGCTTGGCCGACTTACAAGCCCAGATTTTAGAGTTGCACCAAAAAATCCTACAGAATCAGAAAGATCGCACCAGTTCGTCATAGAATATGGGCTTGTGATCGTCTACGAATACCCCTTCAATGAATTAGTTCGAAGCATGCTTCGGCTGGAGTATTTGTTCGCCCGCTTCAACCACTTTGTCCGCTCAGATGATCCAGAGTTACATCACAATGCCATCTCCATCTTGTTCGATCTTGGTGACATTGGTGCTCGTGGTGACATCAAGTCTCTCCTGCTCAAAGAATTTGAACGTCAAAAATATGCACTCAATGGCTTGAAGTCATCGCAAAAAGTTGACCAAGAAGCGCTTACACAAACACTTTCTGAAATTGATGCGGTTGCTAGTGGCGTCAATCAATCTGCAGGCAGACCTAACTCAGCCATTACTGAGAGTGAATGGTTAAATGCTATTCGCACTAGATTAAATATTCCGGGCGGCACTAGCCCGATTGATTTGCCGAGTTATCACGCCTGGAAAAATAGCCCTACATTCGAACGTCGTGACTTGCTAGAGAAATATGTCGCCCCACTCTTACCATGGCATGAAGCATGTCAGTTATTTTTAAGACTGCTTCGTCAATCAGGCGAAGCTAAGGATGTAGTGGCACATAACGGATCTTTTCAGCAGGCGCCCTCTGGAAAGGTTTACCAGTTAATGCGGATCGCTGTCGAAGATGATGCTTTGTTTTCAGAAATTAGCGCCAATAAATACTTACTCTCTGTACGCTTCTTAAGATCTGATCGGGATAAAAAAGCGCAGCTAGTGAATGTCGATGTTCCATTCAAACTCACTCTCTGCCAGCTTTAACTTAAAGACCTTCTAAGGCACTCCAGCATTGGCCATGCGGCTGGTAGCAAAGGTTCTACGCTGGGCGATTCTGCAGTCATCGACTCCCAAGATAAGGCCTGTCCTTCACAACCCCTAGGAGTACCCGACCAATCTCTAATAATGCTTACATACAGACGAACATATGCGTGTGGATAGTCATGCTCAAGGACGGTTAACTCTTCACTAGTGCGAATATCAATACCAAGTTCTTCTTGTAGTTCACGTTGCAGTGCCTGAAAAACTGTTTCCCCTTTTTCAACTTTTCCACCTGGTACCTCCCAGTAACCAGCGTAAGGCTTGCCTTCAGGTCTTTGCCCTAGAAGATAGCGCCCTTCAGAATCAATCAATATTCCTGCAGCAACAACAGTAATAGGGCGATTCATTTCACTCATTAGAAAATTGACTTAAGACTTTGATCCAGCCCAATACTTAGCAAATTGCCAAGCAACGCGACCCGAACGTGAGCCACGCTCCAAAGCCCAAATCAAAGCTTCTGCACGCGCCGCATCAATTTGTGCAGCGCTTAATCCAAAATGCTGCAACCAATGTGCGACGATTGCTAAATACTCATCTTGTTTTGGTGGATAAAAAGACAACCAAAGACCAAAGCGCTCTGATAAAGAGATCTTCTCTTCAACTACTTCGCCAGGATGAATTTCTCCATCGTCGTTATGAACATAACTCTCGTTATCCTTCATGTACTCTGGCAATAAATGACGGCGATTAGAGGTCGCGTAAATCAAAATATTGTCAACTTGGGCAGAAACAGAGCCATCCAAGGCTGACTTCATCGCTTTGTAACCAGACTCGCCATCCTCAAACGACAGATCATCGCAAAAAATGATGAAGCGCTCTGGGCGCTCAGCCAAAAGCTCAGTAATGTCAGCCAAATCAGCCAATTGCTCTTTTTCAACCTCAACCAAGCGCAAGCCTTGAACCGCGAACTCATGCAAGCTAGCCTTAATGAGCGAAGACTTACCAGTTCCCCTGGCACCCGTCAGCAAAATATTATTAGCTGGCTTTTTCTGGATAAAGTTTTTAGTGTTATCGCGTATTGCGTCGCGCTGACGATCGATATTCTGCAAATCCTCGAAGGTGATATCGGATACATGCTTTACTGGCTGCAGAAATCCAATGCTGCCAAAAATACTATCGCGACGACGCCATCTAAACGCTGTTGATGACTTCCATTGCTCTTCCGTTAAAGGCTTTGGCAAAAAGGTATCGAGATGGTCTAAAAGACGGTCTAATTTTTCATTCATATTTCTAGTGGTCTTTTATGAGCGGTAATCTGCGTTAATAGAGACGTAGTCGTGTGACAAATCACAAGTCCACATAGTCTGAGTTGCGTTGCCACGACCCAAGTCAATCTTGATTGTAATTTCTGGGGCTTGCATTACCCGCTGGCCGTCAAGCTCTTGATATTCGGGATTACGCCCACCATTCTTAGCAACCCATACATCACCTAACCACATTTGCACATGATTCACATCTAAATCTGTAATGCCTGCATAGCCAATCGCCGCAAGGATACGTCCTAGATTAGGGTCACTAGCAAAGAAGGCTGTTTTTACCAATGGTGAATGTGCAACCGCCTTAGCGACCAAGCGACACTCTTCAATAGTTTTGCCTCCAACAACCTCAATCGTCATGAATTTAGTTGCGCCTTCGCCATCACGCACAATCATTTGAGCCAACTTTCTGGCTAGAGCAATTAGCGCATCTCGCAAGACAGCATAACTAGGATCGCTAACTGAATTAATTAGTACCGCAGACTGACCCGTCGCCATAATGATGAAAGAGTCATTGGTTGATGTATCACCATCAATAGTAATGGCATTAAATGAGAGGTCAGCGACCTCACGAGTCAGACTCCCCAAGAGTCCTGGAGCAAAACCAGCATCAGTCGCAATGAACCCGAGCATAGTTGCCATGTTTGGGTGAATCATGCCAGCGCCTTTGCAGATACCAGTAATGGTTACTTTCCCTGCAGGTGTATCTACCGTCATTGACGTTGCTTTAGACTGCGTATCGGTAGTCATGATCGCTTCAGCCGCATCAAACCAGTTGTCCTCACCCAGGTTGGCCACTGCCTTTGGCAATGCGCTAATGATTTTTTCGATCGGAAGCGGCTCGAGAATCACGCCTGTGGAGAAAGGCAAAATCTGCTCTGGATGTAGATGGAGATCTTTAGCTAATGCTGCACAGGTTTCCAAGGCATGCTTCATGCCAGACTCACCTGTCCCAGCATTAGCATTCCCGGTATTGACTACCAGAGCCCGAATTTCACCATTGCGGCCCTCTTGCGCTAAATGCTCACGGCAAACTTGCACAGGGGCAGCGCAGAAACGGTTCAAGGTAAAAACGCCAGCCACCTGAGAACCAGGGGCTAAAGTCATTACCAATAAATCTTTGCGATTTGCCTTTTTAATTCCAGCTTCAGCAATGCCCATCTCAAAGCCTTTAACAGGCTTGAGATCAGCTTTTTGGGGGAGAGGTAGGTTAACTGTCATATAAAAACTCGATAAATGGATTTGGAGTGGGTTTTAAGTCAACCCCCACCTCTACGAGTATAAAGATCAAATCGCTTTAGGGCAGCTTCGCAATCATCCCGTGTCCCACCTTCAGAAAACTCAAGTCTTAAGTGAAGAACTGGAATCTCCAATAGTGCAATCTTTCTAACAGGCTGACTGGTCCCGAAAATCTGCAATTGAGGGTGATCCGCTTCTTTTAAGACCCGGCCATCTATTTGAAGGGTGGTGCTGGGGTAGAGATTACCCAAGGCTTGAGGCAGCCACCGCACCAAGTCAGCACTTGTGCACCCCATCCTTCTTTCAAATTGCGTCATTCAGGAAAAAGGGATCTATTAGCCACCAGCCACTGGAGGGCATATGGCTAGAGCATCATTGACCTTAAGAGCATATTGATCGCGCTCATGCGGCTTGATATAAACCCCATTTACCATGACTAAATGGGCTGATTTACTGGGAATTTTGTACAGAATGATTACATCGCCAATTGTGCTGCCTTCGGCTAACTCAATATCTGCTTCGATGCTATTTTTTTTATTAGGCGGTAAATAGCTTGCCAAGCTGGCAAACAACTTCAAAGTGATCTGCATTCTAAGAGCTTAATTCATCCAAGTGGATTGTGCTTGCCCTGCCGCCAGATAAGCATCCATTGCTTTAGTAGGATCACCCATTAAAGTTTCTTTCCACTCTCCCAACGGAACCTTGCCTTGGATCAGACCTCGGAGGACGCCAATATGGTCGGTTCTTCCAACGCAAGTGGCGCCAATCAAAACATCGCCCAAGAATTCCAAGCGCAAGTATTTATATTGCTGCAAATCAACTAACTCCACATGGTCGCCACCCTTGATGCCAGACCACAACCCAAATGAGGAAGAGATAAGCCCCAATGTATCAAGCACGTTAATCTGTAGGGCTCCCATACTCTCAGCGTCCCCGCCAGTCATTGCAATGGCGGCAATTCTGGCCTGTTCAACAGCATTCGGTTGAATTGCATTAACAATAAGCTCCCCAGTTGAAAAATCCATGCTTTCTGTCACATCCCCTGCTGCATAAATATCAGAATGAGAGGTTTGCATCTGCTCATTTACTAAAATTCCTTTTTTTACTTCAAGGCCTGATGATTGTAAATAGGCGATATTAGGCTTTACGCCAGTTGCCGAGATCACCAAATCGACCTCTAAAGATTTTCCATTGGAAAGCTGCACAACTAAACCTGAATCGGATTTAGTGATGGCATCCACTTTAGTGCCGGTGTGAACTTGAACACCTTTTTCTTCAACCCATTTTTTAATCATGCCGCCAGCTACAGATGTCATCATTCTCGGAACCATTCGATCACCCATCTCGACTACGGTCAGCTCTACTTTACGACTGGCAAGCGCCTCCAAAATAATGCAACCAATAAAACCTGCGCCCATCTGTAAGACGCGGGAGCCTGCTTTTGCTAATTTTGCAATTGCATGGGCATCCTCTAGAGTCCAACATGGGTGAACACCCGGAAAATCAATGCCGGGAATCGGCGGCTGAACAGGAACAGATCCTGTAGCAATCAGCAATTTATCAAACTGAATAGACTGACCGCCCTCCAGCTCTAATTTCTTTGCCTTTGTATCAACCGAAATAGCTTTCCCAAGAAGTTGCTCAATCTGGAGTTTTTGATAGTGATTGGAGTCTTTACGCAAATAAGTCCCCGACTCTTCAATATTGCCCATAAGCAAATAGGGAATTGCCATACGGGAATAGGGTGGCACATCCTCGGACCCAATCATTATGATTTGGTCGCTGGGAGAACGCTTACGAATTGTTTCTGCTGCAATTACGCCAGCAGGTCCATTGCCTAATATGACATGCTTCATATATAAAGACTCAAAGACCTAAGCGCTTCAATGTTTCAGCGCTTGGCCGACCCTCCGCATCCCAGCCGCGAACTTGGTAATACTCAGGAAGCATCTTATCTAAACCACTGACCACACCCTTGCCTGGACCAGTTTTAGCAGCCTCTTCCATTAAACGCTTGGGCAACTTATCGTCTTTATTTGTAAATCCAGCACGATTATTAAAATCCCGCTCCATATTCCAAATGCGCTCACCAATGGTAGTTAAATTTTCCACTGTAAATTCATCGCCACAGGCTGCCTGTAATTGTGGCGCCACATCAGCCAAAGTCCATGCAAAACTTGTAAAAATACAAATTCCAGCAGAATCAAATGCAGCTGTCGCATCTTGAAACGCCTTAACTAATTCTGGCTTACCTTGAGTTTCAGTAGGCTCGGTCTTAACTGGAATGCCCAATACCTCTGATGCAATAGTGTAACCACGGAGATGGCAAGCACCTCGGTTGGATGTAGCATAAGCCAGCCCAATCCCCTGAATAACGCGCCCATCATAAGCTGGAAATTCTTGACCTTTAACACTCATAGAAAGATCTGGGTGTCCATACTTTTTAGTTAAACGTGCAGAACCAAGGCCAATTTCTTTTCCAAACCCCAAACCTTCCGCTGTAATCTCAGCTAAATAACAAAGCGCCTTAGCTGATCCAAACGGAGCTTCAATACCAATTTTCTCTTTAGTCAAAACACCCATTTCATATAATTCCATTACGGCCCCAACGGTAGCGCCAAACGAAATAGGATCTAAACCTTGCTCATTGCATAACTGGTTGGCGTATTGCAAGGTCTCTAAATCATTTACGCCATTCGCTGCACCAAGAGCCCAAGCAGCTTCATACTCAAGTCCACCGGATGCATGCATATGCTGAGGTTTATTTTCAATAGAGAAGTGCGTGTCATCAATTTTGGAGATTCGACCGCAGGCAATCGTACAAGCAAAACAAGCCTGATTAGTAACTAAATGGGTTTTGCCATCACTCCCACGCGGTTCTGCCATAGCCTCAGCGGAAATGTCTTTAGCACCCTCAAACTGAACATCTTGATGGTTGCGAGTAGGAAGTGCGCCCACTTCGTTGATCACGTTCATCAACACCTGTGTGCCATAGGTTGGAAGACCCTGACCGGTAACAGCATGACCAGCCAATACTGCTTTCCCAGCAGCTACAGACTGCATAAATGCTTTGGGATTTTTTAGATTACCAACACCTTTAGTACCGCGAACCGCTATAGCCTTTAAATTCTTGCTACCCATGACTGCGCCAACCCCCGAACGACCTGCCGCACGGTGTAAGTCATTAACAATTGCTGCATATAGCACTTGGTTTTCACCGGCGCGTCCTATACAAGAAACGCGTATCTGCGGATCTTGATGTTTAATTTTGATCGTGGGTTCGGTTTCCCACACTGATCTTCCCCATAAGTCAGAGGCATCCAGTAGCTCCGCCTCATCGTTCTCAATATAGAGATAAACAGGCTTAGGCGACTTACCCTCAAATATCACCATATCCCAACCAGCCATTTTTAACTCTGCACCCCAATAGCCCCCAGAGTTAGAGCAGGCAATGGCTCCCGTTAAAGGCCCTTTAGTCACAACAGTGTAGCGACCACCTGTAGAGGCGGTCGTTCCCGTAAGAGGACCGGTTGCCCAAATAATTTTGTTTTCTGCAGAAAGTGGGTCAACTTTAGGGTCAACCTCTTGCACAAAATACTTTGAAGCCAAACCACGTGAGCCCAAATACTCCTTGGCCCATTCCATATTCAATGGTTCAGATTGGCAAGTGCCCTTGCTTAAGTTAACGCGGAGTAATTTTCCAGCCCATGACATGATATTTTTTCCTATACTTTTTTAGTTAGCGTTATCTTGATTGCCAAGCTTATCGGCCCATTCACGCATTCTGTCTAAACCGGTCCAATTTGCATCCACATATGTAATCGCTTGGGTTGGACATGCTGTGGCACATGCAGGATCGCCGCCGCATAAATCGCACTTTTGCACTTTACCCGTATCTTGAACGTAATTAATAGTCCCAAAGGGGCAAGAAATAGTACAAACTTTGCACCCAACACAGGTATCTTCTGAAACTACCTTGGCGCCAGTTACTAAGTCCACTCGAATCGCATCCACAGGACAAGCCTGCAAGCACCAGGCTTCGTCACATTGAGTGCAGGTATAAGGTACCTTTTTGCCTGTTTTATGAAATTCAAATACCTTGATACGGGATTTTGAGGTATTAAAAACCCCGTAGTTCTCATAACTGCAGGCCATCTCACACTGAAGACACCCAGTACATTTGTCCGCGTTAATAAGCAGTGACTTTTGCATGTCGATTCCTTTTGCCAATAAATGCAATTTTTTGCATATAAGGACTGATAATCATCGAAATTGAAATACCTAGATAGCTAGGGAAAGCCCTGAAATACCGTTTTCACAGCAATAAAAATGGGGGTAAAGACCCCCATTGATGGATTTAGTTAAAAATTTAAACTTAGGCTAATGCACCGCAGCAGTTTTTATATTTCTTACGACTGCCGCACGTGCAGGGATCATTGCGACCAACCTTTGGTCCAGTTCGTGTTGCTGCCGGCTGAATATCAATAGCAGCACCACGATCGCCTGTTGATCCAGCAACCTCTTTCTCAGGATCTGCATGTTGATACTGAACATCTGAAAGCTTTGCTAAATCCTCATTTATTGATTCTGAGGCCTGATCCAGCTCGCTTGCACTTCGAATCTGTACAGTCATGATACTTTTCACAACGTCATTCTTGATAACGCCAAGCAACTCGCCATACAACTCAAAAGCTTCGCGACGATACTCCTGCTTAGGATCCTTCTGCGCATAACCCCGCAAATGAATACCTTGACGCAAATGGTCCAAGGCAGCCAGATGCTCACGCCAATGACTATCTAAGCTATACAGTAGAACTGAGCGTTCGAAACCAGCAAAAGACTCGCGCCCGGAGAGCTCTACCTTCGCATCGTAGGCATCTTTAGCGGCCTGTAATATACGCTCAACAATTTCTGCATCATCAACTGTCTCAGCACCTTCGACCCAATTTCTCAAGTCGATCGTCAGACCCCATTCGCTAGCTAGGACATTTTCTAATCCAGCTAAGTCCCACTGCTCCTCCATAGACTCCAAAGGAACATAAACCGAGCAAACCGAACGCAAAACATCTTCACGCAAATTGGTAATTAACTCGCCAATATCAGCACTCTCAAGCACTTCATTTCTGAGACGGTAAGTTTCCTTACGCTGATCATTAGCGACGTTGTCATATTCAAGCAATTGCTTACGAATATCAAAGTTACGGCCTTCAACCTTGCGCTGTGCAGACTCAATAGAACGGGTCACCATTCCAGCTTCAATCGGCTCACCATCTGGCATCTTGAGTCGATCCATCACGGCACGTAAACGATCGCCTGCAAAAATACGTAAAAGCGCATCATCTAATGAAAGGTAGAAGCGGGAGGAGCCAGGATCACCCTGACGACCTGAACGGCCTCTTAACTGGTTATCAATACGACGGCTCTCATGACGTTCGGTGCCAATGATGTGTAATCCACCAGCCTCTAAAACCCGATCATGAATACCCTGCCACTCATCCTGCAATTGTTTAATCTTAGCTGCTTTATCTGCATCAGAAAGCGAGTCATCAGCCTCAATTAAGGAGGACTGCTTACCTACATTGCCACCCAAAACAATGTCAGTACCACGACCCGCCATATTGGTAGCAATCGTGATCATTTTTGGACGACCAGCCTGCGCAATGATTTCTGCCTCACGCGCATGCTGCTTCGCATTCAAGACTTGGTGCGGCAATTTGCGCTGATCTAGTAAGCTCGCGATCAATTCAGAGTTTTCAATTGAAGTAGTGCCCACCAATACTGGCTGGCTACGCTCATAGCAATCTTCAATATCTTTAATAACCGCGTCATAGCGCTCACGAGATGACTTAAAGATCTGATCTTGCTTATCTTTTCGTTGGCTAATGCGATTTGGAGGAATCACAACCGTTTCTAAGCTGTAGATTTCTTTAAATTCATATGCCTCTGTATCAGCAGTACCAGTCATGCCGGCCAACTTGCCATACATGCGGAAATAATTTTGGAAAGTGATGGTAGCTAAAGTCTGATTCTCATTCTGAATCTGCACCCCCTCTTTAGCTTCAACAGCCTGATGTAATCCATCAGACCAACGACGACCTTGCATCAAACGGCCAGTAAATTCATCCACGATGATGACTTCACCATTCTGAACAACGTAATGTTGATCGCGGTGATAAAGAGAATGTGCACGCAAAGCTGCATACACGTGGTGCATCAACGTAATATTTTGTGGCGCATAAAGAGAATCACCATCGTTGAGCGCTCCAAGTTGAACTAATACAGTTTCAGCCTTGTCATGACCTTGCTCTGTCAAATAAACCTGCTGCGACTTCTCATCTACCCAGTAATCGCCTGGCTTTTCAACGCCAGAACCGTCGGCCTTCTCTTCTCCAATTTGACGCTCTAAATGAGAAGGTAGGGCATTAATCTTGATATAGAGATCAGTGTGATCTTCTGCCTGACCAGAGATGATTAATGGAGTACGAGCTTCGTCAATCAGGATAGAGTCAACTTCGTCAACAATTGCATAAGCTAAACCACGCTGCACACGCTGGTCTAAATCCTGAACCATGTTGTCGCGCAAGTAATCGAAACCAAATTCGTTATTGGTGCCGTAAGTAATATCAGCGGCATAAGCCTCTTGCTTAGTAGTGTGATCCATTTGGGATAAGTTCACACCTACCTTCATGCCCAAGAAGTTATACAACTTGGCCATCCATTCAGCATCACGCTGCGCCAAATAATCATTCACTGTTACAACGTGCACACCTTTGCCAGTCAAAGCATTTAAATAGACTGGAAGGGTTGCTGTTAATGTTTTTCCCTCGCCTGTACCCATCTCGGCAATCTTGCCTTGATGCAAGGCTAAGCCACCCAGAATCTGCGCATCAAAGTGGCGCATCTTCATTACGCGTGTACTAGCCTCGCGAACTACCGCAAAAGCTTCGGCTGCGATGTCGTCTAAGGACTCACCACCAGCAAGACGTGACTTGAATTCTGCAGTTTTTGCAGCAAGAGCAGCATCATCCAAAGATTGCAGGCTCGCTTCAAAAGCGCCGACCTTGGCAACGACTTTGCGATACTGTTTTAAGAGGCGGTCGTTACGACTGCCGACCAGGGTTTTAAGAAGACCGATTACCATGGGATATTGAAGAAAATTAAGTCC
>CANCPL010000034.1:0-22256 GCA_947380065.1 Burkholderiaceae bacterium | reverse complement strand
AGTGATGAGGCTTATCGAATTGCCGGAGCCAGTCTAGTGAATAGTGCAGCAGAAGTATTTCACAGGGCGGAGATGATTGTGAAAGTCAAAGAGCCTCAGGCGCAAGAATGCGCCATGTTGCGCGAGGACCAAATTCTGTTTACTTATTTACATCTGGCGCCAGATCCTAAACAAACTAAGGCCTTACTGCAGTCAGGAGCAACTTGTATTGCCTATGAAACTGTTACTGCTATGAATGGTGCTCTGCCGCTATTGGCGCCCATGAGTGAAGTGGCTGGTCGGATGTCGATTCAGGCAGCTGCATCGCATTTAGAAAAAACTAATGGTGGCTTGGGTGTGCTGATGGCTGGCGTTCCTGGTGTCTCACCAGCAAAAATTGTCATACTAGGAGGTGGCGTCGTGGGCCGTAACGCTTTGCAAATGGCAGTCGGCATGGGGGCTGATGTTTGTATCTTTGATCGTGATATTGATCGCTTGCGTCAGATCGATATGTTCTATGGTAATCGCGTTAGAACTTTTTATTCTGATAGTTTGCTGATTGAGCAAGAGGTATGTGAAGCTGATGTCGTAATTGGAGCAGTCTTACTGCCTGGTGCAGCAGCTCCCAAGTTGGTAACGCGCGAAATGATTAAAACAATGAAGCCTGGTTCGGTTGTGGTAGATGTTGCCATTGATCAAGGCGGCTGTTTTGAAACATCCAAGCCGACTACGCATGCAGACCCAACCTTTGTGGTGGATGGTGTGATTCATTATTGCGTAGCCAATATGCCTGGAGCAGTTGCGAGAACATCTACCTTTGCCTTAACCAATGCGACTTATCCGTTTGTTGAGGCTTTGGCAAACCGCGGAGTAATGAAGGCACTCTCAATTGATCATCACTTGCGCAATGGTTTGAGTGTTCACAAAGGGATGTTGACATCAAAGCCGGTTGCAATGGCTCAAGGGCTAGACTATGCAATGGCCGAGGAGCTTTTAGTGGCGTAGCAATATATATCCAAAATGAGTGGGTCTAGTGAGTGCTAGGATTTAAACTATCCCTGACACGCAAAACTTACTGGACCTACATCATTTATGGATTTTTCAGCCTTAACCCTCTCTGCTGGGGTAGTCGCCCTGGCGGAGATGGGAGATAAAACCCAACTCCTCTCATTAATGCTTGCGGCTCGCTACCCCAAGCAAGCATTAGCGATCATTGCAGGCATCTTTATTGCCACGATTGCAAATCATGCCTGTGCTGCCTTACTGGGGCATTGGCTAACCACCTTGGTATCACCTGATGTGATGCGTTGGATTCTGGGCTTAAGCTTTTTGGGGATTGGTTTGTGGTTATTGGTGCCAGATCATATTGATGATGCAGCTGGCTCTAAGGTAACTGATAGGGCTCTCCAAGTATTTTTGCTCACGGTAGGCTTGTTCTTTTTAGCCGAGATGGGCGATAAGACGCAAATTGCGACTATCGCCTTGGGCGCTCGCTACGAGGATGTAGTTTCTGTAACAGTTGGCACCACATTGGGGATGATGTTGGCAAATGCTCCTGCAGTCTGGATTGGCCAGAAGTTCACTAAGCGTATGCCCATTAAGTGGGTGCATGCGGTTGCGGCCGTCACCTTTATTGCAATTGGCTTGGCTACCCTGATATGGGCCTGAGATAGCGAACCAACCCGTCTGCCAGCCAAGACTTAAAATAGGGTCATGAAAACTGATCTCCCCCAGAGCTTTCGTAGGCTCGAATACCGCCCGCCTGTCTACACCTTCGACCAAGTTGAGCTAGATATCGCTCTAGATCCAGCGCGAACCATTGTAAAAAGTCGCATTGAGGTTTTGCCGGGTAAAAGCTTTAAGCCAGGAACCCCTTTAGTTTTGGTCGGGCAAGAGCTCGAGTTTGTCAGTTTGCGCATCAATGGTGAAGCTCATCGCCATTTTGAATTGACACCAGAAACACTGACGATTCATTCGCTACCAAATGAAGGCAAAGAAAAGTTTGTCGTAGAAATGATTTGCGTTTGCGTCCCCGAGAAAAATACCACCCTGATGGGCTTGTATGTCTCCAATGGGAACTTTTTCACTCAATGTGAAGCAGAAGGTTTCAGAAAGATTACTTACTTCTTGGATCGCCCCGATGTAATGGCGCGTTATCGAGTGACATTGCGTGCGCGCGAAGCAGAGTGCCCGGTGCTCTTATCCAACGGCAACTTACTGACTACAGAAAAACTACCCAATGGTTGGCATAGCGCAACCTGGGAAGATCCATTTCCCAAGCCGTCTTATTTGTTTGCCTTAGTTGCTGGTAAGTTGGAATGTATTGAAGAGACCATTACAACTAGCAGTGGCGCTCAGAAGCTGCTGCAGATCTGGGTTGAACCCCATGATCTAAAGAAGACTCGCCACGCCATGGACTCCCTCATTGCTTCTATTCATTGGGATGAAAAGCGCTTTGGCTTGGAGTTAGATTTAGAGCGCTTCATGATTGTTGCAGTAAGCGACTTCAATATGGGTGCGATGGAGAACAAGGGCTTGAATATTTTCAATACCAAGTTTGTTCTTGCTCAACCAGAAACCGCTACTGATGCTGACTTTGCCAATATTGAAAGTGTGGTTGCGCATGAATACTTTCATAACTGGACAGGTAACCGCGTAACTTGTCAGGATTGGTTTCAGCTATCGCTCAAAGAAGGTTTAACCGTATTTAGAGATCAAGAATTCTCGGCCGATCAAATGGGTAGCGAGTCTGGTAGGGCGGTAAAGCGCATTGAGGATGTCCGATTGCTACGTCAACTTCAGTTTCCAGAAGATGCGGGTCCAATGGCCCATCCAATTCGCCCCGATGAGTATCAAGAGATTAACAACTTCTATACCGTTACCGTGTATGAGAAGGGTTCCGAAGTCGTTAGGATGTATCAAACCTTATTAGGCAAAGACGGCTTTCGCAAAGGAATGGATCTCTATTTCAAGCGCCATGATGGTCAGGCAGTGACCTGCGATGATTTTCTAGCGGCAATGGCTGATGCCAATGGTAGGGATCTTACTCAGTTTAAGAATTGGTACAGCCAGGCAGGCACCCCAAGAGTTATGGTGCAGGAGAGTTACGATGCCGTCACAAAGCAGTATCAACTGACGTTGACTCAAAGTTGTGCACCAAGTCCTGGCCAGTCAGAGAAGAAACCATTTCATATTCCACTGGAAATACGTTTACTGACAAAAGCGAATGACCAGCAAGAGCAATTGCTGGAGCTAACTCAAGCAAGTCAGACTTGGACTTTTGACAATATAGAAGAGCGCCCCGTTCTTTCTATTAATCGAAACTTCTCGGCACCAATCAATTTAGATTTCGAGCAGTCTGAAGCAGATCTTCTAACCTTGTTCTCGAGCGACGATGATGCATTTAATCGTTGGGAAGCCGGTCAGAAGTTGGCTATGCAAATGATTTTGAATAACCGTCTGCCCGATGCGCAATTGATTGAGGCCTATCGCAATATCTTGCTAGATCCCAAATTGGACCCAGCTTTCAAAGACCTAGCTTTAACATTACCTGCAGAATCCTATTTGTATGAGCAATGCACAAGTGTTGATCCTCAGCAAATTTTTAGCGCACGACGTGCTTTCCGAAAAGAGATCGCTAAGCAACTCCAACTCGAATGGGCGGCTTTGTATCAACAAATGCAGACGCCTGGTCCATTTAAATCTGACGGAATAGACGCAGGTAAACGTGCCCTTAAAAATCTAGCATTGAGTATGTTGCTTGATGCTGCCCCTTCAGTATGGGCTCCGATGGCCACTAATCAATATCAGATTGCCGACAATATGACCGATCGCTACGCAGCATTGTCTGCGTTAGTGGTGCACGGTTCAACATCAGCCAAAGACTGCCTGATTGATTTTTACAATCGATTTGCAAATGATGCTTTAGTAATTGATAAGTGGTTTGGATTGCAATCAAGCTGTCCACCAGTTGATGGTCTTGACTCCACACTCGCTGAGGTGAAGAAGCTCCGTGAGCATCCTGCATTCAAGTTAAACAATCCAAATCGAGTTCGCAGTGTGATTCATTCGTTCTGCGCCAATAATCCCGCTAGTTTTCATCAGGCGAATGGCAGTGGATATGAGTTTTGGGCTGATAGCGTGCTAGCACTGGATCCAATCAACCCTCAGGTAGCAGCCCGCCTCGCTAGAGCCTTGGATCGCTGGCGCTTATTTGCCCAACCCTATCAAGATCCCATGAAAGCGGCTCTGGAGCGGGTTTCATCATGTCAAACACTCTCCCCGGATGTAAGGGAAGTTATTGGAAAAGCGCTGGGTAACTAAGAAATTAATGGAGCTTGTTGCTGTACGAGATGCCAAACCGAATGGCAAGCTTTTCTAGACTCTTATCCAAGGTCCAGAGTTGGGCGTTTTCTGAGAGCAGGGTGGACGCAAGAAGTGAGACATCGATCGCGCCGCATCCAGACTCCTGAAGTTGATTCTTTTCTATAAACTCCAATATTTCATGAGGTGTAGCAATAGTTGCTTGCTGCAATTTTTTAATATAGCTTAAGGTTTTAGAGCGTGGTGATGGAGGTGATCCGCACGCTAATTCTATTAGGACCAAGGGGTGGCACAGTATTTGGTCATTTACCAATAAAGCTTCGAAAGATGTATTGGATTTCCTGAAGTGAGCTATCCAGACTGATGTATCTACTAAAACCATGGTCATGATCACTGACCATGGCTTGGTTTGCGGCGGGGAATAGCCTTCATTTGAGGTGATTTACCACCTAGTGCTGCTAGCCGCTTGGCCACTTGAACTCGTATGAATACATTAATAGCCTCCCTGAAGAGGTCTGCCTTATCCATCTCAGGATCGGCAAGATCTAAACCCCTTTGGTATAGGTCATCGTCTATGGTGACTGTAGTTCTCATATTTATTCCTCATCAATAATGATGCATTATAACATCTATAATATCATCAAAATTAAAGTAGTTAATGTCTAATCTGATTATTTATATGCAAAAAGACTACTTTTTTAGAGTGCTAGCAAGAACAGGGCAAAATAGACCTTAATTTCAATAGAGCTTTGGAGAATTACCTTTGTCCTCAAGTACCCATATCAATTTCAAGCAATATTTGGCTTCTGCAAAGCCAGCGGGCGCTGCTATACCTATTGGTTTGCAAGAATTGCTCACTGCGGTAGTTGATACCTGCTCAACCTTAAGCCACGAAGTGGCACAGGGTGCCTTGATTGGCTTGCTGGGTTCCGCGGGAACTGGCAACGTACAGGGTGAAGTTCAGCAAAAACTCGACATCATTGCTAATGATTTATTGATTGATGGGGTGAAGGACTGTCAATCACTTGCTGGTTTAGCTTCCGAAGAGATGGAGTTGCCTGTTCCAGTTCAAGGCATTGGTGATTACTTGCTATTGTTTGATCCACTTGATGGCTCATCCAATATTGATGTGAACGTTTCCATTGGAACAATTTTCTCAGTTCTGAAAAAGCAGGACCCAAACACCCCCTTACAGACTTCTGACTTTTTGTTATCAGGACGTCATCAGGTTGCAGCAGGTTATGTGGTGTATGGACCGCAAACCACGATGGCTTTAACCTTGGGTGACGGGGTGGTCATGTTTACACTGAATAAAGTGACTGGCGAGTTTTTGCTAATTAAGGATTCAGTGAAAATTGCCCATTCCACCAAAGAGTTCGCAATCAATATGTCCAATATGCGTCACTGGGCTGATCCAGTCCGTCGCTATGTTGATGAGTGTCTAGCTGGCGTGAGTGGTGTGCGCGACAAGGATTTCAATATGCGCTGGATTGCCTCGATGGTGGCCGATGTACATCGAGTCTTGTCTCGTGGCGGTGTCTTTATGTATCCATGGGATCAGCGTGAGCCACATAAGCCAGGTAAGTTGCGCTTAATGTATGAAGCAAATCCCATGAGCTTCTTGGTAGAGCAGGCGGGTGGCGCATCTACCAACGGTACGGATTTAATTATGGATTTACAGCCAACTGATTTACATGAGCGTGTTTCGGTGATGCTGGGGTCCAAGGAAGAAATTGATCGTATCCAGCACTATCACTCCTAAATATCCTTGAATTAAAAAGAAAAACCCAATCAAGCGATTGGGTTTTTTATTGTTCATGCAATGATTATTAGGGCCTTACTTGTTGCTTGAGATAGGCAAGTGATTCTTCAACTTGATCAATCAGAATGAGGCAGATATCACCAGCAGCAAGATCATTAAGGGCGGCATCAATTGCTTTAAATTCACCATGAATCTCTTTGATCTGCTTTGCCTTGGTGGCCCCAACTAAACCTTCTTGCAATAGTTTCAAGACTTCACCGTCCTCGCGGCCGCGTTGACAGGCATCCTGATAGAGAATGACATTATCAAAAGAATTGCCCAGTATACGAGTCAGATCACGGATATCTTCATCGCGACGATCGCCTGCACCACTAATCACTACATGGCTCTTGCTTGGCTTCATCGCTTCTATTGCGCTTGCTAGGGCGCGCATAGCATCAGGATTGTGGCCATAATCTGCAATGACCATAGCGCCCTTATGTTGAAACTGATTAAAGCGGCCTGGAACTGAATTCGCATCACTTTCAAAGCTATTTAGACCGCGAGCGATTTTTTCAGCATCAAGACCTAAGGCCCAAGCTGCGCCAATCGCGGCCATTGTATTTTCGATTTGGAAACCTAGAACGCCATTTTTCGTCAAGGGAATCTCGCTTACTGGGAAGCGGTACATCACGCGCGAGCCCTTAGATGCAACAATGTATGTGCCGTCAAAGTAAATTACTTTCTTATTCTTGGCGCGATGGGCGGCAATCACTGGGTGATGTTGGTTCTGGGCAAAAAAGATCACTCGGCCAGAACATTTGTCACCCATCTTTACCACCATAGGATCTGCTGCGTTTAATACTGCAGCACCAGTAGGGGCAACATTTTGCACAATGACGCGTTTAAGAATAGCCAAGTCTTCAACGCTAGTAATGTAATTGAGACCCAGGTGATCACCTTCGCCAATATTAGTTACAACAGCGACTTCGCAGCGATCAAAACCAAGGCCTTCGCGCAACATGCCACCGCGCGCTGTTTCAAGAACAGCCGCATCTACATCAGGGTGCATTAATACATTGCGGGCGCTCTTAGGCCCGCTGCAATCACCGGTATCGATGAGGCGATGATTAATGTAGACGCCATCGGTACCAGTCATGCCAACGCGCAGACCAGTTTCATTTAATAAATGGGAGATCAGGCGCACAGTAGTGGTTTTGCCATTGGTGCCTGTAACCGCAACTACAGGAATTCTGCCGTCTTCACCAAGTGGGAACATCATATTGATGATGTCTTCGCCTACAGGACGGCCTTTGCCGTAAGAAGGTTTTAAATGCATACGCAATCCAGGCGCTGCGTTCACCTCAACAATACCGCCACCTTGTTGCTCTAACGGTTTATAGATGGATTCACAAAGGATATCTACACCAGCAATATCAAGACCAATCATCTGCGCGGCTGCAATAGCACTCGCTGCTACATCAGGATGAACATCATCTGTTACATCGGTTGCAGTGCCGCCAGTACTGAGGTTGGCATTGTTACGCAAGAGAATACGTTCACCAGTTTTGGGAACGTACTGCGGTGTTAGACCATTACTTGCCAAATGTGCAAGGGCAATATCATCAAAGCGAATCTTGGTGAGCGCCGTTGCATGTCCATCGCCACGCAATGGATTTTTATTCTCAATTTCAACAAGCTGGGCGACAGTATTAGCGCCATCACCAACCACTTGAGCAGGTTCACGACGTGCAGCTGCTGAAAGTCGATTGCCAACTACGAGCAAACGGTAATCTGCGCCAGGAAGGTAGCGCTCAACAATGGTTTCACTGCCAAAAGCCTGGGTTACGATAAAGCCAGCCCGAATCTCTTCTTCAGTTTCAATATTGGCTACAACACCTTTACCTTGATTGCCATCTTTTGGTTTAAGCACAATCGGGCCGCCAATTTTTTGAGCGGCACGCCATGCATCATCAGCGGTAGTAACAACCTCGCCAATCGGTACGGATACACCTGCTGCTGCAAGGAGATTTTTGGTGAGCTCTTTATCCTGTGCAATCGCTTCAGCAATCGCGCTGGTATTACTTGTTTCTGCAGCCTGAATTCGTTTCTGTTTACTGCCCCAGCCAAATTGGACCATGCTACCTTCAGTCATTCTGCGGAAGGGGATATTGCGCTGGACGGCAGCGTCGACGATTGAGCCTGTACTCGGCCCAAGACGAACATCTTCATAGAGCGCTTCTAATTCTGATAATGCGGCTGCGAGATCAAACGGGGCATCATTCAAGGTCGATTGAATTAATGCAAAAGCAAAGTCAAAAGCCATACGACCTACAACTTCTTCAATGTATTCCACTACAACTTGATAGACCCCAACATCTATAGTTTGTACTGTACGACTAAAGGTAACAGGGCAACCTGCTTGTGCCTGCAGTCCCAGAGCTGCATGCTCAAGGGCGTGAGCCAATGACAGTACTTCATTTTGGCCACCGCGACGCATACTGCCTAGTTGCGGAAAGCGTTCACGAATCTTGGTTTCAAATTGGGGGATAGAGTCGATTGATCGTTCTGACTCATCACAAGAAACAATCGCTTCTAAAGCGGTATGGCGGCTCCATAAATTTGGGCCACGCAACATGCGAATACGGGTGATTTCCAATTAAGTCCCTGTAGCGGTAGTGGCATCAGGCACGAATGTTTCTGCGCCTGCTTCAATAACATTAAACGGAATTTCAAGAGCCCAGGCCGCAGCAATCGCTGCTCCTAAATTCATGGTCTTCCACGGAGAGGTGCTGTTAGCTTCTGAGTGGCGTGGCACAGGAATCGATTTCTGATCCAGCTTGCCAGACTTCAGAGTAATTTGTTGTTTGCCAATAGCAACTGCGCGACCGCCATTGAGCAAATGATTATTGATGATCTCAGAGTCGGGATTCTCGCTAAAGAAAATCACCTGACCATCGCAAAGCTCTGCCATTTGAACGCACATTGGATCATCAGCATTGAGAACTGCAACACCTGTTGGAAGTACTACATCCACTTGAGTGCGCACAACGCTAAAGACTTGATCTTCATCGAAAATTGCGTACTGTGGGAAGTTTGCCTGAGAATCAACATTCAGCACTACGCCAACTTGGCATCGGTCGTAGGCTAAGCCTTCAATTAACATTGATAGGTGATTATTTTCAATCACCACAGCTTCTGCTGCGCGATTCAGAAGTGTGCGACGGGCATTCTCCCAGTTGGATGAATTAGAGTTTGGAATGGCACGGTTACCAAAAAATAGTCCCTTGCTGCAAGACAGCCCAACATAGACATTGGTTAAGCGCAAGAAATGGGCAATCATTTCTGCGACAGGGGTTTTACCTCTTTCGCCACAGACGCCAACAACAGGAATGCGGAAATCTGCTCCAGGAGGAAAGAGGTGATTGGCAATCTCTTTGCCAACTGGCTGCGGTTTACCGCTCGCAGGTTTTAAATGCATCAATAGGCCGGGTCCAGCATTGACTTCAACAATGGCGGCATTTTGATCTGCCAGTGGTTTACTGATGTCTTGGGCTACTAAATCAACGCCTGCGATTTCTAGGCCAACGACACGAGCAGCTAAAGCTACTTGGCTAGCAACATCAGGATGAACTAAATCAGTGACATCAAATGCAACGTTGCCATTACTTTGAATGAGTACTTTGTGATCAATTGCGGGAATGCTATCGCCTGTTAATTGCTGACGTGCTAGCTCGAGCTCTACCGCAGAGTCAATGCGAACAGGATTAAGAGGGTGCTCTTCTGCGGTACCGCGACGTGGATCTGAATTAATCTGTATTTGAATTAGTTCATGAATAGTATGTTTGCCATCACCAGTGACCCATACGGTTTCACCTTTTGCCGCAGCAACCACTTTGTTGCCTACAACAAGCAGACGATGCTCATCGCCAACAATATGACGCTCAACTAAAACCTCGCTACCTTCATCAATAGCAACAGCATAGGCAGCTTCAATTTCTTGTTGGGTATAAAGATTGATAAATACGCCGCGACCATGATTGCCATCGATTGGTTTTACTACCACCGGTAAGCCAATATCTTGCGCAGCCTCCCAAGCATCATCAGGGCTGGTAACAGTTCTACCTTCAGGTGTCGGAACTCCGGCACTACGCAGCAAGCTCTTGGTTAAATCTTTGTCACGAGAAATAGTTTCAGCAATTGCACTAGTTTGATCGGTCTCAGCTGTCCAGATACGGCGTTGCTTGGCGCCATAACCTAATTGAACTAAGTTACCTTCAGACAAACGAATCGATGGAATGCCGCGCTCTTCAGCTGCATTCACAATGCATGCAGTACTTGGACCGAGCAATAGATCGTCACCGAGTTCACGCAGATTTTCAATAATGGTTTGAGCTTCAGCTACGCAATCTTTATTGTCTTGCGCTAAGGCCAGATAGAGATCGCGTGCATATTTAAGGGCAGTCAGAGTTACTTCTTCATTGATGGCGCTAACCATGACTTTGTATACGCCACGTCTGTCACCATCACGCGCCTTACCAAAGCCACCGGGAATGCCTGCTAAGTTTTGTAACTCTAAAGTGAGATGCTCCAAAATATGAGCAGGCCAGGTGCCTTCTTCAACGCGCTTTAAAAATCCGCCAGTTTCGCCATAACTGCAGCGATGCTCAACTAGACTTGGGAGCGCTTTGACCAGGCGGTCATAAAAGCCGGGAATGAGGTTAGAGGGATAGTCCTCTAAGTCGCCAATATCGAGCCATACCTCTATAACCGGATGGTAAGTCCACATATTGGGGCCACGGAGATGTTTGACACTCAGAATCTCGATGGATTTATCTAGTAATTGGGGCATATGCAGTGTTGCGATGGCTGGCGCCAAGGTTTTGGCGTTGACGCGTCAGACAGTCTCTCTGTTTTAGTAGTTATTGAAAAACTCACAAAATTAGCAAAAATACATAAAAAGGCCTAATTAGACAATTTAACGGCTTTTGGGCCGCTAAAGTTGACAGGACTAATAAATCTTAATAATTCAGCTCCACTATACTTTTAGGGTCAATGAAGCCACAAATCCTACCTTTTGCTCCCGCGCTGCCAAGCTATTGGGGGGCTGTTTTAGCTGATCAAAAATCTCCCGTAAAGAGCCCTGAAGCCCTGCTATCTTGGGTTGAGCTCGATTTAGATGCTCAGCTACGCTTTGAAAAAAGCCTCCTTTTGCTTAGCGAGCAAGGTCTATTTTGGACTGATGGAAAGGTATTTGAGGCCTGGGAGCTTAGCGATGGAGCCCATTTAATTCATGGTGATCATGCGGGTGTGGGGCATTTAAGATTGGAAACTGCCTCTAACTTGCTTAGGGCGTGGAATTTCACCTTGGCAGTTAATCCCCAGGTCCTTCGCCTCCAATCCGGTTTTAAACAGTTGACGCGCGGTGAAGAAATCAGCAATGGTGAAGTTGGGGAGTATGACAAACAGGTTTGCCCGGTTTGCTTGAGTCCTAAACCAGCGAATTCGGATTCATGCCCAACATGTGATCCAGAAGATGATGCGCCGCCATCCACTTGGACGCTGTTGAAACTCTGGCGCTTTGCTCGTCCCTACAAAAAGCAATTGCTGCTTGGCTTTGTATTAACGCTTCTGTCTACGGGCGCCACTCTAATACCGCCGTATCTGACGATGCCATTAATGGATCATGTCTTGATTCCATATGAGCGTGGCAATCCAATTGATTTTCATTTGGCCAGCATGTATCTCTTGGCTTTATTTGGTGCCGCAATTGTTGCTTGGGGCTTAGGTTGGTGGAAGACCTACTTACTTGCCTTGGTAAGTGAACGCATTGGCGCGGATTTACGCAACACTACTTTCGAGCATCTACTCAAACTTTCGTTGGAATACTTTGGTGGCAAGAGAACAGGTGACTTGATTGCCCGCATTGGCGCCGAGACCGATCGTATTTGCGTTTTCCTCTCTTTATATGCACTCGATTTTGCAACTGATGTGTTGATGATTGCTATGACTGCGGCGATCTTGGTATCAATTGATCCTTTGCTAGCTTTGGTTACCTTGGCACCTTTGCCATTCATAGTGTGGATGATTCATGTAGTACGTGATCGCTTGCGTTTTGGTTTTGAAAAGATTGACCGCATCTGGTCAGAAGTCACGAATATCTTAGCTGACACAATTCCAGGTATTCGTGTGGTGAAAGCATTTGCCCAAGAAGATCGTGAACTCAAACGCTTTGTTGATTCCAATAAACACAATTTACAGATCAATGATCGTGTGAATCGTGTGTGGGGCTTGTTCTCACCTACAGTAACACTTCTGACCGAAACAGGATTGCTTGTAGTGTGGGGTTTTGGAATTTGGCAAGTTGCTCACCAGAAAGTGACGGTTGGTGTTTTGATTGCTTTCTTGGCTTACATCGGCCGTTTTTATATTCGCCTAGATTCGATGAGTCGGATTGTTTCTCATACGCAGAAAGCAGCTGCAGGGGCTAAACGAATTTTTGATATCTTGGATCATGTCTCCAGCGTTCCTGAACCAATTAACCCCCTCCCTCTGGGAGTGGTTAAGGGCCGTATTTCGCTTCGTGGCGTGGGTTTCCGTTATGGCAATCGCGCAGTAACCAAGGGAATTGATTTAGATATCGCACCAGGTGAAATGATTGGCTTGGTAGGTCATAGCGGTTCAGGTAAAAGTACTTTGGTGAACTTGATCTGTCGTTTCTATGATGTTAGTTCTGGTTCAATTTCTTTGGATGGGCGCGATATTCGTAGTATCGGAATTGCTGACTATCGCAAGCGCATAGGTTTGGTATTGCAGGAACCGTTTTTATTCTTCGGCACGATTGCTGAAAATATTGCTTACGGTAAGCCAGATGCAACTCGCGAACAAATCATCGAGGCTGCACGTGCAGCTCATGCTCATGAATTTATTCTCCGCCTACCTTTAGGTTACGACTCATTGGTAGGGGAGCGTGGGCAATCTCTTTCTGGCGGTGAGCGCCAACGCATTTCTATTGCGCGTGCCTTGCTCATTAACCCAAGCATTCTGATTTTGGATGAAGCCACATCATCGGTTGATACCACCACTGAGAAGGAAATTCAGCGTGCCTTAGATAACTTAGTTAAAGGCCGTACTACGATTGCCATCGCACATCGCCTCTCCACTTTAAGAAAAGCAGATCGCTTAGTAGTTTTAGATAAGGGTGAAATTGTGGAGATTGGCTCGCACGATCAATTGATGGAAGCCCAAGGCCCTTACTACACTCTGTATCAAGCTCAGTTACGTCATGCCGCTGAATTGGTAGAGGGCGGCGCTATCGGCGAAAGTCTGGAAGATGAGCAAGCAGCGCAGCAAGAAGGACAGCAAGAAGAGCAACTTGAAGAAGTGGCGAAGAAAATTGGAGGTGGGGTATGAGCAAGACTCATCAGCTCGAGCGTGATGCGCTAGGCCGCCTCATCTTTATTGATAATAAGGGTGAGCGACATTTAGGCGTTCATCCAGTAAGAGCATTTCCTATCACTGCGCCAGGTGCTGGCATCGGCATCATGAATCAATCGGGCAAAGAGCTTTGCTGGTTTCCGAATATGGCTGCGATTTCTGAAGCTGAATTAGGATTGATTGAGGAAGAATTGGCTGAGCGTGAGTTTATGCCAGTCATTGAAAAAATTACTAAGGTATCCACCTTTGCTACCCCCAGTATTTGGGATATCGAAACGGATCGCGGGCCAACTCGAATTCGACTCAAAGGCGAGGAAGATATACGCAGAATTTCTGGAAATACATTGCTGATTGCTGATTCGAATGGATTGCAGTTCTTGATTAAAGACTCCACACAGTTAGATAAAGTAAGCAAAAAACTGTTGGACCGTTTCCGCTAGAATCAAAGCAGATTTGCCGCTTTAGCTCATAATGAGTGAAATCGCTTTTTGCTGAAGTTTTCAATAGGACTTTTGGGGGTTTAACTCTGATGAAAAAAAATTTCTCGCTAAACCTTCATATCTCATCTTTATTTCTGCTGCTGATTTTGATTGTTGGCGGCGCTATTGGCTTAATTTCTCATTTAGCCATAGAGGAGATATTGCGCAAAGGCGCTCAAGAAAAATCGAATCAAATAGCCCAACAGATGGTCTCGAATTTTCGCGGTCTCTTGGATCCCTCAGAAGTTGGGGTGAGGTTATTAGCCAACTCCGCCATCACCGAAGCAAATACTCTTAACGCTCGGATGAAGAGGGTTGGATTATTTCAAGAAATGCTCGTCAACTATAGTTCGACAGCTGCCGTCTATATAGGCTATGCAAACGGAGATTTTTTCTTGCTTCGCCCCATACGATCGGAAGCTGAGCGAAGTAAATACAACGCTCCCGCAGAAACAACATTCATGATTCAAAGTATCGAACATGTGGGGTCAGCATTACAGGGGAGCTATATTTTTTTAGATTCCGCATTACGAGAGCTAAAGATTGACCCACAGTCAGATTATGCAAAAAAGTATTTTCCACGTCAGCGCCCTTGGTACCAAGAGGCAATTAAAACATCTAACGTCATTACTACACCGCCATACTTATTTTTTGCAAATCGCCAAGCTGGCATAACAATTGCCAAGCAAGCTGAAAATCGTCAAGCTGTTGTTGCAATAGATATCCAGCTTGATGTGCTTGGTAAGAGCTTGGCAGAGCAAAAACCAACCCCGAATACTGAAATGGCAATTGTGGATGATCGGGGGTTTGTTATAGCTTCAAGTGGTCTAGTATCACTAGTCGATGAATCTCAATCCAGTGGAAATCAGATTCAATTAAAACAACTGAATCAATTTAATTCACCTATTCTTGACGCGCTGCATCAGATTTCAAGTGATAAAAACGAAGTTGCTCAATTTGCCCAAATACCTGGTGTTGGCGGCAATGACTGGGAAGTCAACTTTTATCCATTTTCGACTGGGGGCGATGGTCGGCTATTGCTGATGAGTGCCGTTCCTGAAAATGAATTGCTTGCAGAGGCAATTGCGCTAAAGCATAAGCTAGTCTATGCGGGTATTTTTTTACTATTGCTGATGATTCCAGTGGGCTTATTGCTTAGCCGTGCCATTGCACGACCAATTCGATTGCTTTCTAAAGAGGCTGACAATATTCGTGAATTTAATTTGCATCAATTTAAATATGTTAATTCGTATATCAGGGAAATTTCCATTCTGAATGTTGCTTTGAGTCGCCTGCAAAAGACGATTGCTGCATTTACAGCCTATATTCCAAGAGACTTAGTTAGCGATTTGCTTAAGTCAGATAACGGCATTGAGATTGGCGGAGAGAGTCGCTACCTAACAATTCTCTTTTCAGATCTTAAGGATTTTTCATCTTTGTCTGAGGTCACACCCTCCCGTGAGTTGCTCACCCGTGTTTCTTCTTATCTAAAGCTCATGACATATGCCATCAAAGAAGAGGGTGGCACAGTTGACAAATTTATAGGTGATTCTGTAATGGCTTTTTGGGGTGCGCCTGCCTTGAATCCACATCACGCCTATCACTCAGCGGTTGCTGCGATTAAAACCAAAAGGCGAATGGTAAAACTGAATCAAGATTTGATTCAAGAAGGTAAGCCGCCATTGATTGCAAGGATCGGCATTAATACGGACGCGGTATTGGTTGGAAATATCGGCTCAGAGGAGCGTCTGAGCTACACCGTTATGGGGGATGGCGTCAATATTGCATCTCGCCTTGAGGGTATTAATAAGGATTTTGGCACAGATATTGCCATAAGCCATTCTGTATTTAAGGATGCGGGGGAGCGGCTCTGGGTTCGTCCAATAGACTTAATTACTGTTAAGGGACGTGCTGGTGAGATATTAATTTATGAACTTCTCGGCATTAGGGATGGTGATGCAGAAACTACCCCGACTCCAATCGAAGAAGAGTTGTGTATTCGGACATTCGCAGCATTCAAACTATATTCAGATGGGGAATACCGTCTAGCTCAAGCAATTTATGCTGAAATGGTGTCGGAGTTTAATGATGAGCTGTCGAAGACAATGGTTATCAGATGCCAAAAACATATGGGTGAGTCAGCCTGATACTTAATCCCAGTAAATTGATAAATTTTTGGCGCACTCCTGATTGAGAATCTGCTGCGCCACACAATGCTTCTAATGCTGTCAATGCCACCTTCATTTTTAAAGCAATGGTTGACGACTCGATTCCGGCAAGTGGCACCATTACTTTTTAGTTTTTAGGGAAAACCCTTAGCAATTAATTGGCGATGAAGAAGTTTTAAAAATGTGCATTTTCGTGCAATAAAAACAGTTTTTGAGTCAGGATGTAAGTAGACTATTTATGGTCTGTGGCTTAATTTATAAGGGCTTATACTAGATTTCAGAAGCTTGTGCAGTCTGATTTTGAAATTCTTGACGGGAGTCAAGTTCTGCTTGCCCATCATGTTTAAAAATCATAATCAAATTAGATAAGCCAAATTTAAATTGGAAAACCATTTTGGAGACATACTTTATGAAGATGAAGTTAAAAGGGGCGTTGATATCTACCGCATTAGCCCTCGGTGTAGTTGGCGTTTCGCCTGCATTTGCAGCATGGGAACCAAACAAGCCAGTTGAATTCATTATTCCTGCCGGTCCTGGCGGTGGTGCTGACCAAATGGCTCGCATGATTCAAGGGATTATCACAAAAAATAATTTGATGAAGCAGGCTGTTATTCCTGTGAACAAAGGTGCTGGTGCTGGTGCCGAAGGTTTCTTGGCAATGAAAGAAGCCAAAGGTGATCCAAACAAGATCATTATTACGCTCTCCAATTTATTTACCACTCCATTGGCAACTGGCGTTCCATTTAACTGGCAAGACATCACTCCAGTAGCGATGTTAGCGCTCGATCAATTCGTTTTATGGGATAACGCAGAAAAGCCATACAAAACTGCCAAGGAATATATCGATGCTGCAAAAGCAGCGGGCCCAGGTAAGTTCAAAATGGGAGGTACTGGTTCTAAGCAAGAGGATCAGATCATTACCGTAGCACTTGAAAAAGCGACTGGTGCGAAGTTTACTTACATCCCATTTAAAGGGGGTGGTGACGTTGCTGTTCAGCTCGTAGGTAACCATATCGATTCTTCTGTGAACAATCCAATTGAAGCGGTTGCTCAGTGGCGTGCTAACAAGTTGCGTGCATTATGTGTATTTGATGACACCCGTATGCCATACAAAGAGAAGATTACTGATACTCAGTCTTGGAACGATGTTCCAACCTGTAAAGAAGCTGGCGTAACAACTGACTATGTCATGTTACGTGGCATCTTTATGGCTCCAGGTGTAACTCAAGAGCAAGTTGACTTCTACGTTGAATTATTCAAAAAAGTTCGTGCTACTCCAGACTGGAAGAAATTCATGGCTGATGGTGCTTTCAACCAAACATTCATGACTGGTAAAGAGTTTAGAAATTGGCTCACATTAAATGAAGCTTTGCATAAGCAATTAATGGCTGAAGCTGGATTCTTGGCTAAGTAATTTTTGAGAATCAAGATGAGACCCCTAAAAATGGGGTCCTATTTTTTGGCAAGTGTATTAATTAACTTTTTTAAAAAATAAAAAATGTCTGAACATACAAACAATACAAATCAAGACTCGGTAATTAGCGTCAGAGCGATGGATATTATTACCTCTCTCTTATTTCTTGCTGTAGGCTTGACAGTAATGATCGGTAGCCTAAAGTTGGGCGCCAGCTGGGGTGCCGATGGTCCAGAGGCTGGTTACTTTCCTTTCTACATCAGCTTGATCATCATGCTTTCTAGCGTGGTTACTTTGTATCAAGCTGCAATCGTGAATAAAAATAACAAAACAGAATCATTTGTTGAGAGAGAGCCTTTCAAGCAAGTGATGGCGGTATTGTTGCCGGCGATTGTTTTTGTTCTAGGTGTGCAATTGATCGGCATTTACATTTCTTCCGCTCTCTATATTGCGATCTTTATGGTGTGGTTAGGCAAATATCCAATTTGGAAGGCTGTTGCTGTATCGATTGGAGTGAGTGTGGCCCTCTATCTCATGTTCGAGTTCTGGTTCCAAGTTCCATTGCCTCACGGCTCGTGGATCAACCCTCTAGAGTTTGTTGGTGTGAACTAAAAAATATAAATAAAAAATGAGACAAAAAGGAGTTCAAGTTGGAAGAAATTAGCGCTCTATTCAACGGCTTTGCTGTTGCAATGACCCCATTTAACCTGCTATTGATGCTGGTAGGCGTAACACTCGGTGTAATTATTGGTGTATTGCCAGGCCTTGGTGGTGCAAACGGAATTGCGATTCTGTTGCCATTGACTTTTACAATGCCGCCAACTTCAGCCATCATCATGTTGTCCTGTATTTACTGGGGCGCTTTGTTTGGCGGGGCAATTACATCCGTTCTGTTTAATATTCCTGGCGAGCCCTGGTCGGTTGCGACAACTTTTGACGGCTATCCAATGGCCCGTAACGGTAAGGCAGGCGAGGCGCTAACAGCAGCGTTTACTTCATCATTTGTGGGCGCTTTCTTCGCGATTGTGATGATCACTTTCTTGGCACCTTTGGTTGCTAAGTTTGCGTTGCAGTTCGGTCCACCCGAATTCTTCTCGGTTTACTTGCTGACCTTCTGTAGCTTCGTAGGTATGAACAAGGGCTCACCATTCAAAACGATTTCTGCCATGATGCTGGGCTTTGCCTTAGCAACTGTGGGTATGGATACTGTTACAGGTCAGTTGCGTTTAACTTTCGGCAACCCAGAGTTGATGCGCGGCTTTGACTTCTTGATTGCTGTGATCGGTTTGTTTGGTATCGGCGAGATTCTTCTTTCAATGGAAGAGGGCTTGGCATTCCAAGGTGCGGCTGCGAAGATTCGTGGCAAGGTAGTGCTTGAGACCTGGAAGCAGTTGCCTAAATATTGGGCTACTTCATTGCGTAGTTGCTTGATCGGTTGCTGGATGGGCATCACCCCAGGTGGCGCTACTCCTGCTTCTTTTATGGCCTACGGTGTTGCAAAGCGTGTATCCAAAGATGGCGATAAGTTTGGTACCGGCAAGATGGAAGGTATTGTTGCTCCAGAGACAGCAGCTCACGCTGCAGGTACAGCGGCACTCCTCCCAATGTTGTCCTTGGGTATTCCTGGCTCACCAACTGCAGCTGTATTGCTAGGCGGTTTGTTGATCTGGGGTCTACAGCCTGGCCCATTGCTATTTGTTGAGAAGCCAGACTTTGTTTGGGGCTTGATTGCTAGTATGTACTTAGGTAACTTGGCTGGCTTGTTTGTTGTATTAACTTGCGTGCCATTGTTTGCTTCTATCTTGAGAATTCCTTTCTCTATCATTGCCCCAGTCATTATTGTCATTTGTGCGGTTGGTGCATACACTGTTCACAATGCGATGTTTGACGTCTGGTTGATGTTAGGCTTCGGTGTTCTAGGTTATATCTTTAAGAAGCTCGATTACCCAATGGCGCCAATGGTCTTGGCCCTAGTGTTGGGTGACCGAGCAGAAGACTCTTTCCGTCAATCCATGTTGTTCTCACAGGGAAGCTTAGATATTTTCTTCTCTAACTACTTGGTAGGCGGTATTACATCTCTTGCATTGCTACTCCTTTTCTGGCCGTTGATTGGCAAGGTTATTGGCAAGAAAAAGGCTGCTACGGCCTAGGATTAAATCCTCAGAGAAGACAGATGCAGATTAAGAAAGGGGGCTTCAGCCCCTTTTTTTATGCCTCTTTGCTCGAAATACATAAAAAATAAGGGTGGCTTAGCTGAACTCCATCTTTTCAAACAAAAACCTTACGAATGATATTTTTTAAATATCTGAAGTTTCTAAGACACATTGAGTTTCTCTATTCAGATTGAATAAATAGTCAATTAAAACAATAACTTAGAAAATAAATTATTGATTATTGCCATTTAATTAGGCATTCTTATCAATATTGCATCGCAATAAAATTAGGGTTATACTCTAGGTACTAACCCTTAAGGAGATTCAAATGACTGTTTTATTGAATATGATCAACCAGCTTTTTTCTGAAAGCAAAACTAGCCCTAAGCAAACTGCTCGTCACTATGATTTCGACGGCGCTTACCGCGGCATGTAATTAAAAAAATTACATGAATTAAAAGCCACCTTTGGGTGGCTTTTTCTTTGCCTGAAGTTTCAAAGTTATGCGCATAAGCCCCAAAGTGGTGAAGTAAGACCAAATTTCTGATGCATGTGACAAGGGTAATCACTAGTGGGGTATTAAAGAAAAGTTGATTGTTGTCAAGAGACTCATCCTTTAAATGCTTAAAAATCACATATCCCAATTTGTGGGCGTGATCAGTATTTATAAAAAGTAAAAATAGGAGATTTAGGATGAGCGGCGAGAAAACTGCAGGACCTTTAGGAGGTCGTTGGTTTCAGCTACTAATCGGCATTATTTGTATGTCGATGATTGCAAACTTGCAATACGGCTGGACTTTATTTGTAAACCCAATTGATGCTAAGTTTGGTTGGGGGCGTGCAGCAATTCAAGTTGCGTTCACTATTTTCGTATTGACTGAAACATGGTTGGTACCAATCGAGGGTTACTTGGTTGATAAGTTTGGTCCGCGTCCTGTTGTTTTCTGCGGTGGTATTTTGTGTGGCCTTGGTTGGATGATGAACGCCCATGCAGATACATTAACAATGCTCTACATAGCTGCTGCTGTTAGTGGTGTTGGCGCTGGCGCTGTTTATGGTACTTGCGTAGGTAATGCGCTCAAGTGGTTCCCGGATCGTCGCGGTTTGGCTGCTGGTATGACTGCTGCAGGCTTTGGTGCTGGTTCAGCTTTGACAGTTATTCCAATTGCCAACATGATTGCTAACCAAGGCTATCAAGATGCATTCTGGTACTTTGGTATCTGGCAAGGCATCATTGTGGTTGTTCTGAGCTTATTGCTTTCCAAGCCAATTAAGAGCGCTATCACCACTGTAAAAGCTTCTGTTGTTCAGACTCGCAAAGATTTCCGCCCAATGGAAATGGTTAAGCAGCCTGTGTTCTGGATTATGTATCTCATGTTCGTCATGGTTGCTGCTGGTGGCTTGATGGCTACTGCTCAATTAGGCCCTATCGCTAAAGACTTCCAAATTGCTGGCGTAACTGTGAGCTTGATGGGCTTGGCATTACCTGCCTTGACCTTTGCTTTGACTGTTGACCGTGTATTGAACGGCTTAACCCGTCCATTCTTTGGTTGGGTATCAGACAAGATTGGCCGTGAACAAACAATGACTTTGTGCTTCTCATTTGAGTGTTTGGGTATTCTTGGTTTGTATTACCTCGGTCGCGATCCAGTCATGTTTGTTCTGTTAACTGGCTTGGTGTTCTTTGCTTGGGGTGAGATCTATAGCTTGTTCCCATCAACTAACGCTGATACTTTTGGATCAACTTACGCTGCTGGTAACGCAGGTCTTCTCTACACAGCAAAAGGAACTGCTTCATTGTTAGTGCCTTTGTCTAGCGTATTGGTGGCCGCTACTGGTGGTTGGGAAGTGGTGTTCTGGGTTGCGAGTTTCTTGAATGGAACTGCTGCAATCTTGGCTTGGTTTGTATTGCGACCAATGCGTCGTAAACTGATCGAGCGTTCTGCCGCTATGTAATTTAGGTCAAAAGCCTAAGAAAAGGGGTCTTCGGACCCCTTTTTGTTTGTCCAAAATAAAGTAAAGCCTCGCAGGATCAGTCGGAGGTGGAAATCAGATAAAATCCCTGCATCATGAATTCATCCACAAATCGCTTCGTTCACTGGATTGCTGCCTTAGCAATCGCAATGAGCGCGCTTGCGCCAGCTGCATCTCAAGCAGTTTCCATGGCTAAGCATGGCGAAGGTTTTGCAATGGAGATTTGTTCTGTCGATGGCAGCAAGATGCAAATCGATGTTCAAGATGACGGGCAAGACGTTGCCAATCAAATGCAGCCTTGCCCGTATTGTGTAGCGCAGAGTGTTATCACTCCGGCATTCAACACTAATCTCAGATTTGAAACTCCTCAGACTTTAGCTCTGCTGCCTCAGCTTTTCTATCAATCACCTAGACTACTCGCCGTTTGGGTAACTCCACCTTCAGCTGCACCTCCAACACAAGCCTAAGAGTTTATTAGGGCATAGCAAAGCTATGTACTTGGCAATGAAGTTGTGTGGAGAGTTCAATGTTGTTGCAGCAAAAGAAAATCAGCGCATGCGTAGGCGTACTATTTGGTTCAGCGCTAAT